>NZ_JARAVM010000006.1:0-311012 GCF_033792735.1 Streptomyces sp. PA03-3a
CCCCCCAGGAGATCACCGACCACATCCAGTACATGCACGACTTCGCCGCCCGACTGGAGAAGACCGGAGAGTTCGTCGACGCCCAGGCCCTCGCCCCCGAAGGCACCTGGGTCCGCTACGACGGCGAAGGCCGCCCACCCGTCACCGACGGCCCCTTCGCCGAGACCAAGGACCTCATCGCCGGCTGGATGATCATCGACGTCGACACCCACCCACGCGCCCTCGAACTCGCCGCAGAACTCTCCGCAGCCCCCGGCGCCGGCGGCAAGCCCATCCACGAATGGCTCGAACTCCGCCCCCTCCTCACCACCCCACCCACCACCACCACCGAATGAGCAGCCGCCCGAGGCCGGGCACCCCCGCGACTCTCGCGATCTTCTGCCCGGATGCGGGAACTCCCCCGCGGAAAGCGCACGTTGAGCGGATGACCACGGGCTCGCACCCCTTCACGGTGCCGCGGGCCCCGGGGACCGGCACGGTCCGGGTCGACGGCCAGCGCATCGCGTGACAGTCAGGGAGGGTTCAGCACATGGACGACATCTTCGGGGAGATCGTGGAAGAGATCGTGGAGGAGACCGCCGAGGAGCTCGGCGGGGAGGTCGCCGAGGACATCGTCGAGGGACTCTTCGACTGATCGCGGACCCAGCGGCTGCGGCGGCGGTCACTTCGCCGCCGCATGCCGGGCGCGGGACCGAGGACGGTCCGTCGGCGCCTCATGCGCTCGGCGCGTGGCGCACGCCGAACCCCGCGTCCGCGCCGATCCACAGCAGCGAACCGGCGTCGAAGTCGACGACGAAGGAGCCGTCGGCACTCACGCCGACTCGGGTGACCGACTGCCCGAAGAGGTCGAGGACCGGGGCCAGGGCCGAACCCGTCCCGGGGCACATCTCGTGGTACTCGCCGTCGGTGTCCCGCAGGCGGAACTCCGTTTCCAGGACGAGTTCCGCGACGACGCCCGATCCCCCGTCCCCGCTCGCGGCGCCGACGCGAAGACGTACCCGATCGTCGTACGACGTGCCCTCCACCCGGCCGCCGACCAGTGCCTCGAGGTCCTTCACCGCTTGACTCCCCGCGCTTGACAACGTTGTCTCACCCCTCTCCGGATCACCGGATGTAGATGATGGATATCATCTTCCCATACACGCGCTGTATGGGAGGGGTCGCGACGGCCCGGACGGGACGGTTCTCACAGCGCTCCGGGCCGGCGCACCACTCGTCGGCGGGCCTCGTCCTCGTGGTGTGCCCGCAGGAAGACGAACAGCCCGTCCACGATGCCGTCCGACAGGTCCGCCAGGATCGAGCCCGGTGACTCGGCGGTGGAGCGCGCGACGGCTTCCACGAGGCGGGTGAGGTCGCCGATCGCGGACTCCTCCACGTCGGCCGGGTCGATCCGGCCCTCGGTGGTCGACTGGCCGGTCATCGTGCGTCCTCTTCCGGTAGGGGGAACGGGCGCGCGTCCGCGGCGGGCCCTGACGTCACGTAGACGAGGCCGCCCGCACGGGTGTGACGGCTCGGCGCCGTCGGCGGCGGCACACCCGACCGCGTCGGCTTACCGACCGCTTGAGGCTTGTCGGCCGCACCGCGTCGTGGCGCAAAGGTGACTTGTCCTCAGAACGCCAGGGCCACGGGGCTGACCTCGGGCGGCACCGGCGTCAGGCTGCCCCCCATGCACATGAACAACAGATGGCGGGCGGGCGTCACAAGCCCCCGGCCGCAACTTGTGGCGGCCACCGCACTCGCGGCTCTGCTGGCGGGTCTGACCGTGACCCCGGGCGCCGCCCACGGGACCGAGCCCCGCGACGTGGCGGCGCAGAGCCGCGCCGCCGACGCCGAGGGGATCACGCGTCATCAGGTCACCCTCATCACAGGCGACAGGGTCACGCTGGACACGGATCCGGCGGGCGGGCGGAGCGTGTCGGTCCAGCCCGCGGAAGGCCGCGAGGACATCAGGTTCATCAAACGCCAGGACGGCGGGGAGTGGACCGTCATACCCGCCGACGCGCTGCCGCTGCTCGCGGCGGGGCGTGTGGACCGCGCGCTGTTCAACGTATCGGCCCTGGTGAAGGGCAAGTACGCGGAACGGAAGAGCCTGCCGCTGATCGTCCGGTACACCGGTGACGCCGGTACCGCCGAGCGACGGCTGACCGCCGCCGGAGCCGGCGGGGTCGACACCATCGACGGCACCTCCTTCGCGACGCTGTCCGAACGCCGCCAGGACGCGGGCGCGTTCTGGAAGGGCATCGCTCCCGGCAGGGCGGGCGCGACGGCCTTCGGCGCCGGTGTGCAGCATGTGTGGCTCGACGGCCGCGCCAAGGTGCAGCTGGACAGGACAGTGCCGCGCATCGGCGCGCCGCACGCGTGGGAGAAGGGCCTGACGGGGGACGGGGTCGAGGTCGCGGTGCTGGACACCGGTTACGACCCCGGCCACCCGGATCTGAAGGGTCTGGTGGTGGACTCGGCGAACTTCACCGACGAGCCGGACGCCGCCGACGGGCACGGTCACGGCACCCATGTGGCCTCGACGGTGGCCGGTTCCGGTGCGGCCTCCGGGGGCCGGTACAAGGGTGTGGCACCGGGGGCGCGGATCATCGCGGGCAAGGTCTGCACGGCGGACGGCAACTGCGACAACTCCGACATCATCGAGGGACTCGCCTGGGCGGCCCGCCACGGCGCGAAGGTGATCAACCTCAGTCTGGGCGACACCGACACCCCCGAGACCGACGCGGTCGAGGCCATGGTCGACACCGTCACGCGTGACTACGGCACGCTGGTGGTGGCCGCGGCCGGCAACAACGGTTCGGGCAGCCGAGTCTCCTCGCCGGCCTCCGCCGGACGGGCGCTGGCCGTCGGCGCCGCCGAGGCCGACGACGACCGCGCCGAGTTCAGCTCGGTCGGCCCGCGCACCGGCGACTCCGGACTGAAGCCGGACCTCATCGCCCCGGGCGTGAACATCACCGCCGCCATGGCCGGCGGTACCACCGCCGAAGACGGCTACACCATGATGAGCGGGACCTCTATGGCCACCCCGCACGTCGCCGGCGCGGCCGCCATCGTGTTCCAGCAGCACCCGGACTGGACCCCGGAGCAGGTCAAGCGGCAGCTGATGCAGTCCACGACCGGCGCCAAGGAGCACGGCGCCTACTACCAGGGCGCCGGACGCGTCGACGTCGCCCGCGCCGTCGACCAGCAGGTGGCCGCCGAGCCGGCCTCCGTGGACTTCGGCCTGGTCGAGTGGACGGACGGCGAACGGCCCCCGGTGACCAAAACCATCACCTACCGCAACCCGGGCGCCGCGCCCGTCACCCTGCACCTGACGCACAACGCCGCCCGCGGCGCGACCGACGAGCCCGCCCCCCAGGGGCTGTTCCGGCTCGGCGCCGACCAGGTCACCGTGCCCGCCGGCGGCACCTCGGACGTCACCTTCACCGTGGACCCGCAGGCCACCACGGAGTACGCCGCCTACAGCGGCGTGGTCCGCGCGACCACGGCGGACGGCGGCGTGTCGGTCCGCGTCCCGTTCGGCATGGACCTGGAGCAGCCCTCCCACGAGCTGCGCCTGAACCTGAAGGACCGCGCGGGCAAGGCCCCGGAGTACGCGTACCTGCTGATCGACTCCGCCGACGGCAGGACCTACGAGCGGGAGCTGCTCGGCGAGGCGGGCACCACCCTGCGCCTGCCGAACGGCACGTACTCCGTGAGCGGCTTCTTCTTCGGCGGCGACTTCACGGAGGCCACCGTCGTGGGCGTCCCGAAGGTCGTCACGACCGCCGACCGTTCGGCCACCATCGACGCCCGGGCCGCCGAGCCCGTCGCGATCTCCGCCCCCAGCCGCACCGCCCGCATCATCTCGACGGAGATCGGCACCATCAGCCAGGGCGACGGGCTGCTGTCGGTCACCGTGAACGACGCGGTCGGCGACGACCACATCGAGAACCTCTACGCCACCCCGACGGCGCGGTACAAGGACTCGAAGTTCACCTACCTGGTCAACTCCGTCTGGGGCGAGCCCTCACCCGGCGGCGGCAACCCCCCGTCCGCCTACTACCTGACCCGGCCGGTGCACGGCGCCATCCCGGCCGACCCCGGCTACCGGCCCCGCAGGTCCGAACTGGCCGAGGTGAACACCACCTTCGCCGCCACCGCCCCGGGCACCACCGCGACGCGCCTGCTCTACATGTACGTCGACAACGTCCGCTTCGCCCTGCAGAGGATGGACGGGCTCCGCGTACCCGACCGGCGGGTCGACTATTTCTCGTCGGCCGACGGCCTGCGCTGGCAGACCGGCTTCGACCAGTGGAACATCTTCGACCCCGACAGCCCGCGCGGGCAGATGTACCTCGGCACCCTCCGCGGCTACCGGAGCGGGGCCGCGTTCGAGGAGCGCTGGAACCAGGGGGTCCAGGCGGTCGGCTTCTCGCCCGAGTACATGGACAACTTCCGCGACGGCGACGACCTGTGGATCGGCGTCCAGGACGCCGCCAACGGAGGCATGGACCTGGTGGCCGGAACGTCGACCAGCCGTCAGCCGAAGTGGGAGCTGTGGCGCAACGGCGAAGCCGTCCCGGACTTCTACGGCTACGCCACGGTCCCGGGGGACCCCGCCCCCGCCGACTACCGCCTGGCCATCGACCAGGAGCGCGACCTGGCCCCGCTCAGCTCCGTCTCCACGAAGCTGCGGGCCGAGTGGCGGTTCCGGTCGCAGACCACGGCGACCCCGCAGGCGCTGCCGCTGTACGCGGTGCGCATGGCCCCGGAGCTCGACGAGTGGAACCGCGCCCGGTCCGGACGTGAGTTCCGCATCCCGGTCCTGATCCAGCGCCCGGTCGGTGCCACCAGGATCGCGATCCGCACCTTCACCACCGAGGTCTCCTACGACGAGGGCAGGACCTGGCGCCCCGCCGAGGTCACCGGCTCCGGCACCGAGCGCACCGTGACCGTCGACCACCCGCGCCACGCCTCGGGCGGCTCGGTCAGCCTCCGCACCTACGTCAAGGACGCCGCGGGCAACACCTTCAAGCAGACCGTCGTCAAGGCCTACCTGCTCAAGTAGCCCCGAACGGCACGGCAGGGCCCGCCGGGCGGAACCGGCGGGCCCTACCGCCTTGTTGTGCGGGTTGTGCGGGCAGGCGCCCCGCGCCCGCCGTCAGGCGAAGTCCGCGGCCGATTCCCATGACCGTCTCGAACGGGACGTGGTCGGCGCCCCACGAGGTCGGCCGGCTCATGGGAAAGGCGTCCCGGTCGGCCGAGACCACGCCCCCGTTCCGGTGGCGGAGCAGGTCGAGCGGGGAACCGGGGAGTGCGAAACGCAGCGGGCGTTCGGCCTCCGCGATGAGCCGGCCGCTCAGGGGCGGCTGCACCCCGAGGCGGTTCCCGGGGTCCCGGAGGGAGCTGCGAAGGTCCTCGCAGCGTGCCATGGCCGGGATCGGGGAGGTGCGTACGGCTCTCCGCCCCGTGACCAAGAGCGGCGGCCTCCCAGTACAGTCCTGGCATGCTGCTTTTCCACTTCACGCGGCCGGAGCGGTGGCCGCTGATCCTGGCAGACGCAGAGATCAAGGCCACCTGGGCGACGGATCACGAGGACATGCCGGAGCTGGCGCGGACGGTGCACCTCACGTCCGATCCCAGCCCCGCCTCGCTCCCGGAACCGTTCCGGGACTGCACGGTGCGGTTCACCGTGGAGGTGCCGGCTCCGGAGGCGCAGCGATGGCACGCGTGGGCGGGCACCAGGCTGCCGGCCCAGACCGTCCACGTACTGACGGCGACGCACTTCGGTGAGCGGCCCGACGAGTGGTTCGTCGTGGAGCGGGCGATCCCGTCGTCGGAGTGGGTGTCGGTCGTCGACCTCAAGGTGCAGAAGCCGCTCTGGCCGCAGCCGTAGGGAACCTCAGGCGTCCGGGGCGGGTACGACCGCAGGCCGTCGCCCGGCCGTCGCCGTGTGCGCAGTCCGCCGGGAGCCGGAAAATTGACACGTCAAGCATTAAGTGCTTGTCTTGGCAAGGACTTCGTGCGTTCACCACCACGCGCCCCCGCCCGGCACTCCCAGCACTCCCGGCACTCCCTGGCGACGTCTACCCGAGGAGAGGATCATGACCGAACGTATGACGCGCGGCTTCGTCGTCACGGACCGGGAACCCGGATGCCCGTTCGACCCGTCGTCGCGGCTCGCCGAGATGGGCCGGCAGGAGGAGCCGACCCGGGTCCCGATGTACGAGCCGCGGTTCGGGGACGCCGACGTGCTGGTCCTGTCGCGCTACGCGGACGTCCGCGCGGCGCTGGGCGATGCCCGGCTGCAGTACGGGCACCTCCCCCTGGCCGACGGCAGTCCGCGCACCTACATGCCGGGCTTCCTCCCCGACTTCCACGGCGCGGAGCACACGAGGCTGCGGCGCATGATCGCCGGCGCCTTCACGCCCAAGCGGGTCAAGACGCTGCGCCCGATGGCCGAGCAGATCATCTCCGAGCGTCTGGACGCCATGGAGGAGGCCGGACCAGGCGTCGACCTCGTCGAGGCGTACGCCGTCTCGGTGCCCTCGATCGTGATCGGCGAACTGCTCGGCGTCCCCTCCTCGATGCACCGCGCGTTCCACAGCATCAGCGCGGGCGTCGTCAACTTCGCCAACTCCCCCGCCGAATACTTCGCCCTGCTCGGCGAGTTCGGCGAGTACATGAAGAACCTCGTCGACGAGATCCGCCGGCGTCCCACCGAGGGCCTGATCAGCAGCCTCCTGCGGGAACGCCCCGGAGAGGTCAGCGACCAGGAGGTCATCGGCCTGTCCAGCGCCCTGGTCGTCGCGGGTCACGAGACGACCGCGTCGATGATCGGGGTGAGCGCGCTGGCGCTCATGCGGCAGCCCGCCCAACTCGCCGTGCTCCTGGACGAGTCGCGGTCCACGAGGGACGCCGTGGAGGAGCTTCTGCGCTACATGAGCATCTCGGGCACGTTCCCCCGCGCGGCCTCCGAGGACCTCACGATCGGCACGACGCGGGTGAAGGCCGGCGAGCGCGTGCTGGTGTCGCCGCTCACCGCGAACCGCGACCCGGAACTCGTGCGGGACCCGGACCGGCTGGACCTGACCCGTGAGGCGGCCGCGCACATGGCGTTCGGGTTCGGGAGCCACCAGTGCCCCGGGCAGCACCTGGCCCGCCTGGAACTGGAACTGGCGCTTCCCGCCCTCTTCCGGCGCTTCCCCGGCCTGCGGCCCGCGGTCCCGGACGAGGAGCTGGTCTTCCACCGCGACGGCCCGAACGTGTACAGCCTGCAGGCCCTTCCCGTCGTGTGGTGAACCCGGACGGGAACGGGCGGACGGGGCCAGATCCGGTCTCGCCCCGTCCGCCCTGTCAGGCGTCCGCGCCGGCGTCCGTCAGCGCAGCTTGTAGGCGGTGGGGAAGGTCTGCCTGACGGTGTTGCCCCCGGTGTCGGTCGCGCTGATCCGCAGGCCGACGCCCCGGGCGGCCCGGTCCCGCTTCGGGTGCCTGATACTGGCGGTGAACGTGTTCGTCCCGGCGGCCTTGCTGGACACCGTCTGCCAGGTGCGTCCCCCGTCGAAGGTGGCCTCGACCTGCAGTGAGTTCAGCTTGGGCGGGGTGGTGAGGCGTTCCTGGTAGTAGCCGACGACGGTGATCGGGTGGGTCTCCCCCGCCTTGGCGGTGTTGTCCAGGCCCAGACCGAGGTCGTACCGGAGGAAGATCAGCGGCTCGGGCCGGCAGGCCGCCCGGTTGTCGCCGACCACGTCGCCCATGCACGGCTGGAGCTGCGGGGCGTCACCCTTGGTGGGCTTGTCGGAGCTGTACTCCCACACCGTCTTGACCCCGTTGGTGTCCGCCTCGAACGTGTACCGGGCCGATTTCGCCGGCAGGTCGTAGGCGACGAGGTCACCGGTGCCACCGGCGCAGCCGGAGAGCACCAGCGACGCCGCGGCCGCAAGGCCTGCGAGGACGACTTTCCGGCGCCGTGTCGGCGGCACTCCCGTGTTCATCGCGTTGGTCTCCTTAGCGGTCGGGGCCGTCATCGACGGCTCGCGAAGATGCCGGCGTGGAGGCGCTGCAGGCGGCGTTGGACTTCGTCACCGGACTGGTCCCGCAGCCTGAAGTCGCAGAGGGATCCGAGGGTCGGCACCGTGGGCGAGACCTTCGGGCCACAGGCCGAGGCGCCGAAGAGGAACTCCGCGAGGTTGTCGTTGTCGACGATTCCGACCACGGCCTGGCGGGCGCCGCCGCTGCTGGTCAGCTGGAAGGTCGGGTAGAACGTGTCACCCTGCCGGCACCCCGAGCACGGCGTCCCCGTGGCGAGCGTGAACCCGGACCTGGTGCGCACCTGCGGCACGGCGCCCGGAACGGCGGGCCCCTCGTTCCAGTGGACCTCGTCCTTCCCGGTGAGGAGCGTCTCCCGCCTCTCACCGCGCGCCTGGAGGAGCACGGAGTCCTCACCATGGTCGGCCCAGGCGGTGAAGAACTGGTTGATGGCGTCGGGCTGCCGCTTGATGAAGGTGGTCATGATCTGCTGCGTGGCCGTGCGCGGCAGGGGGTCGCCGAGCGCGCCCGGAGCGGACTCGGACTGCTGCCACCAGTACATCCTGGTGACCTCTCCGGGCCGGTCGGCGTGGAAGTGGTGGTCCACCCGGTCGAGTTCGCCCTTCCCGACGCGGTGGTCCGGGTCCGGGGCGATCCGACCGTCGGAGTGGAACCTTGCGGCGTAGGTCCTCGGTGAGGCGCTGCCGCCGAGTTCGATCCTGACGTTCGAGCGGTGTGTCCTGATCATCTTGATCAGGCGGTCCGCCTCGGCGTAGGGCACCTTCACGATCGGCAGCGCCGCGTACGGGCCGACGGCCGGGCAGCTCTCGAGCCCGTCCGTGCACAGGGAGAGTTCCGCGGAGCCGCCCACCGAGGTGAGCTCCGGAGCCGCGACCAGCACGCCGACCGCGCCTGCGGCGGCAGCGGCCGCCACCCGCTCGTCCCGGAGCTTCGGGAAGTCGCAGGTGGTGTCGCAGATGTCGGTCGGCGTCAGCAGCACCAGCCTGCCCCGGACGTCGACGCCCGCGAGATCCGCGGCGGAGCCGGTGCCCGCGTAGACCACCGGGACGCGTCCCTTGAGCGGCAGTCGCGCGATCGGGACTGAGAGCTCGCGGTAGACCGACTTCCCCTCTTCCTGCCACATCTGGGAGCCGACGAGCGAGACGTCCGGGGTCCGGTAGCGGGGGGTCAGGTCGAAGGGGGCGCCGACGCCGGTGGCGCGCATGGTGACGACCGGAGTCGTCCGCACGCTGTAGGTGTCGTGGGTGAGAGTGCCCGTGCGCACCTTCTCGGTGGGCAGCGCCCACCAGTCGGGCTCGTCGCCGTATCCGGACGTCGAAAGCGTCGCGATCTCCCTCGCGCCGTTCGCCGAGACCCGCCGGGTGTAGTCGGTCATCTCGTAGACCTCGGTGGTCTCCGGGAACCGCACCCTCACCGGCTTGAGCCTGCGCAGGTCCAGCGTGACCGTGGTCGGCTTGGTGAGGTCCACCTCCCCCACCATCGGCGTGGCCTGCTGCCACTCACCTTCCTTGTTCCGCCACTTGAGGGCGACGGAGGCCGAGTAGGTGCCGCGGAAGAGCGGCATGGTGACCGTGTCGGCACCGGGCTTGCCCGTCACGTCCTTGCCCAGGCCGGGGATGTCGTCGCCGTCCACCGGCAGGAAGGATGCGGATCCGTACTGGACGTCGGTGGCTCCCGGCGGGCGGATGACGTTGACGGTGAGCGGGAGCTTCTGCGGTTCCAGGAACGCGGTGAGCGGTGTGGCCGCCCGCAGCGCTCCGGCGGAGTCCCGGGCGCTGAGCAGGCCGGAGTAGCCGCCGAAGGCCCCGTCGGTGCCCAGCACCCCGCCGTCGAGCGTCACCGCCACGTCGGCCGAACCGCCCGCGGGCACGACGACCTCATCGGTGCCGAGGGCGACCAGACCGGCCGGAGCGGGCTTGCCCGCGGAGGAGACCGAGGCCGCGAGGTGCAGCGTGGTCGCCTCGTCGGTGTGGTTGGTGTAGGTGACCTTGCGCGTCAGCGGCGCGTGCGGGAAGGCGAGGCGGCCGAATCCCAGGTTGCCGTTCGCCGTGGTCCGCGGGTCGATCGCGGCGGCTATGTCCACCCGGCCGACGCCCTGCGAGTCCCGGTCGAATCCCAGGTCGGTGGCGGTGCTCATCAGCAGCGCCTTGATCTCGCGCCCGGTCAGTTCCGGATGCTGCTGGGCGATGACCGCCGCGGCCCCGGCAACGTGCGGGGTGGCCATGGAGGTTCCGTCGGCGGCGGTGTAGTGGTCGTCCACCGTCGTGCCCATCGCCGTGCCGGCGGCGCGGGCCGCGACGATGTCGACACCCGGAGCGGCGATGTCCGGCTTGGCGGCGCCGTCCCCGACCCTCGGTCCGCGGCTGGAGAAGTCGGCCATCCGGTCCTGCTTGTCGACCGCCGCCACGGTCAGCGCCTCGTCGGCGGAGCCGGGGCTGCCGACCGTCCCGCTGCTCGGGCCGGAGTTGCCCGCCGCGACGACGAAAAGCGTCCCGGTGTCGCGGCTCAGCTCGTTGAGCGCCTGGCTCAGCGGGTCGGTCCCGTCGGTGGGGTCGCCGCCGAGGCTCAGGTTGACGACCTTGGCCCCGGAGTGGGCGGCCCACTCCATGCCCGCGATGATCGCGTCGTCGGAGCACTGACCGTTGTCGTCGCAGACCTTGCCGACCCTCAGTTCCGCGCCGGGTGCGACACCCTTGCGCTGTCCGCCGGACGCGGCTCCGGTGCCCAGGATCGTGGAGGCCACGTGGGTGCCGTGCCCGTGCCCGTCGCGGGCCCCACCGGGGCTGGCGGTGAAGTCGACCTTCTCGACGAGGTGTCCGGAAACGTCAGGGTGGCCGGCGTCGATGCCGGTGTCGAGCACCGCCACGGACACGCCCTTGCCGTCGTACCCGCGGTCCCAGGCGACGGGCGCGCCGATCTGCGGGACGGAGGTGTCGAGGCTGACCCTGGCCAGGCCGTTGAGCCACACCTTCGCGACCCCGGCCAGGGAACCGGCGGACCGGGCGGCGGCGGTGCCGGGGTCCGTCTTCCCCCGCACTCCCTGCCACCAGCGTCCGCCATCGGTGATCTCCATCGAGCGGCCGTTGATGCTGGGCAGCGTCCGGCCCACGGTCGCACCCGCGACCTTGCCGGTATTCCGGGCACCGGACTTCCCGGTGTAGGTGATCAGGACCGGCACCTCGCCGGTCCTGCCGGCCGCGGCGAGCGCCACCAGCTCGGACAGGTCGAACAGCCCCCAGTCGAGCAGTCCGTCGTCGATCAGCCCGAGGGCGTCATTGGGGACGACGTACACCTTGCCCATGCGGGTGATGGTGTGGAACACGACAGGGGATCCGTCGGGTCGTGCCGCGCTTTCGATGTCACGGACGGCAGGCTTGCCCTGGGCATCCAGGGCGACGTTCACCTTGTCCCCGGTGACCAGTGTCACCGGGACGGTGCTTCCGGACCCGGGCAGGGTCCGCGCCAGGTCGGCCTTGTCGATCTCCGTGGTCTCCTTGGCCTGTACGGCCTTTGGAAGCGACGTCTGCCGGTTCGGCTCGGCCGCCTGGGTCGCCGTGGCCGACGCGACCATCCCGAGGATGGTCAGGCCGACGGTCACCGCGCCCAGGCGTCCTCTGGGACGCCTCGTTTCCCTTCGCCTCATATGTTCGGTCTCCTGTGAGAGTGACAGTCGGGGAACTGCTGCCGGGATGCGCCCCGGGGCCGCCGCACGGCAGCACGGGGCCTGTCTGCTAGGCCGTGTCGTCAGATGAGCTCCCCCAGCTGACGCTGGGAGGGGCCCCAGGTGCGGTGCATCGCAAGGCGGAGGATCGTCCTCGTAGGGGGCTACTCGGACGATGCGACAACGCAGCGTGGGGGCACCTCCCAGCGGAGCCGGGGGAGTGCCGTGCCAGGCGTCGCTGAGTGGGGGCACCCCCGGCCGAAGGTCGGGGGAGGGCATGTGACGACACGGCCTAGAGCGGTTCGTACTCGCCGACGTCGTCGGCACCGGTGCCCGCGCTGTGGGTGGTCGCGGCGTCCGCCGGGTCGGGTGGTGGTCCGGCCGGCACCGGTCCGTCCGGGGAACGAGGCCCCTGTTCGGGCAGGTTGCCTTCCGGCGCGGGCGTCGGAGGTTCGGCGGGCAGCATGGTGACGAGTGTGGATTCGGGCGGGCTGCCGGCTCTATCGGTCAGATGCGGGATTTAATCCCGCCGCCCGACCCGCCGGCTTTTCTTCGTGCCCGGCGACGGCGTGCGGAATTTACTCGTCGCCCGGCGGCGGGCGCCGTACCTCGCCGACGAGACCCGACTCGACGACCCTCATCGCGAGCGCCGTTCGCGACGTCGCGTGCAGTTTGCGCATCGCGGACCTCACCTGACTGGCGACGGTCTGCACGGACACCACCAGGGAGTCGGCGATCTGGCGGTTCGTCAGGCCCTCGACCAGCAGCCGGGCCACTTCCAGTTCGCGCGGCGAGAGCCGGTCGCCGTATCCGGGCCGTCCCCGGCCACGCGTCGGCGCGGGAACGTCCCCTCCCCGCGTGCCGAGGAACCGCGCGATCCGGTCGGCGTCGTTGAGGGCGCCGAGTCCCGACAGCGCCCGCGCGACGTCGGACAGCACCGGCAGCCCGTCCTCCTCCCGGCCGTCGGCGAGGAGGCAGAGGGCGTGACGTTCCCGGGCGAGCAGGGCGTCGTACGGGCGCGGCAGCGCCTCCCACGCGGCGGCCGCGCCGGCGAACAGCGTCGCGGCGTCCGCGAAGCGCCCCTCGGCCTCCGCCAGGATCGCGCGGCACAGCACCAGGGACGCCTGCGGGGCGGGGGCTTCCCTGTCGCCCAGGGCTCCTTCGAAGGTGTCGACGAGGTCCGCGGCCCGGTCGAGCCGGCCGGCGGCGGCGAGGGCGGCGATGCGTGCGGGGGCGAAGTCGACGGCCCGGGACCAGATTCCGCCGCCGACGGCGATCTCGGCCGGCTGGTCGGTGAGGCGGAGTGCCTCGTCAACGTCGCCCTCGCGCAGGGACAACCGGGCCAGCGCGGCCGCGGCTTCGATGCGTTGCTGGTCGTCGCGCCCGGCGAAGCGCAGCCACTCCCGCGCTGTCCCCAGGTCACCGGAGGCGGCCTGCATCAGCCCGGCCACCAGGGCCGCCTCGCACCGGTCCTTCAGCCGTACCCCGCCGTCGTCGTCGAGCAGGCGCGCCGTCCGCTCGGCGAGTCCCGGCCAGGCGCCGGTGAACCAGTCGAGGTGGGCCCTGGAGGAGGCGATACTGTCGAGGTAGTCCAGGAACTGATGGCGCTCGGCGAGGGCCTGGGCCTTGGCCAGTCGCGCCCTCGCCTCGTCGTAGCGTCCCCACCGCGTCGCCTCCTCGCCGACGTTCGTGTGGCCGATCGCGATGATGGACGCCTCCCGCGGGTCGGAGACGTCCTCCGGGAAATGCCGCGCCGCCTCCCAGCCGGCCTCCTCGCCGAGCATGAGCAGCGCGAAGGCGCGTTCCACCGACAGGCGCAGGCGGTCGAGGGAGGTCATCGACCGGTCCGGGGGCGGTGCCTCCCGAAGCCACCGCAGGTGTTCCGACACCGGCCGCGCGTTTCCCAGGGGCAGGGCGAGCAGGATGCGGGCACGTGCCGCCTCCGGCGAGTCCGGGGGGAGATGCGGCACCGCGGTGAGGATCTCGCCGCGGCCCGCCTCGATCTCGCCCGCCACCATGAGCACCCGGCCGATCTGGAAGCGGACGAGAGCCTGTTGGGCGGGAGTCAGTACCTGGCCGCCGAGCGCCGAGCGGAGCGATTCGATGATCTGCGAGTGCGGATCGGAGCCGGACAGCGCCTGGAACTGGATCTTCGTCACGAGTCGTACCAGCGTCTCGGCCGGGAGGGCGAAGGTGGTGACCAGGCTGTGCATCAGCAGCGCGGAGGTGGCCACGTCCCCGGCCTGGACGCAGAGGTCCGCCGCCTGCTCGGTGTACCGGCACGCGGCCTCGGCGTCACCGGCCAGCCGGAAGTGCCGGGCGAGCTGGGCCACGGGCGGCCGCGGCCACCGCTCCAGCGCCCGGCCCGCCCGCAGGTGCATGGCACGCCGTTCCTCGGCCGGGATGGCGTCGTACACGGCGTGGCACGCCAGCGAATGGCGGAACGACCACTGGCCGGGCCTGCCCTCGCGCAGCAGGCCGCCGCCGAGCGCCTCGGCCGCCTGCGCGGCGAACCGCTCCTCCGGCAGGCCGCTCACCACGCGCAGGGTCGTGTAGTCGGCCGGTCCGGACACCACCGACACCGCGTACAGGACGGTGCGGGTGTCGGGCCCGACACGTCCGACGCGTTCGAGCATGGCGTCGCGGATCGTGGGCGGGACGTCGATGCGGTCCAGCCGCCGCCGCGCCCATCCACCGTCCTGGCGGACCAGGTCGGCCCGGTCGTGCATCAGCCGCACCGACTCCTCCAACGCCAGCGGTACGCCCTCGGTGCGTGCGTGCAGGAAGGCCGCGAACTCGGTGGAGACGTGGCCGCCGGCCAGCATCGACGAGACGAACGCGGCGGTCTCGCCGACGTCCAGCGGATCCAGCGTCAGCCTGACCAGGTGCGCGTCGGCCGGGGTCCGGGAGAGCAGCCGCAACAGCAGTGAGCCGGGCGGCACTTCGTCCCGCCGGTAGGTGAGCACCACGCTCACCGGCTGGGGTCGGCGGGAGACCAGGAACAGCAGGAACTCGAGCGTCGCCTCGTCCGCCCAGTGGACGTCCTCCAGTGCGAGGACGGTCACGTCGAGCCGGCCGAGGACCTCGGCGAAGGCCCGGAACAGCCGGTGCCGGGCCGCGGTGGCGTCCTCCAGCGGCTCCGGGGCCGGGGGAAGGTCGTCGGCCCACTCGGGGAACAGCGGCCGCAACGCACCGCCCAGCCCGCTCAGCCGCAGCCCGACAACGTTGTCGACGCCGTCCCGCACCGCGTCCACGACCGCCCCGAGCGTGTACGGCACCCGCAGCTCCGGGCAGGCCCCGACCAGGGCGCGCCGGCCCTGCTCCGCCTGGGACGCCAGGAACTCGCGCAGCAGCCGGGTCTTGCCGATGCCCGCCTCACCGTCGAGCAGGACCACCGCCGGGGTCCGCCCGAGCGCCGACCCCAGTGCTTCCAACTCCCCGCCCCGGCCGACGAACCGCGGCGCCGACAGCGCCGGGAGCCGGCCGGCATCGGTACTGGCCCGTCCAACCACCGCCGCGCCCCCTCGATCGACCACCCCTGCGTCAGTGCTGACCTTATCCGCGGGAGATCATTTGGGTGGCGGCAACGGCTCCGACAGTTGAACGGCGCGAGATCACGCAGGCCCGGAGCCAGGGGCCTCCCGGCGCCCGCGTCACCCGTTCGGCCTAATCGGCACGGCGGCCCGGGGCGGCTCGTGCTGGCCTGGAAGGGGGTGTACGAGCGAGGCGACACCACGTGCGACCTGCGACAACAGCATGCCGGCCGCCCCCTGGGCGGACCGGCGCGGGATCCCATCGCGCCGCGCGTCGCCCGCACAGACCGCAACCACGCGAGTGACCCATGGCTTACCCCACCAGGAGCAGCGGCGGCGGCATGATGGACGAGCTGCAAGCGCTGCTCGAAGGCGCGACGAAGCTCCTGAACGACAGCGGGCTGAAGGGCATCGTCGACTCATGGCTCGGCAACGGCCCCAACGAGCCGGTGACGACGAGGCAGATCGAGGACGCGTTCGGCGCCGACAAGGTGGCCGAGGCGAGCAAGCAGGCGGGCGTGAAACCCGATGCGCTCGCCGCGGAGCTGCCCGAGGTCATGGACAAGGCATCGCCCGACGGGAAGATCGACATCCGCAGGAGCAGCATCGAGCCGTCCTCCATCGACGCCCGCAAGGAGTCGCTCATCGACGTGCTGGGCCACACCATGACACCCGCCGCGGTTGACCGCCGGCGCGGACGGTCCGAGGGCCGGCGCTCGCAGCAGCGCCGGCCCCCCTTCCGGACTCCCCGTGGAAGGTGCGCAACGACCCATGGAGTGGACCACTGGAACCCGTTCGCCTCTTCCCGGCGAATGAATCTTCCAGGGGCCCGTGGCCGATCAGCCGCCGTGGACCGGAGCGAGGAAACGATGAGCGACCCCGGGGAACGCCTATCGCCCCGGGGCCGCAGGCGCAGCGCCGCCCTCACCTGGGCCAGGCTCTGACGGCAGGCCCCACCCGGTGTGCGGAGTCGCCGCCGCCCGGCAGCAGCGGTCGGACGCGGAGCGTGCCGACGCGACCACACCAGGTCACCGCGCCGAGTCGTTCGCCTCATCGAGCGGCCGAACGTCACCCGAATGCGAGGCGGCGCGGGAGCAATTAGCCTGAAAATCACGCAGTCCCCGAACTTCGGGTGGGACGAGGAGGCGACTCGCCGTGGCGAAAGTGCTGTTCATCGTGAGCGGGGCCACGTACTGGGTGCTGAAGGACGGCACCAGGTACGCGACGGGCTACTGGGCCGAGGAGTTCGCGAGTCCGTACAAGCTGCTGACGGATGCCGGCCACGATGTGGTGGTGGCGACTCCCGGCGGTGTCACCCCGAACGTCGACATGATGAGCCTGCGTCCCTCGATGGCCGGCGGCGAGGACGGAGCCCTGGAGCTCGAGAGGATCATCCGGTCGGCAGAGGTGATGCGGCGCCCCCTGAAGCTCTCGGACGTCCGGCTGGAGGACTACGACGGCGTGTATCTCCCCGGCGGCCACGGCCCGATGTCGGACCTGGCCTTCGACGCCGACGCGGGCCGCCTGCTGACGGCGCAACTCGCCTCGGGCAACCCGCTCTTCATCGTCTGCCACGCCCCCGCGGCGATCCTGGCGACCAGGATCCACGGCGTGTCCCCCTTCAAGGGCTACCGGGTCACCGCCTTCTCGAACGAGGAAGAGGAAGCCGTCGGGCTGGCGCCCTTGGCGACCTGGCTGCTGGAGACGGATCTGAAGGAGCAGGTCCAAGTCGACTACAGCCGCGGCCCGATGTGGGAGCCGTACATGGTCGAGGACCGCAACCTCGTCACCGGGCAGAACCCGCATTCCGCGGCAGTGCTGGGCAACCGGATGCTCGAGATCCTCAAGTAGGCCCGAGGCATCGCGCCAGGGCGCGCACCGCGCACATCACGCGGTCGCGTCCCGGCTCACCTGCTCTGCCGTCGCCGCGACCCGGCTCGTCCGTCGGCAGCGGACTTCAGGCGTTCCAGGCGCGCGGGCGGAGCACCAGGAGAGGGAGGACGAACAGGTCGTCCACTGCGAGTGCGGGCTTCAGCGCCCGTTCGGGGTCGCGCGTGAGCTCGAAGTGCCGGGAGCCGCCCGGGCATCACCAGATCGTGCGCGCCGCAGAGGCGCTTGGTTGTGCGCCACAGCGCTTCGGACCGAGGCCCTCGACACAGAGGCGCTCGGCCGCCGAGGGATTCCGCGAGGGGCGGGCGACAGGTCGGCGGCGGCGGCCGCCCTCGTGCATGCCCCGCCCCGGCATCCGATGCCCGCCTACACTGCGGGGCATGGCATGCCGTATCAGTGAGTTGGTCATCGACGCCTCCGACCCCGAAAGGCTCGCCGCGTTCTGGAGCGAGGTCCTCGGCTACGTGGAACTCGGCCGGGAGAACGACGGGAGCATCGAGATCGGGCCGCCCGACGCCGGGTTCGGCGGACCGCAGCCCACCCTCGTCCTCAGCTCCGGCGGCGACCCCCGGGCCGCGAAGCTCCCCCTGCACTTCGACGTCAACGCCACCGACCGCGACCAGGACGCCGAGTTGGAGCGGCTGCTCGCCCTCGGCGCCAGGCACGCCGACGTGGGACAGAGCGGCACGGAGAGCTGGTACGTCCTCGCCGACCCGGAGGGCAACGAGTTCTGCCTCCTGCGTCGACGCCTGCAGCCCCTCTGATCCCCGCGCCCGCGCCTAGACCTCGGGAAGGGAGGGGTCCGGCGTCCACGGAGTGGGGGCGGTGATGGACCAGCGTTCGTGGTCGCGCCAGGCGCCGTTGATGTACAGGTAGTCGGCCGACAGACCTTCGTAACGAAAGCCCAGGCGCCGGGCCAAGGCCGAAGACGCCTCGTTGCCCGGCTGGATGTTCGCCTCCAGCCGGTGGAGCCGCAGGTCGTCGAAGGCATGCCGCAGGACGGCGGTGAGCCCTTCGGTCATGTAACCCCGCCCCGCGGAGGGGGCGAAAGCCGCGTAGCCGAGGGACGCGCCCTGGTAGCGGCCCCGGATGATCGAGTTGATGTTGACCGTGCCGGCGGCCTCACCGGTCTCCAGGACGCCAGATAGCCCCGGTTGGTGCCGTCGCTGAAGCGGTGCATCCAGCTCTGGAACGCCTCCGCGGTCGCGGGCAGTTGCATGTACGGCGAATGGAGCTCGCTGCTGGCTCTCACGAGCGAGCAGAACTCGTCCTGGTCGGCGAGGGTGAGCGGGCACAGTTCGACCCGTGACGGCGTGAGGGGCATGGGCCAATGCTAGGTGATCTCTCAGTGCGGCCCCTCGCGACCGCGGAGGACCTCGACCGGAGTCGGAGCAGCATCGGCTCGCGGCCCGAGGCCCGGCCAGGTGGTGGAGTCGTAAAGATCTTTTCCCTGCGTACCCCGTCCGGTACGGTCGCGGGGTTGTTCGCCGACTGGGAGGTCTCCACATGGCATGTCGTATCGGCGAGCTCGTGCTCGGTTGCCGAGACCCCGAACTGCTGGCGCGGTTCTGGTGCGAGGTCCTGGACTACGTAGTGGTCGGCCGCGAGGAGGGCTGCGTCGAGATCGGGACCCCCGAAGGCTTCGGCGGTCCGCAGCCGACGATCTTCTTCAGCGTCCGGGAAGAGCCGGAGCCGGGGAAGTCCCGGCTGCACATCGACCTCAACCCCACGGACCGCGACCAGGACGCCGAGCTCGAACGCCTGCTGAAGCTCGGTGCGCGCCGGGCCGACATCGGCCAGACCGGGGACGAGCACTGGCACGTCCTCGCCGACCCCGAAGGCAATGAGTTCTGCCTGCTGAAGGCCCGCATCAAGCCGCTCTGACGCGCTTGGGCCGCGCCGCGACCACCGACTCCCCGTGTGACGTGATCCGCCGGAACGACCCCCGCGGCGCGGACGCAGCCGGAGCCCGCGAGGAGGCCGAGCGCCGTGGACAACCCGCGCGCGGCCCCCGCTCCGCCGGACCGCGCCGGGCGGTGCCCCCTGGGGCGATGGCCGGATCCGTCCGGGAGGGCCACCCCGTCCGGGCGCGGGCCTGGTCCTTGCGGTGGCGGTGTGCGAGGCTCGAGACAACCAGCCTGGCCTGGTGAGAGACCCCGCGCCACCAAGCGGTCACCGCGGGTGGCCGACGGATGGTGCGGGTGGTCTTACTCGACTGTAGGCGGCCTGTCGCCGCCTGCTTTTCGGCGGCCGCTCTCGCGCGAAGCCGACCGTGATGGGCTCCGACCCGATCGGTGGCTTCCCATGTCGGCCCCTCGGCATCAATGTCAGCGAAGCACCCTCGCGGACGACTATCGCTCTCACCGGAACTCGACCCCGAGACGTGCCCCCAGGTCACGACGGTCACCGACGAACTGCGGCTCCGGGGCACGACCCTTCGCGTGGACCTCTCGGGCGTGACGTTCATCGGCTCCACCAGTCTGAACATGCTGCTGAGCCTCCGCCTGCGCGCAGAAGCGGAAGGGGGCACGCTCGAACTCACCGGCCTGCAGCACCAGGCGGAGCGCGTCCTAGCCCTGACGGGGACGCGGGACTTGTTCCGCATCCTCCCGAGCGTTCCGCCGGTGGCTCCCGGCGTCGTCGGCGCCTGCTGCTGAGCCCACACGGTGACCGCTCCTGCGGCCCAGGGGTATGTTTTTGCGCCGAATGCGGCTTACGGGCAGAAGTCGATCTTCCCTCGGGTTAGGCTCCCCAGAAGTAACGTTCACCATGCCGACCAGCGAACATGGAGCGCTGACCATGCCCGAGACCCGCCTCAAGTGCCGCAACTCCTCCTCGGCCGCCGCTGTCGTGGCGGCCGGTGCCGGACCGGGCGACCCGCAGCACACCGTCCGGCAGGACGGCCGCCATGTCGTGATCGCCTACGCGAACACGCGCTGGCCCTTCGACGTCGCGGAGTGGGCCGCCTTGGAGGGCCACGCCAGCGACAAGGCCGCGGCCCGGGTCATGACCGCGCTCTAGGCCGTACCGGCGTCCGGCTCGGCACCGCACTCGCGCCCGCCCGGGGCCCCTGGACGGAGACCTGCGGTCGTGCCGCGCCCAGGTACCGTACGGCGGTTCCTCCGGCGTGGGGCGCGAGCAGGCCGCGCAGTTCGTCCGCCGCGACTTCGAGGAGGCGGCCGTCCCGGGACGCGTGGACGGTCTCGAGGATGAAGGCGACCCTCGTGGAGTCCTCGGTGACGCGGGTGCGGTGGGCGTCGCGGTGGTTCCAGTGGCGGGTCAGGACCTGGGCGTCGTCGGCGTAGATGATCTCGCCCGGCCTGGGGTGCTCGACGGTGTCCGATTCGCCGAGCGGGGTGAAGGTCTCGGTGCCGTCGGCGTGCCGGATGACGACGTCGCCGGTGACGTTGTCCAGGTCGAAGGCCCCGGCGGGCAGGCCGTGGTGGACGGAGACGGCGTTGTACGAGTCGACGGCCGGGTTGATGCGCGGCAGGGCACCGCGCTTGGCGAGGCGCCGGCCGAGCGCGTCGACGCTGGGGCGGATACGGCGGGGGTTGGTGCCGAACGAGCGGTAGGCGGTGTGCCAGGCATCGATGCGGGGGTCGGTCTCGTCGGCGGGGCGCCAGGTGCCGTCGGCGAACCGCTGCTCCAGGTCCGCCAGGGCCTCGGTGGACCCGGGCCAGGGTTCGTGGCCGCGCAGACCGGTGGCGATGACCAGGGCGACGAGGGTGTCGGGGAAGGCGTCGGCGACGGCGGGGGCGAGGCTGAAGGTGGTCATGGTCGGGGCTTCCGTCTCCTGCGTCAGGACGAAGTCGGGCGGGGCTTCCAGGCGCCGACGCGCTCGATGCGGCGGCGCCGCCGGGCGGGTCCCGGTCAGGTCAGGGCGAGGAGGCCGACGGCCGCGGCGGCGGTGCCGAGTCCGATGAGCTGGCCGCGGTGGATGCGCTCGTCGAGCACGCCCCGGGCCAGCAGGACCGTCCCGGCCGGGTAGAGAGCGGTGATCACGGCGACGACGGCGAGATCGCCGCTGCGGACGGCGAGCAGGAACAGCAGGTTCGCGAGCGAGTCCAGCACGCCGGCGGTGGCCGAGATCGCGTACGCGGGCCGCTCGGGCCCGAGGCGACGGAACATCGCGCCCGCCGCGGCCAGCGTGACGGCGGAGGAGACCGCCCGGCCGACGATCAGGGGACCGATGCCGCTGCCGGACGGCGCCTGGTGCAGGAAGACCAACTGGAGCGCGATGGCGGCGCCCGCGCCGAAGGCCAGCAGCAGGGCGGTGCGCGAGGGCCGCGCGGCACCGGCCCCGTGGCCTGCGCTGACCAGCACCACGGCCGCCAGCGCCAGGGGCAGGCCCACCAGGCCGGCCACGCCCAGCCGCTCCCCCTGCAGCAGGCCCACCCCCACGGGCAGCACCGCGGAGACCAGGGCGGTCACGGGAGAGAGCACGTTCATCGGGCCGATCGCCAGGGTGCGGTAGAGCAGGGCGAACGCGGCGGCGGAGGCGACCCCGGACGCCGCGCCCCAGACCAGGACCCCGCCGCTGAAAGAGGCGTCGAGGATCGGCCAGAGCAGCAGCTCCACGGCGAGGCTGGCGGGGGCCGCGACCGTCACGGTGCGCAGTACGTGGGCCTTGCGGGCGCCGAGACCGCCGAGGAAGTCGGCGCATCCGTAGGCGAGCGAGCTGCCGAGGGCCAGCAGCAGAGCGATCACAGGACATCCCCTACCATTCAATGGAACGACTGAACCGTACATCGGATCGACCGCCCAGCCAGTCAACCGACCGGACGGTTCATTCCACTGGTACACCGACGAGGACGGAAAGCGGATGGCCGACGCTGAGACCGCACTGCGGACGCTCGCACACAACGTCCGGGCCGCCCGTACCCGCGCGGGCCTGTCCCTCGATGAGCTCGGCCGCCGCGCCCAGGTCAGCAAGGGCGCGCTGGTGGGGCTGGAGAAGGCGCAGGGCAACCCGAACTTCGCGACGCTGGTCCGGCTGGCCGACACCCTCGGCGTCTCGGTCTCCGCGCTGATGGAGGGCAAGCCCGAAGGCCGCGTCCGCGTCGTGTCCGCCGACGCGCTGACCCCGCTGTGGACCGGCGCGCTGGGCAGTCAGGCCCGCCTGATGCTGACCACCTCGGGGCCGGCGCCCGTCGAGGTGTGGCGCTGGCAGCTGGAGCCGGGCGAGGAGTACCCCAGCCACCCGCATCAACCGGGTGTCGTGGAGACCGTCAGCGTCACCCGCGGCCGGATGACCCTCGTCGTCGACGGCACCGAGCACACCGTCGAAGCCGGGCAGACCGCCACCTTCGAAGGCGACGCGGCCCACACCTACCGCGGCTCGGGCACCGGGACGTGCCACCTGATCATGACGGTGCACCTGCCGCCCGCTCCCGTCGCCACGCCCTGAGGACGCGGCCCACGGGGCGTGCCGGCGGGGCGCGCGCACCGGCATGCCCTTGTTCGATCGCGTGAACGTCGTGGCCAGGGACGAGGCCTGTCGCGACCGGCTCGCCGACGAGGAGCGAGCCCTGATCGGGCCCTGATCGGGGACCGACGGCCCGCAGTGTCCGGCGCTCGCGCTCAGTCCTCGGCGATCCGGATGATCGTCTTGCCGGGCAGGCGGCGCCCGATCCGGTTGTAGGCCTCGGGAGCTTCGGCCAGGGGTCGCACGTCCCCGATGCGCGGCGTGAGCCGTCCGTCCCGGACACGCCGGACGAGGTCCGCCAGGCGAGCCCGGTCGACCTCGACGACGAAGAACACGGCCCGCCCCTTGTCGGGCTGGTCCACGGGTGGCTCGGCGACGGTGACGAGCGTGCCGCCGGCGCGGACCAGCGCGGTCGAGCGTCGGAGGATGTCGCCACCGAAGACGTCGAGTACGAGGTCCACCTCGCCGATGTCCTCGAGCCGGTCGTTCTGCAGATCGACGAAGGCGTCCGCGCCGAGGCCGAGTGCCGTGTCCCTGTCGGCGGCCCGGCCGGTGCCGATCACCCGGGCGCCCGCCTCGTGGGCGAGTTGCACGGCGATCGAGCCCACCCCGCCGGCGGCACCGTGGACGAGAACGGTCCGGCCGGTGGTGAGACCTCCGTGATCGAACAGGCCCTGCCAGGCGGTCAGCCCGGAGATCGGCAGTGCGGCGGCCACCGTGTGGTCCACGTCGGCGGGGAGCGGAGCGAGGTTCCGGGCCTCCACCGCGGTGTACTCGGCCAGCGAGCCGTTGCGGGTCCAGTCGGCCAGTCCGAACACCCGCTGGCCGACGGTCAGGCCCGTGGTCCCGTAGCCCAGTTCGGCCACCACGCCCGACAGTTCGTGCCCGGGCACAGTCGGCGTCCGGTCGCGGCCGGCCCGGTCCGACCAGGTTCCCGGCCAGTCGAGTTCCCCCGGCGTGAAGCCGGCGGCATGCACCCGCACGACCACGTCGTTCTCGGCGGCGTGCGGGTAGGGCATGTCCGTGAGGGTGAGCCCGCCGGCACCGGCGTCACGGTCTCGAACGGTGATGGCTTGCATGGTGGATCCTTTCCGGGGCGATCTTCGAAGGTTCGGCGGGCGGGACGGGTCCCGCAAGCCGTGCGGCGCGGGCGGGCGATCGCGGCCCGCCCGCCGCGGTGCGCGCAGCCGCGGATCCCCTTGCCGCGATGCCGAGACGCCCGCTGTACACGCAGCTTGTGGTCTCCGGGCCCCATGCGGGCGCCGCGAGCCCGGGCGGGAGGGCGGGAAGAATCAACACCGCGTGATGATCAGGTGGACGGCGGAGAAGGCCTCCGAGCGCGCGTCCGCCGTGGTGACCGCGCGCGGGCCGCCGTTGAACGTCAGGCCGACACCCGGCCCACGCGAGGAACAGCCCCGCGACGACCCGCCCCGCGAGGCTCCGGTCAGCTCGGCCAGGGCGCGCCCATGATGCGCTCGACCGTGGTCGTGCGCTGGAAGCCGGGTACGAAGTGCTCCAGCACGTCCGCGTTCACGGTTCCGTTCGCGGTCTCCGGGCGGTCCTCGAGTCCCTCGACGAATGCCTGCAGGAACTGGTTCTTGAAGTCGCCCCTCGGGTGGACGGCGGTGACCTCGTCCACCTGGACGCTGTCCAGCTCGTCCAGGGCCAGGCCGAGCACGTCGGTCAGAACGCCCAGATTCGTGATGGCGATTTCCGGGCCCATCCGATGCGGAATTCCCGGCGTCGT
Source organism: Streptomyces sp. PA03-3a (assembly GCF_033792735.1). NCBI lineage: Bacteria > Bacillati > Actinomycetota > Actinomycetes > Kitasatosporales > Streptomycetaceae > Streptomyces > Streptomyces sp. PA03-3a. The sequence continues at coordinate 24,291 of NZ_JARAVM010000006.1, forward strand.
GTGGAGTGCGATGGCGGTCCACACGACATCGGCGGCGGCGGGCGTGAATCCGCGGTCGAGCATGAATTTGCGCGCGTGGTCCGCCCCATCGACCTCGAATCGCTGCTCGGCGTCGGAGAAGGGCGTCATCAGGCCGGTGTCGTGGAACATGGCGGACAGGTAGAGAAGTTCCGGGTCGGGCTTCAGACCGAGTCGGCGGGCGTGAATGGCGCCGAAGACGAAAACGCGCCGCGAGTGGTGGTAGATGAGAGGGCTGGTCATCTCCTGAACGTGACGGGTGGCTTCGGCGGCCGCGGCTGTTTCGGGAATCTCCACCCCGGCGATGATCTCGGTCATTGCTCCGTACTCTCTGACATCGGCGTGTTATGAATGGAAGGTGTTTCCGTCTTCCACAATGCCGTCCGCCGGGCGTTCCTCGCCACCTCGGTCCCGCCATGAGTCCCGCGAATCCGGACAGGCGGAGAACGGCGGTGTGAGCCCCACCGCGCACCGGGTCGTGATCCTCGTCTTCGACGGGGTGACGCTGCTGGACGTCGCCGGACCCGCGGAGGTGTTCGCGGAGGCCAACCGGTTCGGCGCCGACTACCGGGTCGTGCTGGTGTCACCGACCGGGGCCGACGTCACCTCGTCCATCGGGGTCAGGATCGCGGTCGACGGCGCCGCCTCGGAACCGGAGCCCGACACCTTCCTGGTGGCCGGCGCGGACCTCTACCCGCGCAACGCCGTCGCCCGTGACCTGGTCGAGGCCGCGCTGACGCTGGCCGGGCGGGCCGGGCGCACCGCGTCCATCTGCACCGGGGCGTTCGTCCTCGGCGCCGCCGGCCTCCTGGACGGCAAGCGTGCGACCACGCACTGGAAGGTCACCCACGAACTCGCCGCGAGGTGCCGGTCCAGCAGCGTCGTCCCCGACGCGATCTACGTCCAGGACGGCACCACGTACACCTCGGCGGGCGTGACCGCGGGCATCGACCTCGCGCTGGCCCTCGTCGAGGAGGACCACGGCGCCGATCTGACCCGCGAGGTCGCCCGCTCCCTGGTGGTCTATCTGCAGCGCTCGGGCGGGCAGTCGCAGTTCTCCGCCCCGCTGCAGGGGCCACCGCCGCGGTCTCCCGCCGTCCGCAGGATCGCCGACCTGGTGACGGCCGATCCCACGGGAAACCACTCGGTCGGCGAGCTCGCCAGGCACCTCAATGTGAGTTCCCGGCATCTCACCCGCCTCTTCCGCGAGGAAATGTCCACCACGCCGGCCCGGTACGTGGAAACGATTCGGTTCGACATGGCGAAAGCCCTGCTCGACCAAGGGCATACCGCGACCCAGGTGGCATCACTCGCCGGATTCCCGAGTTACGAAAGCATGCGAAGGGTTTTCGTCAAGAATATGGCGATCAGCCCGGCCGCCTATCAGCGCCGCTTCAGAACCGCGCAGCGGACCGATTCGGCCTAGGCCGTGTCGCCACATGCCCTCCTCCAACCTTCGGCCGGGGGTGCCCCCACCCCGCGACGCCTGGCACGGCACTCCCCCAGCTGACGCTGGGAGGTGCCCCCACGCTGCGTTGTCGCATCGTCCGAGTAGCCCCCTACGAGGACGATCCTCCGCCTTGCGATGCACCGCACCAGGGGGCCCCTCCCAGCGTCAGCCGGGGGAGCTCAATTGACGACAAGGCCTGGGCCTTGTCGTGCGCCGAGGCTCGTCACATGCCCGCTCTCTCATGGGCCGCCCCCGGCAGCCGCGTCCGGACCAGGAGCAGGGTGACGTCGTCGGACGCGGCCCGGCCGCGGACGGTTTCCAGTGCGCGGGCGCACAGGTCCTCCAGGGGCAGGCCCGGCTGGGCCATGGCACCGCCCAGGCGGTTCATCCCGTCCTCGATGTCGTGGTCGCGGGCCTCGACCAGGCCGTCGGTGTAGAGGCCGAGCACGCTCCCCTGGGGCAGTTCCAGTTCGGCGGACCGGAACAGGCTGCCCAGTCCCATGCCGAGCGGGGTTCCTGTCGGCAGGTCCGGGAAGGTGACCCGTCCCTGCGGGTCGGTGAGCACCGGCGGCGGATGGCCGGCGAGTGCCACGGTGCACCGGCGTGTGGCCGGGTCGTACACGGCGTACAGACACGTCGCGCCGAAGACCATCAAGGCGTGGTTCGACGTGTCCTTGCCGGCCGCGAGCCCCTGCACCGTGTCGTCGAGATGTGCCAGTACGTCCTCGGGGGGCAGGTCCATGTCGGCCAGCATGCGGGCGGTGGTGCGCAGTACGCCCATCGTCGCCGCGGCGTCGGGGCCGTGGCCCACCACGTCACCGACGACGAGGGCTACCCGGCCGGCGGCCTGCGGGATGACGTCGAACCAGTCGCCGCCGACGCCGTGGTCCCTGTCGGCCGGCAGGTAGCGCGATGCCACTTCGAGCTCTGTGCCGGCACTCGCCCGCTGCGGCAGCACATTGCGACGCAGCATCAGGGCGGCCGAACGCACATGGTGGCGGGCCCTGTCGAGCGCCGGTGCGGCCCGGGCGGCGAGTTCCTCCGCCAGGATCAGGTCGGCGTCCTGGAACGGCACGGGATTGCCGGTACGGAGGAACACGGCGACGCCCAGCAAGGTGCGGCGGATCCGGATCGGCACGATCATCAGCGAGTGGACGCCGTTCTGGCGGATCTTCGGTGCCCTTGCCTCGTCCTGGCCGGCCCAGGCCGCGGGAGCGCTGTCGAGGACGGGCTCCACGTAGGACCTGCCCATGCTCAGGACGTGGTCGGTCAGGCGTGAGGGCCGCGGTAGGACGATCTTCTCGCCACGCCGCCAAGGGGACTCCGGGGCGCCCTCGCGGATCGACGCCAGACCGCCGCGCAAGAGGACCGGAGAGCGCCGGCCCTGCTGCCCGATGCGGAACGCCGGCTCCCCGCGCAGGACCGACCGCTCCAGGTCGACGGCCGTGCAGTCGGCGAACAACGACGTTGCGAGGTCCGCCAGTTCCTGGCTGGTGTGCATCGCGTCCAGGGTGCTCCCGAAACGCGACCCGGCCCGGCCGAGGACGGCCATGCGCTCCTGTGCCTGCCGGCTCTCGGTGGCGTCCACGCTGATGACGCACACTCCCAGCGCCTGACCGTCGGCGTCCTGCAGGCACTGCAACGTCATGGCGAACACGTGTCCCCGGCGCGGTCCGGTCCTCAGCCAGGTGCGGTATTCCCTGACGCTCGCGCCGCCGTGCCCGAGAACCCGCAGCATCTCCTGTTCGAACATCTCGGCCTGGGCGTGCGGCCAGGTCTCGGTGAGCCGGCGGCCGAGCCGTCGGTCACGGGGAACGGCGTCGTGGCGCCCCATCGCCTCGTTGACCCAGGTGCACCGCAGGTGCGGGTCCCGGACGGAGATGCCGAACAGTGAGTGGTCGAACCGGGACTCGGTGACGGTCCCGTTCACCGTAGCCATCGACACCAGCCACCGGGCCGGCGTCCCCTGCCCCCGCAGCATCGAGATCCGCAGGCTGACCTCGCACACCCTGCCGTCGCGGTGCCGGACGGCCATCGGGCCCGACCAGCCGCCGTGCGCCCGGCAGCGGTCGATGAACGCCTCCATGGTCGGCGCGTCCTCGGGAAACGGCAGGACGAGCGCCGCGGACCGGCCGACCACCTCCCCGGCGGAGTACCCGACGTGGCGTTCGGCGGCCGAGGTCCAGGCGACCACCGTCGCCCGCTGGTCGACCACCATCAGGGCCCACTCGGCCGTCGTGCCCGCGTCCACGCGTTCAGCAGGAGAGACCGTTTCAGCGGTGGTCATCGGCATGCGCTCCTCAGCAGACACAGGGGGGAGGTCAGGATTCGTACGTTGTGTCCGGTTCGCGGGTATGGACAACGCTGCGCCGCGATCTGTGACAGCCGGCACAGGCGGCCGGGCCTCGCATCCGCCCTGTCGGCCTCGCCTGGCTCCGGGATCACACCCGGGGAGGTCGGCGGCGTACCGCGAGCGCATATTGGTCTGCGATTTCATGGCCCGAATGGATCCGTTGCCGGTACCACTGACGCCGTAGCGTTGCCGGTACGACAAGGGGCCCGTCCGCTCCGAGGGAGGGCCCCGCTCGATCACAGGAGCATTGACCATGCATGTCTTCGTTGCCGGCGCCACCGGCGCGGTCGGCCGCCGGCTCGTTCCGCTGCTACTGGCCGAAGGGCACCACGTCACGGGAATCTCGCGCACCGCCGCGGGAGTCGAGCGCATCCGGCGGCAGGGTGCGGCAGCCGTGCGGGCGGACGTGCTCGACCGGGAGGGGCTGCGCCGCGTCATGGCGGAGGCCGCCCCCGACGCGGTGGTGCACCAGCTCACCGACCTGTCGGATGCCGACGGGGAGGCGACCGACCGGCTGCGGCGCGAGGGGACGGGGAACCTGGTGGACGCGGCGGTGGCCGAGGGCGTGCGCAGGATCGTCGCCCAGTCGATCGCCTGGGCCTACGCACCCGGAGAGGGGCCCGCGGACGAGAGCGCGCCTCTCGACCTCGGGGCGGCGCCGCCGCGCCTGGGGATGGTGGAGGGCGTCCGCGCCCTGGAGGAGAAGGCCGCCGAGGTCGAGACGGCGGTGCTGCTTCGGTACGGCATCCTGTACGGCCCGGGCACCTGGTACGCGCCAGGCGGGCCCGTCGCGGCGGCTCTGGCCGGAGATGCCTCGGCGCGCTTCCTCGGGAGCGTGGAGGCGGACTTCTCCGTGATGTCGTTCCTCCACGTCCTCGACGCCGCCCGCGCCGCCGTCGCCGCGCTCGGCTGGCCCTCAGGTCCGGTCAACATCGTCGACGACGAACCCGCGCAGGCCCGCGAGTGGCTGCCTGCGCTGGCCCGCACCCTGCGCGTTCCGGCCCCGGAACCCGTGGCGGGGCGCCTGGAGTGGGCGCGCGGCGCGTCCAACGGACTCGCCCGTTCACGCGGGTGGCGACCCCGACACCCCTCGTGGCGCTCCGGGTTCGCGGCGCAGACGGCCTGACGGCGCGACGGCCCACCCGGCGGACGGCCCGCGGGCCTGACGGCCGGACGGGCTCGCGCCGTGGATTGGTACGGCGTTCCGCCCCGCGATTGGACCGCGGGTCAGGACGCGGCCCCGCTTACGTTCGTGCCATGACCGCGAAAGCTCCCGCCCCCATGAACATCTGCGTCTTCCTCTCCGCCGCCGACCTCGACGAGCGCTACACGCGGCCGGCCCGCGAGTTCGCGGAGCTCCTCGGCGAGGCGGGCCACACCCTGGTGTGGGGCGGTTCGGACACCGGGCTGATGAAGGTCGTCGCCGACGCCGTGCGGGGGTCAGGAGGCCGGCTCGCGGGGGTCTCGGTCGGATTCCTCCGGGAGTGGGCGAGGCAGGACGCCGACGAGATGGTCTTCGCCGAGGACCTCGCCTCACGGAAGGCCCTGCTGCTCGCCGCCGCCGACGCGATCGTCGTGATGGCCGGCGGCGTGGGGACCCTGGACGAGGTGGCGGAGGTCCTGGAGCGGAGGAAGCACGGGCTGTACGACAAGCCCGTCGTGCTCCTGAACACCGCGGGCTTCTATGACGGGTTGGTCCTCCAGCTCCGGCGGATGGACGCGGAGGGCTTCCTGCCGCTGCCCCTGGCCGAGCTGGTGTGCGTCGCCGACACCGGCGCCGCCGCGTTCGCCTGCCTGGAGACCACGGAGAGCGTCTCCGCCTGAGTGCCCGCACGGAGTGCCCGCACGGAGTGCCCGCACGCCTACGGCAGCACGCCGCACAGGGTGTCCAGCGCGCCGGCCCACGCGCTGTCCGAGGGCGCCGCGTAGTTGACCACCAGGGCGTCGCGTGCGGGCAGTCGCCGGCCGGCGCCCTCCCCTTCGTGGGCGAACTCCCTGAGCCCGCTGATCGCGAGTCCCTGCCGCGCCGCGGCCCGGACGACGGATTCCTCCGTCCCCCGGGGGAGTTCGAGGACGACCTGCAGCCCCGCCGCCATGCCGACCGCGCGGACGCCCGGGGCCCGTTCCGCCAGGGCCGCGACGAGCTGGTCGCGGCGGCGGCGATAGCGCTGCCGCATCGAGCGCACATGCCGGTCGTACGCACCCGAGACGATGAACTCAGCGAGCGTCAGCTGCTCGAGGGTGCTGGACATGTAGTCGCCGTACCCCTTGGCCTCCACAATCTCCGGGACCATGGCGTCCGGGAGGACCATCCAGCCGAGCCGCACCCCGGGCGCGAGCGACTTGCTCGCCGAGCCGAAGTACACCACCCGCTGCGGATCGAGCCCCTGCAGGGCGCCGACGGGCCGGCGGTCGTAGCGGAACTCGCCGTCGTAGTCGTCCTCCAGGAGCAGGCCGCCCGTGTCCCGGGCCCACGCGACGGCCGCCGTGCGCCGCTCCGGGCAGAGGGCGACACCTGTGGGGTACTGGTGCGCGGGGGTCATCAGCACCGCGCCCGCTTCCCGCAGGCGCGGCAGGTCGCCGGTGCGTGCGCCGTGCTCGTCGACGCACAGGGGCGGGGTCCACAGGCCCGCGTTGGTCAGCAGATCGCGGTAGAGGTCGAGACCGTACGCCTCGACGGCCACCGCGCGGACGTCACGCGCCCTGAGCACCTTCGCCATGAGTGCCAGTCCGTGGTGGAAACCGGAGCAGACGACGATCCGTTCCGGCTCGGCGTACACCCCGCGGGCCCGCGCCAGGTAGTCCGCGAGGGCGGTGCGCAGTTCCGGACGGCCGCGGGGGTCGCCGTAGCCCAGGGCGGCGTTCGGCGCGGCGGTCAGGGCGCGGCGGGCGGCGGCGAGCCACTGGGTGCGCGGGAACCTCGCGAGGTCCGGTGCGCCGGGCTGCATGGCGTACCTGGGGCCGGTGCGGGGGGCAGCGGCCTGGGCGGGGCCTGTACGGGGAGCGCCGGCCGGGGGGCGGTGCGGCTCGGCCCTGGGGGCCACCCGGGTCCCGGAGCCCTGCTGGGCGGTGAGCCAGCCCTCGGCGACGAGCTCCGCGTAGGCCTCCACGACGGTGTTGCGGGAGACGCCGAGGTCCACGGCGAGCGTCCGGGAGGGCGGCAGACGGGTGCCGGGCGCCAGGCGTCCCGTGCGTACGGCCTCGCGCAGGGCGTCCGTCAGCCCCGTGCGCAGCCCGGTGCCGCGCAGCTCCAGATGGAGGTCGGCACCGAACGTGGACGGTGGCCGGTCAGCGACGGAATTGGTCCCAATATCACTCATGAAATTGGACCATACTCCAGTACCACCGCGTACGTAGCGTTGTGGTCATGACGATGAACGAAGCACATGGGAACACCACCCTCCTCCCGGAGCACCCTGCGCGCATGGACTGGGCGAAGCTCGCTCCCGAGGCCTTCAAGGCGCTGATCCGGCTGGACTCGTCGGCGGGCCGCGGGGTCGAGGCGGGCCTTCTGCACCTCGTGAAGGTCCGCGCGTCGCAGATCAACCGCTGCGCCTTCTGCCTGGACATGCACAGCAAGGACGCGCTGGCCGCCGGGGAGTCGGCGGAGCGCGTCATCCAGCTCGGGGCCTGGACGGAGGCGAAGCACTTCTACACGGCGCGGGAGGTGGCCGCGATCGAGCTCACCGAGGCGATCACCCTCGTGACGGACGGAGCCGTGCCGGACGAGGTGTACGCGAGGGCCGCCGAGCAGTTCGACGAGACCGAGCTGGCGCACCTCATCGCCGCGATCGTCGCGATCAACGCTTTCAACCGCATCGGAATCTCCACCCGCATGGTGCCCGGCCACTACACGCCGAGCGCCTGACCCGCCGGGCGGGCGGCGGTGCCACCGCCGGGACCGGAAGCGTCCGGACCGGTGGTCGGCTCCGCCCCCGCCGGCGACCACACCAACGAGGAGATCACGGTGGGTACCGCTCCCCCTCCCGCGCGCAGGGTGTCCCTGGCCCGTGCCGCCGACGAGTTCGTCCTGACCACCGCCCTGCTGTTCCTGGCGGTGACGGTCGTACGGTGGCTGCGCGACCCCGGCTCGCCGCTGTACATCGCGGACCTGCGCGCCGCCCTGGTCGTCATCGGCGCGATCAGCGGCGCCATCCTCACCGGGCTGATCCTCAGCCCGCCCGGGAGGCGCAGCGGCGGCCACACCAACCCGGCCGTCACCGTCGGCCTGTGGCTGATGGGGGCCTTCCCGGGGCGGCGCGTCCTGCCGTACGTGCTCGCCCAGCTGACCGGCTCGGCCGCGGGGACGGGCCTCGCGCGCCTTGTGTGGGGCTCCGCCGTCGCACTCCCGTCGGTCTCGCACGCCGCGATCCGGCCGGCGCCGACGTGGCGGCCGCTGCCGGTCTTCCTCGCGGAGGTCGGGGGCATGTTCGCCCTGACGCTCGTCATCGCGTTCTTCGTGGCGTACCCCCGCTTCATCCGCGGGCTGGCCCCCGTCATCGGCCTGTCGGTGGGGCTGGTGATCGCCACACTCGGTCCGCTCAGCGGGGGCTCGGTCAACCCGGCCCGGCAGTTCGGTCCCGCGGTCCTCTCCGGCCGGACCACCGACTTCGTGAGCTACATGGTCGCGCCGGTCCTCGGAGCGGCACTCGGGGCAGGGCTCCACCGCTTGCCCCTCCGGCGCCGCGACCGCGTTCCCACGACGGCGGCGGCACCCGACGCGCCGAACGCGCCACGCGCCGCCCCTCCGGCGCCGCGGCCGGCGTCCGGCACGACCCGGAGGTAGCCCGAGCGGAGTGCCCGGACGCGGCTCCGCACCCGCGGTCCGGGCGGCGTCCGGGCCGTACTCACCGAGCGGACGGCGTTGTGCGGCCGCCCGCCGGGGGAACCCACGGCGACAAACAGTGAGATAGTTGCCCGCACTATGACGAAGCGACCGATCCCCCTGAACCTGTTCGGCATGCCCTTCGGTCTCGTCGGCTTGGCGGACGCCTGGCTGACCGCCGCCGACGCGGGTCGGGTGCCGCGGGGGGGGGTGGGGGACGCGCTGCTGATCCTTTCGGCAGCCGTGTGGGTGCTGGTGACGGTCGCCTACCTGAAGCACGCGCTGCGGAACCGCGCCCTGGTACGGGACCTGACCGACCAGGCGGCCGGGCCGTTCGCGCCGAAGGCCGATCAGCGCGACGTCAGGACCGGACGGCCGGCTCGAGGTTGTCCTGGCACCACTGGCGGAAGCCGGTGACGGTGACAGAGCCCGGGTTGCCGGGTTCGGCGTCGTAGATCCCGTTGTTCTGCGCCTCGACCATGTCCGCCATGTCCTGCGCCAGCGCCGGGCTCGCGCCGCGCCGCATCATCGCGGCCCGGAAGTCCGCGAGCGGGACCTGGTGATAGCGGACGGTGCGGCCCACCGTGTCGGAGATGACCTCGGCCATGGCGTCGGGGGTCAGACGGTCGGGTCCGGCCAGGGGAACGCGGGCCTGCCCGCTCCAGGAGGTGTCCAGGAGGAGCGCCGCCGCCGCGGCGGCGACGTCCCGGGTGGCGACGGTCGACAGCGGCCGGTCTGCGGCGTTCGCCATGGAGAACGTCCCGTGTTCCTTGATCGCCGAAGCCTGGAGGAGCAGGTTCTCCATGAAGAACGGCAGCGCCAGCGCCCGGTAGGCAACGCCGCCGGCTTCGAACAGCTCGTCCATGGCCAGCGCGGCCGACAGCAGCCCCGCCTCGCCCTGGTATCCGCGGCCCAGGGAGGTGACGCCCACCACCCGCACGCCCCGGCTCGCGGCTTCCCGGCAGGCGGACCGGGTGAACTCCAGGTAGTAGCGCCTGGCGTTGTCGGCATCGCGAAATCCGGCCGGGGGCACGAGCCAGAACAGCCGGTCGGCGCCATCGAGCGCCTTCGTGATCGTGTCGGCGTCGCCGTGGGAGCCCTGCACCACCTCGGCCTGTGCACGCACCTGCGCCGACAGCCGGGACGGGTCACGGACGATCACACGGACCGCCTCGCCGCGATCCAGGACGCGGCCCACGACCTGTCGGCCGATATCACCGGTCGGCGTGGTGATGACGATCATGAATTCCTCCACGGAAGACGGTCGACGGCGGAAGCGCGGGGGGCTTTCCGATCGCCTCCGAGTCAACCTGGCGCGAAGGTGCGGGTGAAGGACCGATCCGGGCGCCATTGATACCCTGGGGGTATGAATGATCTTGAGGTGCGGCAGCTGCGGTACTTCGTCGCGGTCGCGGAGGAGCTGCACTTCGGCCGCGCCGCCGCGAGGTTGGGCATGGCGCAGCCCCCGCTGTCCCGAGCCATCAGGGACACCGAGCGGCAGCTCGGTGTGGCGCTGTTCCGACGGACCACCCGGCAGGTAGAGCTCACCGCGGCCGGGGAGGTTTTGCTGCGCGATGCCCGCACCGCCCTGGAAGCGGTCACCGCCGCCGCCCACCGGGCCCGGCAGGCGGGCAGTACGTCGCCGCGGCTGCGGATCGCTCTCAAGGCCGACGTCGACGGCGGACTGCTGCCGCAAGTCCTGGACACCTACAGCGCCGACGACGCGTCCTTGCCGCCCGAGCTGGTCCTCGGAGGGTTCGGCGAGCAGCCGCAGGCACTGCGCGACGGCCTCGCTGACGTGGGACTCGTGCTCTGCCCCTTCGACAGCCGCGACCTGGACAGCGAGCCGCTGCTGACAGAGCCGGTCCTGGTCGCCCTGGCCGCCGCCGACCCGTTGGCCGCCCGGACCAGGCTGTGCCTGGACGACCTGGCCGGCCGCAAGCTCCCCGACGGCTCCCCGGCCGCGCATGGCCGGCCCACCGAGCACACCCCTCAGCCCGGGGCGACACGGCCGGCGACGAACCTGTCGGAGATCTTCAGTCTCGTCGAGACCGGCAACATCGTGTTCTTCGCACCCGCCTCGGTAGCCCGGCGGCACCCGCGACCCGGCATCTCCTATCGGCCGGTCAGCGACCTCCCGGACGCCACCCTGGCCGTCGCCTGGCCGCAGGACGCACGCTCACCGGCCGTCGCCGCCTTCGTGCGCGCCGCCTGCAGCGTCGCAGCCGCGCAGTATGGTCCCGTAGAACCCCTCGTGCGGAGCGCCGGCACCTGAGCCGCGTCCGCCTCGGCCTGGTGCCACCGGCCCTGCCCCTCCCGGAGCACCGGCGACTCCGGGCGCCCCTCGCCGAACTCGACCTGAGCGACCGCGTCCAGTCCTGGCCGAACAGTCGCAGGGGGCTACGGTGGGTCGTTCCACCGGCGCTGCTCGCGCCACGGGTCACCGTAGTTGTGGTAGCCCCCGGTTTCCCAGAAGCCCGGCTCGTCATGTTGGGTCAGGTCCAGGCCGCGTACCCACTTGGCCGACTTCCAGAGGTACAGGTGCGGCATCAGCAGGCGGGCAGGACCGCCGTGTTCAGGTGACAGCGCGTAGCCCTCATAGGTGTGGACGATCCACGCGTTGAGAAGGTCCTCCAGGGGAAAGTTGGCGCTGTAGCCGCCATAGGAGTGCGCTCTCGCGTAGTGGCCGGTCGTGTCCACGTTCTCGAGGAACGCCTCGATCGGCACCCCGCGCCACCGTGTGTCGAACTTCGACCAGCGGGTCACGCAGTGGATGTCGGTCGTGATGTCGTCCTGCGGCATTGCCATCATCTCGTCCCACGTCCAGAACCGCTTTTCGCCCTCTTCCGTGGTAAGGGTGAAGGTCCATTCCTCGGGCGGAATCCGGGGAGTGGGGCCGGTCGAGAGCACGGGGAACGACTCGGTCGGGTACTGGCCTGGCGGCAGCCGGTCCGACAGGGGGTGAGCCCTGCCGCGGAATCCGGGTGAGAAGGAAGCCACGGTGTCATCCGCCTTGTCCGATGTGCGCCTCGCGAGGGCAGGCAGATCCCTCAGTCCAGTGTCGGACGGCGAGGGCCGAGCGACCACTCAGCAGAAGAGGGAACCGTGCAGGCGGCCGGGGGCCGCGCCTCTCCAGACGAGGGGGCACCCACCGGCTTCGGCAGCCTCTTCCGACAGGGCATCCGCCTGACCGGCGGCCCCCTGCCCGCTGCGGCACGCCGGATCCCTGCGCCCGGCAGACCGACCCGGGGACTGCGAACGCCTCGCGGCCGGGACCCCAAGGATCCTCCGCCTGGAGGCCGCGCGCCCGCCCCGGGACCGGCGGCTCCCCGGGCCCTTCCCGCGTCCGGGCTTACCGCCTGCCGAGGTGTACCGCGCTGTGGCGCAGCGAGCGCCAGGTCACCACCGCCCAGGCCGCGACCAGCAGGACGTAGAGCGCGACGGCCGTCCAGACGAAGAGCTGGGACCCGGTGCGGGTGGCGAGGACGCCGGTCCCGGTGACGCACGCGCCCAGCGGGAAGATGAAGGACCACCAGCTGGGCGCGAACGGCAGGCCCGACCGCAACTGCCGGACGGTGAGCGCCGCGGCGAGCACCAGCCACAGCGTCGCGAAGCCCCACAGCCCGATTCCGCCCAGCAGCGCGAAGGCCGCCGCGCCCCGCGCGGACGGTGCGGGCAGCGCGCTCGGCGCCGCCGCCGCCAGGGTGCCCATCGCCGTCACCGCCTGGTCGATCGCGCCCAGGCCGATCCACACCGTGGGCACCACGGCCCCCGTGGGTGCGTCGTGGTGGACCAGGCGGCTGTAGACCATCGCCAGCACCAGCAGGACCGCCACCAGGCCGAGCCCGAGCATCGCGTAGCAGGCGAGCAGCAGGGCCAGCCGCGGCTGCCCGGCGGGGGCGTGCGGGACGAGCAGTGCGCCCGTCGCGGCGGAGACCAGCGGCGGCACCACCGGCAGCAGCCAGCCGCCGAAGGCGGCGTCAGGGGCGAATCGGTGGCGGGTGACCATCAGGTACGGCACCGCGCAGGCCGTGGCGAGGCCGAGTGCGGTGCCCAGTGACCACAGCACCCAGTCGACGGTCAGGGCCGTGCGGTCTCCGAGCACCCGCCCGCCGAGCAGCAGTGCCCCGGCGCCCACGGTGAGCAGCGCCATCGGCAGGGCGCCGAGGAACTGCGCCTGCGTCGGGTCGGTCGCGTGCGAGCGCAGCGACCGCTGCCGGCCGTACGCGCCGGCGAGGAGCACCAGGAGCAGCGCCGCACCCGCCCAGACCACGGTGGCCGCGTCGCGCAGCCACGGCGAGCTGCGCGGCAGCGTCGCGGCGGCGTTGGCGACGATCCCGGTACCCATGACGGCGGCGAACCAGCCGGGCGTCAGGTGCGGACGCCGCGTCCCGGTCGTCGCGGGCTGCCGCTGACGTACGTGCATGGCGTGCCGAGGTCCCGGCTCCCTTCGGGGCAGGAGGGTCCGGGTGTCGCTGGGGTGGGGTGTCACGGCGGAGAACGCTTCTTCCTCGGATCGGTGTGCACCGCGGCATCGGCAGACCGGCACGCCCGCCCGTCAGCTCACGGACCGCGGCCGAAGCCGTCGGCTCGTTGGCCCTACGACGTTACGGTGGCGCCCGGCTCCCACGGCATCACAGCGTGTGCCACGCCGCCCTCACATCAGGACCCCGGCCTCTCGCGCCGGGGCGAAATTTGGGGCGGGGCAGGCCGAGGGCGCGGTGAAAGGTCCTGATATGACGCCTGCCCGGCATGTCCCGCCCTCCGCTTCGGGCCCGCACCGGCCTAGCGTCGAAGGTGCCACACGGTCAGCGGTGCGCTGCCCCCTCCGACTCGTGGAGGGGACGCTCCCCCGCCGGGAGCGATGCGCCGGACGACGAGGCCCTTGCGACCGCGCCCTCCATCGGCTGCCCCGAACGAGGAAAGAAGGCGATCCACCCAGTGGCGTCGACATCCAGCGCCGAAGGGCCCGCACTGCACGGGCCTGAGTTCGGACTCAACGAATGGCTCGTGGACGAGCAGTACGAACGCTACCTGCACGATCCCGGATCGGTCGACGAGGAGTGGAGGGACTTCTTCGTCTCCCCGGCTTCCGCGGCGGGCCGGCAGGAGCACCCGGGCGCACCGGCCTCGGACACGAACCCGCGGGAGGCCGCGGTCAAGGCCGTCCGCGTGGCCGCGCTCATCCATGCCCACCGCGTCCGCGGGCACTTGGCGGCCGACATCGACCCGCTCTCCGCCGCGCCGGGGTCCGGTCATCCGGAGCTCGACATCACGGCCTTCGGGCTGGGCGAGGAGGACCTGGAGGCGGAGTTCGCCGTCGACGGCTTCGCCGGGCGGTCCATGATGACCCTGCGCGACGTGCTGGACGTCCTGCGTACCGCCTACCGCGGGACGGTGGGCGCCGAGTACATGCACATCCAGGCCTTCGAGGAGCGCCGCTGGGTGCAGGAGCGGATCGAGGCGCCCTCGCGGCGGCTGGACCGGGCCGACCAGTTGCAGGTCCTCTACCGGCTGGGAGCGGCGGAGGCCTTCGAGACGTTCCTGCAGACCAAGTACGTCGGCCAGAAGCGGTACTCGCTGGAAGGCGGCGAGTCGGCGATCGTGCTGCTCGACGCCCTGCTGCAGCGCTGCATCGGGCACGGGGTGGGGGAAGCGGTCATCGGGATGGCGCACCGCGGCCGGCTGAACGTGCTGGCCAACATCGTCGGCAAGTCGTACCGCGACGTCTTCCACGAGTTCGAGGACGCCGCGGACATCCTGTCGGCGCAGGGCTCCGGCGACGTGAAGTACCACCTCGGCGCGGAGGGGACGTACCGCGCCCTGGACGGCGGCGCGATCCCCGTCTCCGTGGTGGCGAACCCCTCGCACCTGGAGATCGTCGGGCCGGTGGCCGAGGGCGTCGTGCGGGCCAAGCAGGACCTGGCCGACGGCGAGGGCGGCGAGGTGTTCTCCGTCCTGCCGGTCGTCGTCCACGGCGATGCCGCCTTCGCCGGGCAGGGAGTGGTCGCCGAGACGCTGAACATGTCGCAGCTGCCCGGCTACCGCACCGGCGGCACGGTGCACGTCGTCATCAACAACCAGCTCGGTTTCACGACCGCGCCCGCCAGCGGCCGTTCCGGCACCTACGCCACCGCCGTGGCGCGGACGGTCGAGGCACCGATCTTCCACGTCAACGCGGACGACCCCGAGGCGGTCGTCCGGATCGCGCGGCTGGCCTTCGACTACCGCCGGACGTTCCACAAGGACGTCGTCATCGACCTGGTCTGCTACCGGCGCCACGGGCACAGCGAGGTCGACGACCCGTCCATCACCCAGCCGGCCATGTACGACCGCATCGACGCCAGGCCCTCGGTGCGCAAGCTGTACGCCCAGTCGCTGGTGGACCGCGGGGAAATCGACGAACGGCAGGTGGAAGGCGCCCTGCGGGACTACCGGGAGCGGCTGGACCGGGCCTTCGCCGAGACGCGCGCCCTGCCGGTGCCCGGCCCGCGGAAGCCCGCCGGCCCCGCGGCCGTCCCGCGGGACGGCACGCCCCCTCCTGTGCCGACCGCCGTCACGGAGGCGACCGCGCGGCACGTCATCGCCTCCCAGACGGCTCAGCCCCCGGACTTCACCGTGCACCCGCGCGTCCTGCCGCAGCTCCGCAGGCGCACCGCGATGCCGGACGCCGGCACCATCGACTGGGCCACGGCCGAAACCCTGGCGATCGGCTCCCTGCTGATGGAGGGGGTGCCGGTGCGGCTGTCCGGACAGGACTCCCGCCGCGGCACGTTCGGCCAGCGGCACGCGGTGCTCACCGACCGGCGCACCGGCGCGGAGCACACCCCGCTGAACGCCCTCGGCCCGGGCGCCGCGGACTTCTCCCCCTACGACTCGATGCTGTCCGAGATGGCGGCCTTGGCCTTCGAGTACGGATACTCGCTGGAGCGGCCCGACGCGCTGGTGCTGTGGGAGGCCCAGTTCGGCGACTTCGCCAACGGCGCGCAGAGCGTCGTCGATGAGTACATCGCGTCGTCCGAACAGAAGTGGGGCGAGCGCTCCGGGGTCACTCTGCTGCTGCCGCACGGTCTGGAGGGGCAGGGCCCCGACCACTCCTCGGGCAGGATCGAGCGGTTCCTCCAGCTGTGCGCGCAGGGCAACATGACCGTCGCCGTCCCGACGCTGCCCGGCAACTACTTCCATCTGCTCAGGCAGCAGGCGCTCGGGGAGCGCAGGAGGCCGCTGGTCGTGTTCACCCCCAAGTCGATGCTGCGCCTGAAGGAGGCCACCTCCGCGCTGGCGGACTTCACCACCGGCTCCTTCCGTCCGGTCCTGCCGGACGGGGCGGTCGACGCTGCCGGGGTCCGGCGCGTACTGCTGTGCTCGGGGAAGGTGTTCTACGACCTGGACGCGTACCGGAGGGACGCCGGCTTGCGGGACACGGCGATCGTGCGGCTGGAGCGCCTGTATCCGTTCCCGGACGCCGAACTCGGCGCGGAGCTCGCCCGGTTCCCCGCCGACGCCGAGGTGCGGTGGGTGCAGGAGGAGGCCGAGAACCAGGGCGCGTGGTCCTTCGTCAGGCACCGGGTGGAGCACCTGGCGGACCGCCCGCTCGGGCGGATCAGCCGGCCGTCCGCCTCGGCCCCGGCGGTGGGCTCCGCACGGCGGCACGCCGCAGAGCAGCGGGAACTCGTGGAGGCGGCCTTCCGCTGATGGCCGGCTCCCCGTACGGGGCTAGGCCAGGGCTAGGCCGTGTCGTCACATGAGCTCCCCCAGCTACCGCTGGGAGGGGCCCCCACCGCCCGAAGGGCGGGCTCGGCGGCTCCCCCAGCTGACGCTGGGAGGGGCCCCCGGTGCGGTGCATCGCAAGGCGGAGGATCGTCCTCGTAGTGGGCTGCTCGGACGATTCGACAACGCAGCGTGGGGGCACCCCCAGCCGAAGGTTGGGGGAGGGCATGTGACGACACGGCCTAGCATGTCGCACCGGGGCGGAGCCGTAGCGCAGAGGCAGTCGCGCGCGGTCTCCACAATCGCGAGGACGCCGGTTCGAGTCCGGTCGGTTTCGCCCTCCCGCTCCTTGGACCGCTCTCGGAAGCGGAGGGCGGAACCGAGCCTGTGTGGTCGGCGGTGTCCATGCGTGGTGTGCCCCGCACAGCACGGCGCCGAGAGCGATCCAGGCCGGTCGGGCCCGCAGGATGTTGCGGAGGATGACGGTGGTCGGGGCCGGTTCGGGTCCCAGGACCTGGACCGCCGGGAGCGCCCCATCGGTGATGGGGCCGATGAGAAGAGTGTGGCCGGCTCGGCGGGGTGCCCGGCGGATCGGGGCCGCCCTGTCCAGCACGGGATCCCGCCCCCCGAGCCCCGCCCCGGCGGCCGTCACTGGTGAGAGCGCACGCTGCGGGCGTCGCGAGGCCGATCGGCACGGCGCGGGCCGGTACGTGGCGGAGCGCGCGTGGAGCGCCGGCCATCTCGTCCCGGCGCCGGCTGCCGCAGAGCCGGTCGCAGACGACACCGTAGACCGCACCGGCCGCCACCTCTTCCTGCGCCGCGGGCACCACCACCGGATCGGCCGCGGTCACCGGCGGCTCGGCGTGGTGTGCACGGCGCCGATCTGCTCGTCCGCGCAGCGGCGGCGCAGCCGCACCGCCGGCCACGGCGACGTGCGCCGCGCCAGTTCCTCATCGGCGGTGACCGGCATCGCGGTCCGATACGGGCCGGACCTTTGCCGGGTCGGCAGGGCGACGCCATCGATGCCAGGGCCCCGGCGTGCTCGTCCGCTTGGGTGGCCCGCCCCCCTCAGGAGGAGTGACGTGCCGGCACGGTCTCGGACTCCCGCACGCCCGAGGTGCCCGGGCCGGTCGTCCGGAAGCCGGCCCGGAACGCTGCCGGCGTCACACCCAGGTGGCGTACGAACGCCCTGCGCAGCGACTCGGGTGAGCCGAAGCCCGCGCGCCGCGCCACGACGGCCATGGGGTCGTCACCGGTCTCCAGCATCGCCTGCGCGGCCTCCAGCCTGACCTCCTCCACGTACCGGCCGGGACTCGTGCCCACCTCGTCGTAGAAGAGCCGCGTGACGTGCCGCACGCTGACGCCCGCCCGGCGGGCCATCGCCGACAGCGAGTGGTTGTCCCCGGGGTTCTCCGCGACCGAGTCCAGGACCCCGCGGAGCATCTCCTGACGCGGCTGCGGAAGCCTCGACCGGGCGCTGAACTGGGACTGGCCGCCCGGTCGTTGCATGAAGACGACCATGTCCTTGGCCACCGCGCGGGCGACCTCCGCCCCGTGGTGCTCCTCGACGAGGGCCAGCGACAGGTCGATCCCGGCGGTGACTCCGGCCGAGGTCATCATCTTCCCGTCGCGCACGAAAATGGCGTCGGGGTCGACGTCCACGGACGGGTAGCGCAGGCCCAGTTCGCGCGTCTGCCGCCAGTGGGTCGCCGCCCGCCGGCCGTCCAGGAGCCCGGCCGCGGCCAGCAGGAAGGCGCCCGTGCAGACCGATGCCGTGCAGTGGGCCTTCCCGCTCAGTTCCCGTACGGTGTCGAGCAGCGCGTCGTCCTTGATCACGGTCTCCCACTCCGGGCCGCCCGGGATCACCAGGACGTCGCAGGAGTCACGTACGTCATCGAGGGACAGGTCGACGCCGAGACGCGTCCCGGCGGCGGTGACCACCTCCGCACCGTCCTCGGACACGACCTGCACCCGATACGCTCCGCCCCATTCGTTCGCCGACGCGAAGACCTCGATGGGGCCCGTCACATCGAGCAGGCGCACCCCCGGGAAGACGAACACCCTCACCGTGAGCGGACCCGCTCCAGGGCGCTTGTGCACCATCAGCCACCTCTCGGTCGTGCGGCGGGCGAACGCTCGCCGCGGCGCGTCACCCCAGTCCCCCGAGCCACACCGGACCCAGGGCCGCTCCCCGGCTCTCCACCCCTCATCGTGCGCCCGCCGCCGGCTCCGATGCCACGACCGGCCGGCTCCCTCCTGAGAGGCTGAACCTCCCAGTCGTCACACCGGCACCGCGGGTACGAGGTCTCCCGCGCCGGACGCCTGCGGGCAGCGGGCACCCAGCAGGGCAAGGCAGTTGGCCCACAGGGGGCCGAGTCGCGCCGCGTCGTCGTACAACTTGGCGAACAGGACCTGTCCCTCGAGCTGGGCCATCACGGACCGGGCGGCCTCGCGCGGGTCCGGGACGCTCACCTCACCCCGCCGCCGGGCCTCGCTGACGACCGACTCGACCATGCCGACCTGTGCCTCGAAGATCTCGCGCAGCCGTTGACGGACGGCTTCGGTCTGTTCACCCGTCTCCACCGCGAGGTTGGCGAACATGCAGCCCGCGACGGTGCCGCGATCCGGTCGTCCGTCACGCTGCGGGACGCCCGTGGCCTCGAACAGCGCCCGCAGGCGCGGCAGGGGCTCCGCGCCGGTGCCGAGAAGGCGGAGCCAGACGCGCCGTTGCGCGGCCCAGTGCGCGTCGAGGACACTGAGCGCGAGTGCCTCCTTGGAGGCGAAGAAATAGTGGAAACTGCCCCTGGGCACCCCGGCGGCCCTGCAGATCTCCGCCAGACCCAGCGCCGCGTATCCGCGCTGGCCGAACAGCGAGTGGGCAGCGCGCAGAATCTTCTCTCCGGCATCACTGGTGTGTCCCATGACGCCGACTATACGACCGGTCGCCTAAGGGAAGCGGAACACGAACCTGACTCCGGAGCGATGGCACCGGGGCCGAACTCGCCGCCTGACCAGGCCGGTTGACGGACCGTCCGCCGCATGGTGCCCTCCCGTCCACTCGACGGCACGTCCACATCTGAGGGCTCGATGTCCTCCGATGCCGCCACGGGGGCCGTCCCCGGCCGCGTTCCACCTTCACGGACAGGACCGCCACACGCCCCGGAAGGAACCACATGACTTCGACGCGGAACACCAGCGGCCTCCGACCGGAACTGGTCGTCGTCCCTTGCGGCGTTCGCAAACTGGACCACCGGGCCAGGGTGGCCGACATGTACACGGGCAGCTACCACCGGGCGTGCCGAAGGGCGGCCGAGGCACTGCACCCCGACCGGCTCATGATCCTTTCCGCCCACTACGGCCTGCTGGACCTCGACGACGAGATCGAGCCCTACGACACCCCGCACGGACACGCCGAAGCGGTGACCGCCGCCCTCCTCCACACGCAGGCGGCCGATCTGCGGATCACCGGACTCGACCCCGTCGTCGTCCTCGGCGGTGCCCGTCACGTCGCTCTCGCCAGGACCCTGTGGCCGCACGCCCGGACCCCGTTGGACGGAACGAAGGGCATGGGCGAGCAGTTCGCACGTCTGGCGGCGATGGCACGCGCGGCCGGTACGCCCTCCCTCGACAGAGCAAGGGCGGGCGATGTGCGGCGTGCCATCGCGCGGCGCCGGCTGAACGGCTGATGCCGGCGGGGTCGGCGCGACGTGGGCGCTCAGGCCGCCCGCGGATCGTCCGCTGGGTCGACGTACTCCAGGGAGATCGGACCGATCGCCGTGACCTGCGTGACGTACTGGCCGGACTTCGCCCAGTGGAAGTGCGAGGTCCCGCCCGGCAGCACGATGACGGCCCCGGGCGGATACGCCCGCAGCCTCTCCTCGTCGAAGGTGTCGCCGAGGCCGATGTAGAAGACGCCCGAGACGACCAGGTAGACCCTGTCCTCCGTGTGCCGGTGCGGCATCAGCCTCTCGCCCGAGGGCAGCTTGACCCTGACGACATAGGGAGCGGGCTCGGACGGGTTCCCCACGACGACGGCCAGGCGCGCCGCCGGCGGGAACGCCGGAAACGGCTGCCAGTCGAGGTCCTGCGGAAGGATCGACCTGAACACCTCCTGGCCGGGCTGGTGCGTGAGCATGCGCGTGCCTCCCGTCCGCGAGGTACCGGCTCGGACCCGCCCCGCTCTCCATGGTGCCCTCGGCCCCGCGGGGGTGCCATCCCGCGGACGAGGCACGCCCGAACGTCGACCGCCAGTGACCGCGACGGTGCCGCCGAGCGCCTTTGGGCCATCAGGACTGGAGCGATGCGCCACGCGAAGGAGCGAGCGCGGTTCCCTGATCGCCGGTGCCATCCTGCCGAAGTCGCCTACACAGGAGTCGCCATGTCCGCACCCCCCGCCCGTGCCGTCGCCGACCCCGCTCCGCTGGGACTGGCCGCCTTCGGGGCCACGACCCTGATGGTCAGCCTGTTCAACGCCGGAGTCCGGCCGGAACTGGCCGCCGCGGTCTTCCCGACAGCCTTCCTCTTCGGCGGCGTCATCCAGCTGGTGGCCGGCGTCTTCGAACTCAAACAGGGGGGAACCTTCGGCGGTACGGCGTTCTCCGCCTTCGGCGCGTTCTGGATGGCCTACGCCGTCTACGGCCACTTCGTCGAACCGACGTTGCCGCCCGGCCAAGCGCACCTGGCCACGGGTATGTTCGCGCTCCCCTGGACGATCATCTCCTTCTACCTGACCGTCGCGACCCTGCGGACCACCGGCGTCCTGCTCGCCCTCTTCGGGAGCGCCACGACGACGCTCACCGTCCTCACCATCGCCGAGTTCGTGGACTCCGACCCCGCGAGGCGGATCGGCGGGGCCACCGGACTCGTCACCGCGGCCCTCGCCCTGTACGCGTCCTTCGCCGGTGTGATCAACACGACCTGGGGACGGCACATGATCCCGACCTTCCCCGACCCCGGCAAACGCCTCGCCCGCCTCGGGCACCGGAAGCACCGCCCCGTGTCCGTCACCTCCTCCACCGGCGAACGGGAGATCTCGCACGCCCAGGCGCGGCCGGAAGGCTGACGGGAGGCCGTGCCTGAGGCCTGCCGGCGCGCACAACTCCTAGGCGTCGCCCCGGCGGACGCCGGTCAGCTGCTGCGAGCGCTCCCACAGACGGCGGCCGAGTTCCGGATCCCGGGCCACCGCGGACAGTCGCCCGGTGACGGGGTGTCCGGACCGTCCGCCCCGGCCGTCGGGTCCGACCTAGGAGCCGCCGGCGAGACCGGGCTCGGTCGCCGCTACTGAGGTTGAACTCGTGATGTCGCCTGGCTTAGGTGGGTCTGATTGTCGGGCCGGTCTCGGCGAGGCGGCCGTCTATGACCAGACCGCTGGCCGCCGCTGACTACCTGGTGCGCTCAGTGCGGTCGTCGTACTCTTCGCGGGCGGTGATGACTTCTTCGATGTGCAGCACGGACCACTCCGTGAGCGCCTTCAGCGGTTCCCGTAGCGTCTGGCCCAGCGCGGTCAGCTCATACTCCACGTGCGGCGGCACCTCTGGGTAGACGGTCCGGCTGACCAGCCCGTCGCGTTCGAGGGTGCGCAGCGTCTGGGTGAGCATCTTCTCGCTCACGCCCGCCAGCGCCTGCCGGAGCTGGCCGAACCGGGAGGTCCCGTTCCGGCCGAGTTCGCCGAGCACGAGGACCGCCCACTTGCTGCCGATCTGGTCGAGCAGGTCCCGCGACGGGCAGCCGCGCTCGTACGGATCGAATGATGGCATGGGCCCGTCACTTTCTCGACAGCAGCCATACGGCTCACCTCATTGCTTTCGCTGCGGTAAGTACCCTACCAAGAAGTGGCTACTCCCCAAGAGAGAGTGTCCAGGTCATTCTGTGTTCCATCCCGCGGCAGACGGACCGCGGCAGGCGTGCAAGCCACGCGCGGAAGGAAGGAATGACCATCATGCCGATCGTCGTCACCGGAGCCACCGGCCAGCTGGGCAGGCTCACCGTCGAGGCACTGCTGCGGCGCGGGATCCCGGCCGCGGACATCATCGCGACCGGCCGGGACATCGCCGGGATTAAGGATTTGGCCGACCGAGGCATCACGGTACGCCGCGCCGACTTCGCGGACACCGACGGCCTGGCCGAGGCATTCGCGGGGGCGGAAAGGCTGCTGCTGATCTCGGCCTCGGTCCCCGTGGGCGAGCGGGTCGCCAACCACCGCCGCGTGATCGACGCCGCGGCGTCCGCAGGCGTGTCGCTAGTGGCGTACACGAGCACGACGCACGCGGATACGGCCACCACCGTCATCGGTGCCACGCACGGCGAGACCGAGGCGTATCTGCGGGACCGCGGAATCCCCAGCGTGCTGCTGCGCAACGGCTGGTACCTGGAGAATTACACCAGCCAACTGCCGCAGATCCTGCAGAACGGCGCGGTCGTCGGCGCCGCAGGCGAGGGGCGGATCAGCGCCGCGTCCCGCGCCGACTACGCCGAGGCCGCAGCGGTCGTCCTCACCGCTGAAGGCCACACCGGCGCCGTGTACGAGCTCGGCGGCGACGAATCCTTCACCCTGACTGAGCTCGCCGCCGCGATCTCCGCTGCGGCCGGAAAGCAGGTTACCTACGCTGACCTCCCGGTGGCCGACTTCGCCCAGGTACTGGCCGCCGCGGGCCTACCCGCCGAGCTGGCGGAGGTCCTCGCTGACGCTGACCGCGGCATGAACCGCGGCGAGATGTACACCGACTCTGGCGACTTGCGCCGCCTCATCGGCCGCCCGCCCGTGACCCTGGCCGAGGCACTCGCGGCCGCCCTGCATGACTGAGGTTGAACTTGTCGTGGAGTTCGAAGGAATGGGTGACCAGGGACGCGGCCGGAAGGCGTCCGGCCGCTATCATGCGCAGCAGGGTAGGGGTGGAGTTGGTGTCCACCAGCCCCGTTGTGATCGTCACGTTCCTGCTCCACAGGTCCTCCAGGTGGAGGGTGGCCGGCGCGCCGTGGACGCCGACGTTGGCGAGGCGGCCGCCCGGTCGGACGATGCGCGTGCACAGCTCGAAGCTCTCGGGGACCCCTACCGCCTCGATCACCGCGTCGGCGGTAGTCGCGCCAGGAGAAGCTCTTGCGCCCATCGCGACGGCCGTCGTCATGGCGGGGCCGGTAGATGAGCCTGGAGCGGTGACCCAGTTTGTAGCAGGTCAGCGCGGCGATGGAGATCCGTCTGCGGGAGCGGCCGCGGACCCGCACCACCGGGGTCCGGCCGCGCTGTGACCAGGTCTTCGCGTGCGGCGGCGTCATGGAGAATCCGGCTTCGTCCTCGAAGACGAGCCAGGCTCCACGGGCCGCCGCGAGCATTCCGCGCAGGGCCACACCTCCTTGACCCACCCGGCCACCACCCCGTCGTCCCGCTCCATGGCCCGTCGGGCCGGGACCTGCCAGGACCAGCCGTTACGCGCCAGCAGTTTCCGCACGCCCTGGATCGTGTAGGCCATGTGAAAGCGCCGACCGATCACTGGCTGCCGTGCCCCGCCGGACCGCTACGGCTCGCCGACCCCGACCGGCTCAAAGCGGCGCTGCAGACGAGGTACCGCGCCCTGTTCGGGCCACAGGTCCCGCGGTGCGAACACTGCCAGCTCGCCCACGAACGCCCCGACATCCACCCCGACGGACACAACCACTGCCGCGGCGTCGAAGTAGTTCGCGCGCCTGGAGCCCCCTCCTACGAACCCGCCGTCGTGAAGACCGCCTGCGGCTGCGCCTGCCGGGCGACCGCGTCATGAACGCGCCGGGTTCTCCCTCGAGGGAAGCGGAGCTCGACCGGCGGCTCGCCCAGCTGGTCCGTGCCTGGATCGCGGCTGAGGGGCACGGGCCGCAGGTGCTGCCAGTCGGGCGGTGGTGGGACGTCGTCATGACGGTCGGAGGCGAGACGGGGAACACCCTGCTGAGGATTCTCGATCAGCGGCAGGCCGGCGGATGCGGACCTGTGATCGTCCCAGCGCCCACGAAACAGTGTCCGCCCGCGCCGCACTGGATTCGTCCGCTGGTCGGGGCGCACCTCGTCGACCCACATGTGCTGCACAACGCGCTGCTGCACAGGCAGCCCGACCAGGCGAAGGCGGATGCGGCCCATGCCGTCGACTCGATGGTGTCGGTCGACTTCATCATCGTGCGGGCCCACAGCATGCCGCCGGGGCCCCGCTGGCCCTGCCAGACGCTTTTCCAGGTTGAGCGCCACCTCCTCCCGAGTGGATCGACCGGTGCAACCACCGCTGACTCCACGGTGAGGTCGGCCACGTCCCGCCCGTCGCGTACGGGACCAACCACTACCTGGGAGGCACGAAACCCCAGGTCACACCCGTCATCTTGAGATCACCACGAGCCCTCGGGGCGGTTCGGACCCCCTACTTGCTTGAGCAATCACCCGATATATTTGTTGCGTCAAGCAAATTTGATGGGTTCAGCGAGAGATCCAGCCCTCTCGCGTCCATCGACATCAAGGCAAGAACCAGAGGTACTGACATGAATCGTCTCGAGGGGCGCGCTGCCCTGGTAACAGGCTCGACGAGCGGAATCGGGCGCGGTGTTGCGGAGGCGATGGCCCGCGAGGGCGCCATCGTCGTCGTGACCGGACTTGGCGCGGAGCGCGGTGCTCAGGTCGTCGACGGAATCCTCGCGGAGGGCGGCGTCGCCCACTTCGTGGAGGCAGACCTCTCTGCGGGTGGCGCCGAGGTTCGCCGCCTTGCACAGGAGGCGACGGCCCTGGCGGGCCGGCCGATCGACGTCCTGGTCAACAATGCGGCCTTTCTCGTGCCGCCTCACCCCATGACAGAGTCGACCGAGGAACAGATCGACCAGGTGCTGGAGGTCAACATCAAGGCCCCGTTCCTTCTGACGGCGGCCCTGGTGCCCGGCATGGTGGAGCACGGCGGCGGCTCGGTGATCAACATGGGCTCGATCGGCGGCGTAGAGGGAATCAAGTTCACCTCGCTGTACGGCGCCAGCAAGGCAGCTCTGCACTCGCTGACGAGGTCGTGGGCAGCGGAGCTGGCCGCCGACGGTGTGCGGGTCAACACCGTCGCCCCCGGACCCACCATCACGGAGGGGAACGAAGAACTCCGAGCCCTCCTGGAGCGGCTCGCCGAGAGCAACCCGGACAGGCGTACGGGCAGCGTGCAGGATACCGCCGCGGCTGTGATCTTCCTCGCCAGTGAAGAGGCCTCGCACATCCACGGTGTCCTCCTGCCCGTTGACGGCGGGGCCCTCGCCATCTGAGGACGGGCCTGCTTGGCGCCTCGGCGCCAAGCAGGCCCCGCGAGTCGCCCTCAGTGAGGCTCTTCAGCGTTGCCGCTCCAGGGTGAGAATGGCTTTGGCGATTGACGTCATGCGGTTGGGGCTGCAGCGGGACCTGCGGAAGATCCGCCAGGACTTCAGGCAGGCCACGGCTCGTTCGACTGGTGCCCGTGCCGCGGCCAGAGCCCGGTTGACGGTCTTCTCGGTAGGGGTGAGTTCCCGCAGGGGCCTGCGTTTGATGCCCGTGGTCAGCCAGGGGCCACCGCCCTGGTAGGCGAGATCGGCCAAGATGGGGACGCCCTGGCGCTCGCAGATGCGGATGATCCGGTGGGTGCGGGCGGCGGTCAGGTCGTGGGAGCGGCCCGGCAGCGCGGGCGAGAGCCACAGCAGCCGGCCGTCCGGATCGGTGACTACCTGCACGTTCACCCCGTGCCGGGGTGCTTGTGGGAGTAGTCGGCCCGTCCGTCGCCGACCCGGTCGCACTCGGCGAGCGTGCCGTCCAGGAGGACGAAGTCCGGATCCTGCTCGCATAGGACCTTCAGCAGGCCCGGTGGACGGTCGGCGAGGAGGTCGATGACCGCGCTGGTGTAGGCGTGGGCGGTGGACTCGCTGATCCCGAAACCGGCAGCGACCTTCGCCAGGGTGGTGTGCTCGCGCAGGTACACCAGTGCCACTATCGCGCGCTGGGACGGACGGAGCTTGCAGCGCCGGTCACCCTCACGGGTGACGATGAGCATGGTGACCCACTCCACGAGCGCATGTGGCAGGTCGAGTGCGGCAGGATAGATGACCAACGAGGCCCCTGAGCAGCGTGGTTGAGACGTTACAGTAACAGCTGGGGCAGGGCACCCATCTCCAGCGGTATCTGCGCGTCTGGGAGGAGACCGCAAAGCCGCTGTCGACTGACTCGACATGTCGAGTCAGTCGACATAGGGGTCGGCGGATGACCGAGCACGCCGAGCACGCCGAGTTTTCCGAGCACCCCGAGCGTTCCGGGCCCGAGCGCGTCACCGCGCTGTCCGCCCTCATCGGATGGGCCGAGCGCAGGGAACGCATCGCCTCCGATCGCGCCGACCTGGTCGCCGACGCGTGGCGTACCGGCACTCGGAGCGTCATGGAACTGGCCAGGGCGGCACGGGTCTCACGTGACACCGTCTACGCCGATCTCCTTGCGCGCGGCATCGATGTGAGCAGGCGGGGCGAGCGCCACACCGGGCCCCTCACGGGCCGGGGCGCACCCCTCGACGCGGAATCCGTACGTGCGGTCGCGCGGATCGCCGACGCCGTCACGCGGCCGGCTTACGCGCACGATCCGGCCGACCCCGTCACACGCGCCGCGCTCGCCGCGTCGGGGGCCCTGGGCGCCGTCGCCGACGTGCTGGACCCACCGGCGGACCAGGGGCCCGGGTGGGATCCGAAGGACACCCTGCCCCACCTCGCGGAGCGGGGGCAGACCGTCTCGCACCAGGCCCATCAGGCACTGGCCGCACTCGCCGACCGGACGGAGCTCGCGGCGGCCGCCGAGTTCCGGCGTCGCGGCCTCCTGCACTCCGGCCGGAACGCCGTCGCCGACGCCGTGACGCTCACGGTGACCGTGCCGACGGGCGAGACGGTCACGGTGGACCTCGGCAGCGACGCGACGGGCTGGACCACCATGGCCGGCGCCGGCGACCTGGTGGGCGATGCCGTGAGCGCCCTCGACCACCTGGAGGTGCAGGCCGCGTTCCGGATCCTGGCCCAGGTGGTGACCCGGCACCTCACGGACCGGGCGATCGCCCCACGGCCCACGGACGCGCCGCCCGGTACTCCCCCACCACGAACACGCCACCTGCCGAGCGGCGATCAGCGCTGACCACCGGCGTCCGCGAAAGGGCGTCCTTCCCGGCGATGGGCGGTCCCGGGCAGGACCGGGACCACGGAAGGCCGCTGCGCGCCCGGTGCGCCGTTCCGCGGCTCACTGGCCCGAGGGCCCCGAGGGCGGTACCGATCGCGATCGGTACCGCCCTCGGGCCTGCAAGCAGCCGCCGCCGCTGGGTGCGACGGCGGGATCACGCCTGCGTTTGCGTCGGTCAGCCGCGGACGATGTTCTCCGCCTGCGGGCCCTTCTGCCCCTGGGTCACGTCGAACGTGACGTGCTCACCCTCCTGCAGCTCGCGGTAGCCGTTGCCCGAGATGTTGGAGTAGTGGGCGAAGACGTCCGGCCCGCCCCCGTCCTGTGCGATGAAGCCGAAGCCCTTCTCCGAGTTGAACCACTTCACGACGCCAGATGCCACTGTGTTCGTCCCTCACATGCTGCTGATGCCGGCGCACCGCCTGGTGCGCCGTCGGACCCCTTTGCTGGGCCCCGGCTTTACTTACCCGATAACCCACCCCCAGCGCCAGTGATTACGGGCGCGTCCCGCGTGTCGTTCCGGCGGTGGCCCGCGGCCGGGCCACCGGTGCGACCCGTCAGCGGGGTGCCGATCGCGGTCGCCAGGCACCCTCACGCCCGCCCTCGGGCACGTCATCCCTCCACGGTGCCGCCCTCGCTCTCCCAGCGCAGCAGGTCGCCCGGCTGGCACTCCAGGACCTCGCAGAGCGCCGCGAGCGTCGCGAAGCGCACCGCCTTGGCGCGGCCGTTCTTGAGCACCGCCAGGTTGGCGGGGGTGATCCCGACGCGGTCCGCGAGTTCGCCCACGGACATCTTCCGCCTGGCCAGCATCACGTCGATGTCGACGGCGATCGGCATCAGATCACCTCGTCCAGCTCGGCCCGCAGCTGCGACGCCTCGACGTCGCGCGCGACGGCCTGGGCGAGCAGCATCCGCAGCACGAGCACGAGGAGCGCGACCCCCAGGATGGCCACGCCGATGCCGGCCATGATGACGGTGACGCCCGGGTCTTCACTCTGGCCGGGCGCGTTGATGGCCGTGACCGCGAACCACACGAGGGCGGCCGTGACGATCGCGCCGATCACGACGTCCACGTACCGGAAGGCGGCGTGGGAGAACACGGTGCCGCGTCGCACCATCGTCACCAGCCGCCATACGCAGACCAGGGCGACCTGGGCCGACACCATGCCCAGGATCGTGACCAGGCGCAGCGGGGTCAGCGGGAGCGACCCGTCCTCCGGGTCGTTCGCCAGCGCCCACACCATCCCCACCTGAACGAACACGGTGCCGGCGAGCACCACCACGAGGACGGCGCGCAACGCCCACACTGTCAGCTTTCCCATGACCCCATCCCTACATCGAGTTACGATGGGAATCTATCGAATCTCGATAGGTGAAGCAAGGTCGGAAGCAGCGGGCGGTTGGGCGGCCGGTTCCCCACCGCGACCGGGGGAGGTCAGGCCGTCCCGGCGTACCGCTCCCCCGCGAACGCCCGCAGCACCGGCACGACCGCCTCCGCGCCGCCCGGCAGCCGGTCCACCCGGTCCAGGACGTAGGCCCGGTGGCCGTCGACCAGGTGGCTGGGCTCCTCCTGCCCGTAGGCGCCCGGCAGCGGCCACACCGTCAGGCAGGGACGGGGGTCGAGGCCGCTCGGATGCGGGCCGACCGTGACGGTGGCTATCTGCGCCCACCGGAAGTAGCTCTCCTCACCGGCCACCTCGCGCATGCCGATGCCGTTGGGCCCGATCCGCAGCCGAAGCGGCTTGCGCAGTCGGACATAAGAGGAAGCGGTCTGAATCCAGCAGACGATCGCCGCGAGCAACGCCACCGTGACGGGGATCCCGGTCCCCGCGTCGTAGTCGGCCCGCTCGGGGTGGAGGACCAGGTACAGCACGAGCGAGCCGAACACCGCGCTGCACGCCAGCGCCGACAACGCCCAGGTGGCCGTCCGGCGGCCGGCGCCGTCGTCGGCGGTGAAGACCCGCTCCCCGCCGGGCACGCCGGGCCCGGGGCCCGCGACGGCCACCGGGATCGGCGCTCGCACGGCGCGCGGCGCCGTCTCGAAGTGGGCGCCGCCGTGCTCGGCGAGCGCGGCGGTGAGCTCCCGGACGCTCTGGTCCAGGTCCGCGCACTTCACCAGGGTGTAGCGGGTCCGCGCGTCCGCGGTGCGGTCGCGCCGGCGCGGCAGTGTCACGCCCGGCGCCGTCCAGAGCACCAGCCGCGGCTCGGGCGCCGCGCTCTCACTGTCCGGTGCGGCATAGTGCCACAGGGCTGCCGCGTCGATCTGCTCCCAGGACAGCTCAGCGTCGTGCAAGGTGATCCCGAACTCGTCGATCCGCAGCCGGAACGGCCGCCGTGCATCACGCAGGTCCCTCCACCCGTGCCAGACCGCCACCACGGCCAGGGCCCCCACGGACACCGGGCCGATGACTTCGCCGCCGCGTGGCCCGAGCAGCCAGACGAGTGCGCCCGCCAGGACGACGAGCCCCCAGAACGTCCACCGCTTCCCTCGTCTTCGCAGCGTGCGCCCGACCGTGAACTCCATTGCGCCGTACCCCCCTTGTCGTACTCCGCCGGTTCCATGATGTGGCCCCTCACCAGCGTCTTCCGGGCCCGCGGATGGGGTGGTTGCTCTTCCGTGACGTCCGCGGGACATCGGCCCCCTCCCGCCCCTCCCCCGCCTCCGTCCGTTCACCGCCCCGCCGCCTCGCGTGCGACAACCCCCGGAGTACCTTCCGGCTCGGGTCGGGCGCGGCGGTCACACCTCCGCTCCGCCCTCCCCCACGAGGCGACGTCGAGAACCGCGCACGCCTGCTGCTGGAGATCGCCGACGCCCACACCGCCGAGCGGCGGCCGGCCGACGACATCCCCAGCGCCTGGGCCCGCAGGCGCTACCCGGGCCGCCTGATCGCGACCGGCCGCTACGGACGCGAGGAGGCCCTGCGCGCCGTCGAGAACGGCACCGTCGACGCCGTGGGCTTCGGGCGCGACCTCATCGCCAACCCCCCCGACCTGCCCGAGCGCCTTGCCCGCGACGCGGAGCCGCGCGAGGCGCTGCGGCCCGCCTTCTTCGGTGGTGACGATCGCGGCTACCTGGAACTACCCTTCCCTCGCTGCCCAGCGCCTTCTGTCCGAACTGCGCGAGGGACGGCTGGAGCCGGTGCCAGGCCTGGAGCCGAACTCCGCGACGCCGCCGGACACATGGCACCTGGCCCTGGGAGGACCGCGAGAGTCCGGTCGACCTGGCGGTGCTGCGGCACCGCGCCTGGTTCCGCGAGGTGCTGCGGGAGGCTTTCCGGCGGCTCGGGAGATCCGATCCCTCGCAGTCGGCCGACGCCATGGCGGCCATGCGGGACGCGCGATGGTGGCCGACCACCTGGGCGATGCCCGGGCCGCGCGTGCCGTCCTGGAGCACTGCGTCGCCGCGCTCGTGGCCGCCGCCTGATTCGGGCGCCACGCGAGGCGTCCAGGCCTCCGCGGCCCGGCCTCCCCCATAGGAAGGACACCGGGACAGCGGGTGGGTCAGCGCGTGGCCGCCGCGGCCTCCTCGATGAGGCGCGTCACGACCCCGGGGTCGGTCACGTGGACGGCGTGCGGGCCGTCGGCCTCGGAGGTGCGGGCGTGGGCGCGCGCCGCCATGAACCGCTCGGCCGCCGCGGGTATCGTCCGGTCGCCGCGGGCGACGAGGTACCAGGAGGGGATGGTCTTCCAGGCCGGAGCCTCCGCGGAGGGCTCGCCGACCGCCTGCGCGGTGATGGGGCGCTGCGTGGCGGCGAGTACGGCGGCCTTGCTCCTGCTGACGCGGTCGCTCAGGAAGACGTCGCGGAACTTGTCGGGCTTGATGTAGAGGTCGACGCCGGTGCCGCCGTCCGCCTGCGTGAAGGGGACGGCGTTCAGGGCGGTCGGCACGGGGGCGTTCGGGTCGTCGCTGAGGTGGCTGCCGGGGAACCTGCCCACCAGGTCGGCGATGCTCTCGCCCTTGTCGGGAGCGAATGCGGCGACGTAGACGAGGGCCTTGACGTCGGCGTTGCCGGTGGCCGCACCGGTGATGACGGCGCCGCCGTAGGAGTGGCCGACCAGGACCACCGGACCCTTGATCGTCCTGAGGTAGTCGCCCAGGTAGGCGGCGTCGCTGTCCAGGCCGCGCAGGGGGGTCGCGGGGGCGGCGACCGGGTACCCGTCGGCCTGCAGGCGCTTGGCGACACCGGTCCAGCCGGCGGAGTCCGCCCAGGCGCCGTGGACGAGGACGACGGTCGGCTTGGGCGCGGGCTTGCCCGCCGGCTTCGTGTGCCGGTCCTGGGTGGCGGACGCGGTCGTGGCCAGTCCGGCGGCCAGGGCGAGGCCTACCGCGCCGACGACGGCGAGACGGACACGGCGGACGGGGCGGCGGTGGGACATCGATTCTCCAACGGTGATGCGGGCGCAGCGGCGGGCTCAGAATGCAGAAAGAACGTTCTATCTACCGAGAATCTAGTGCGGAGTCCTCGCCGCAGGCAACGCGGTGCGGCGAGCGCTGGGTCACATCACGGAGAGTGCCTGTTCCCTTCGCAGGGGAATCCACCGGAAGCCGTCCCCCTGCGCTCTGCGACCGACCGGTCAGCTGGGACCGATCTCGTCGTCGGCGATCCAGTTCCCGTGGAAACCGAAGGGCACACTGTCCGAGCACTACGGGAGCCGTGTCGTGGTCGGGCGCGGGGCGCGGTCGCCGTCCCGCGCCCCGCTTCACACCGCCGCCGCAGGGCCCGACGACCTCGGCGGCCGTCACAGAACCGTGAGCCGTCCGGTCTCAACGTACGCAGGCCGGCCCGGAGCCGGAAGTCCGTGCCGGTGCCCGGTCGGCCTGCACCCGGGCACGGGGGCCGTCGGGTCCGCGTCGTGTGGGCCGCGGCCGCCCCCATCGGAGCCGCCGGGCGCCCGCCCCACGGCGGTGGGGCGGGCGTCCGGTCCCCGAGCTTCATGCGGTGTCGCGCGGTGCTGTCGCGGGACGCCGGCCGGAACGGGCCGCCGAGTAGGGTCCGTGGCCATGGCGACCGAACAGCCGTCCCCGGGCCCGGAACCGGGCCGGCGGTGAAGTGCCTCGGGGGGACGGCTCGCCGGGGAGGTCCGCGCTGATTCCGAACGCGATACCGGCGAGCCGCCTCCGGTACGTCTACCCGCAACGCGGCCGGGCAGCGCGAAGGGTGGGGTTCGCGGCCGCATCGCGAACCCCACCCTGGCTGGTGGGAGGTATCAGCTCACCATCGGTACCAACGACGGCGCCCGCCGCCTTCGGCGGCTCGGAAGACGAACCCGAGGAGCCATACCACCAGCACGATGATGGCGATCCACCACAGCGCCTTGAGGGCGAACCCCGCACCGAAAAGGATCAGCGCCAGCAACAGGACCAAGAGCAAGGGGACCATTGTGTTTACCTCCTGACCACGCGTCTGCCCCGGCAACTCGTCGCCATGCGTGACCTTCTGCGGGGATGTGGCGTCGAACTACCGCGGCTGGTCGTCCGCCACGGCTCCCGTGATCATGGGCAGCCCGGAGCGGCCTGAGCTGGAACAGGAGCTGACCAGAGCGATGTCGGGGGCGGTGGCACAGAAGCCTCCAGGGAACTCAGGAGTTCGTCGACGTCGGCCGCGGTCAAGCCGCCCCGGTAGGTGCCGTCGTCGATGTGGCAGGGTGACGGTGCGGCCATCACCAGCGCCCCCACCCGCTTCGGAGCGGCCTGCGCCGCCGGGACGCCCACCATGGCGCTGAGAAGTGCCCCACGAGGACTACCTGCCCGAGGTCGAACTCCTGGCAGACCTCGACGACGTCCTGGGTGCAGCCGTGCGGCGAGGAACCTTTCCTGGTCCGAGGCCGACAGGTCCGAGCCACCGGAACCCACGTGGTCGAAGAGCACCACCCGGTACCGCTCGGCCGGCGCCGGCACGATCAGGCGCCACATGTTCTGGTCGCACCCGAATCCGTGCGCGAGCACCACCACCGGGCCGTCAGGAGTGCCGGTGACCGTCAGGTTGTTCCTCTGACGGATGTCCTGCCGGTCATCCTTCCAGCCTCGCGCCAGGGGGAGCGCAACGCCCCCGGCGGGCGGACTGGGCCTCTACGAGCGGGAGTGGATGACCGGAAGCCTCGGGATCGCCCTGCGCGATCGGCCGTTGTCGATGCGTACCAACGGCGCACAACGTTGCCCCATGACCCGAGGTCGTTGCCAAGACAACGACCGATCGCTGACTTGCCGCGTCATGCCGAGGTCCCGGACGCCGATCGGCGTCCGGGACCTGCGGGTCGGGAGTGTCCCCTACACCTCGCCGCGCCAGGAACCGCTTTCCATGCCGCGGGCCTCGATGTACGCCTTGAAGCGCTTGAGGTCGCCCTTGGCCTGGCGCCTGACGACGCCGAGCTTGTCGGCCACTGTCTCGGCCACGCCGTGCGGCTCGTGCCGGAGTTGCAGCATCACCTTGGTGTGCCGGTCGTCCAGGCGGTGGAAGGTGACCACCCCCGCCTGGTGCACGTCACCGCCGACCGTCGCCCAGGCGACCCTCTCGTCGGGGATCTGCTCGCTGATCCGGGCGTCGAACTCGCGCTTGACGCCGTCGACCTTGGCGACCCAGTGCGTCAGGGTCGGTGTGCGCTGCTCGATCCGCTCCACCCCCTCCATGAACCGGGGGAACTCCTCGAACTGCGTCCACTGGTTGTACGCCGTCGTGACCGGCACCGCGACCTCGACAGACTCCTCAACCGTCGACATGTGCCCACCTTTCGGGTCGGCATCCGCTTCGGGATGCGGCGTCCTTCGCCTCGTGGCCCGCGCCTGCCCGAGCGGAGCGGGGGCAAACGCCGCCGGACGGATTCCCGCGGGACGCACCCACGCGTTGGCCCTCACCGCCCGCAGGTGGGACGGTGAACTGGAGAGGCGATGCGCCCGGGGTGCGATGTCGCCCACGCCATGGTCTCCCTTTCCGCGAGGCCCGACGATCCTGGAGGCGGGCAGATGGACCCGCGTCCCGCACTGGCGCTGTTCGACCTCGACGACACCCTCGTTCGCCGACGGACGTCCTTCATCGACGCGGTGACCGCTTTGTGTCTGGAGCACGGCTTCGGTGTCGAGATCAGAGCCTGGATGCTCAGTGAACTCGCCGACCGCGCCAATGCCGGCGACTTCGTTCGGCTGCGCCACGAGTACGCCCTGGACTGCAGGGCGGGGCCGTTGTGGGGCGAGTTCGTCGACCGGATGGCGAACGCCGTCAGCTGCGACCCCGCGGTCCTCCAGGGGTTGGAGCGACTGCGGGCGGACGAGTGGCGCATCGGAATCGTCGCCAACGGGGCCTCCGACGTGCAACGCGCCAAGATCGGCGCGACGGGGCTCGCCGACCTCGTGGACGGTGTGGCGGTGTCCGGGGACATCGACGTGCGCAAGCCCGACGCCCGATTGTTCGCTCTCGCGGCAGCACGCTGCCACACGTGTTTCTCCGCCGAGGCATGGATGACGGGCGACAGCCCCTCTGCCGACATCGCTGGCGGGCACCAGGCGGGCATCCGCACCATCTGGGTTCGCGGACGCTCGTGGCCCGAGGGCTTTGTGGCCCCGCACCACACCGTCGACGGCGTCACCGACGCCATTTCCTATCTGCTCCGCGACGGCTGCCGCCATGGGGAGGCGGGACGCGCGCGGGGAGCACGGTAGTACACGGTCTCGGCACGCGTGTGGGGCAGCCCCGAATAGGCCGCCCCACACGTCCGGATGCCGGTGGTCAGTCCCGGCCGATGTCCTTGATCTTCTCCTTGGCCTGGCGGGCGTCGCCCTTGGCCTGCTCCATGCGACCCTCGGCGGTCAGCCGCTCGTTGCCCACGGCCTCCCCGGCGGTCTTCTTGGCCTTGCCGACGGCCTGCTCGGTCTTCGCCTTGGCCTTCTCGTCCGCGGCCATGCTGATCACCTTCCTGCCATCGAGATCATTTTCCGTGGCTACGTCTGACCGCTGGGCGGTGTCCCAAACACCCGAAGGCCGCGGCACGCAGATGTGGAGTGACCGGGTCCAGCGAGGGTAGGCGGGCCGGTGCGCCGAAGGCGCTGGTGAACGTAGCTACGTGGAGGGTTGCTGACATGGGGATCGCAGTGGCCGGCGAGAGTGTCAGGACGGAGCGGGAATCGGGCTCCGCGATGGTGCCGCCCGAGACGGTGGGCAGCATGACGCCGCTCGAGATCCGGCAGGTCTCCAAGGCGATGTTCACCCGGCTGCAGGCCCTCGAAGAGGGCACTGCGGACTACCAGTACGTGCGCAACACGCTCATCGAGATGAACACCTCACTGGTCCATTTCGTGGCCCGCCGGTTCTCCCAGCGCGCGGACCAGATGGAGGACATCCTGCAAGTGGGGACGATCGGCCTGATCAAAGCGGTCGACCGGTTCGATCCCGACTACGGCGTGGAGTTCGTGACGTTCGCCGTTCCCACCGTCGTGGGTGAGATGAAGCGCTTCTTCCGTGATACGAGCTGGTCGGTCCGCGTGCCCAGGCGCCTGCAGGAATTGCGACTGGACGTGGCCAAGGCCACCGACGCGCTGGAACTCGAACTGGGCAGGGCGCCGACCGTAGTCGAGCTCTCGGTCCGGCTGGGCATCAGCGAGGACGAGGTGCTGGAGGCGATGGTCGCCGCCAACGCCTATTCCGCCTCCTCCCTTGACGCGCCGGCCACAGAGGACGAGGACGGCGGGACCGCGTGGGCGGAGCGCCTGGGCTACGACGACGGCGCCTTCGGCAGGATAGAGGACATCGAGGCGGTCAAGCCGCTCATCCGGCAGCTGACCGACCGGGAGCGTCTGATCCTCTCCCTCCGGTTCGGGCACGAGATGACGCAGGCGGAGATCGGCGCCCAGTTGGGGATCTCGCAGATGCAGGTGTCGCGGCTCCTGTCCCGGATCCTTACCCGTCTGCGCGGCCAGGCCCTGGCCCTCCAGTAGCCGACGCCGGTCCGCGCGACCATCCGGCACGGAGGAGACGGACGCCCGTCACCGGCAGCTCACTTCGGACGTACCCGGCGACCGGTCCCGGCCGGCCCTTCCCCGGGGCCCGGCCGGGCGCGGGTCAGCGGCGAACCGGCTCGAGCTGGAGGTAGTCGAGGTTCCAGTTCTGGTAGGCGTCCTGCGGAAGGCTGATCCGCAGGACGTGGTGGCCGGCGGTGAGGAACTGCCGCACCCCACTGGCCTGGAGCACTTCCTTGTTGTGGCTCGTGGTGTTCCGCACCTCGACCCGCTCGCTCTCGGCGCCGCCGTCGAAGGAGACGGTGTAGGTGCCCGCGGGCGTGTACGGCGACGACACCCGGGCCGACAGCGCGTACGTACCGGAGCGCGGGACGTCCACGTCGTACGTCAGCCACTCACCTCCGGCGTACCGCCACTGGCCCCGGTGCGCGACGGTGAGGATCTTGGCGTTCGAGCCGTGGTCGAGCAGGTCCCGGTAGGCGCGGACGGCGGCCGTGCTCCCGGACCGTCCCGGGCCTCCGAAGATGTACGAGGTGCCGTTCCCGCTCCGGCCGGCGGCCAGGCCGATGCCGGCCGCGGGACGGTCGTCGGCGAACCCGGTGACGCCGGCCACCACCACCAGAGCGGCGCGGCAACTCCGATGAGGCCTTGGATAGTTGCTCTGTTCATGGCCCGGAGAGGAGGAAGACGGTGGGAAGGGACAGGGTACGCCGCACACCGCGTCGGGGTCCGCGCACTGAATAATCCATGTGAGCCCCGCGCCCGTCCTGACCGGTCGACGCTTCATGCGGGGTCGTTCCCGGCGCCGCGGGGCCGGCGTCAGACCGCGGACAGGGCCTCCGTCGGGGGCAGCCGCGAGGCGCGCAGGGCCGGGTAGACGCCTGCGACGGCGCCCACGACGATCGCGCCGGCCAGACCGGTCCCGAGCGCGAGAGGTGGCAGGACGGGCGGCCACGACTGGGAGAGCGCGTAACCGGCCGTGCCCGCCGCGCCGAGCACGGTCCCGCTCAGCCCGCCCAGGACGGACAGCATCACGGACTCCGTCAGGAACTGCCCCCGTATCTGCCGGCGGTTGGCGCCGAGGGCGCGTCGCAGGCCGATCTCGCGGCGTCGTTCCAGTACGGAGACGAACATGGTGTTGGCCACGCCGATGCCGCCGACCAGCAGGGCCACCCCGGCGAGCCCCAGGAACAGGGCGGAGAAGGTGTGTTCGGTGGCGCGTTTGGCGGCCAGGGCGTCGGAGGGGCGGCTGACCTGGACGAGTCCGGGCAGTTCGGGGTTGACGGTGTCGGGCAGGACGTCGCGTACCGCCTCGATCCGCGACTCCCGTGCCTTGACGTAGACCACGGTGGGGTGGCCGTCGAAGTCGAGCACGTCGCGTGCGGCGTCCCAGCCGACGAGTACGGAGCTCTCCAGGTCCGGTGTGAGCGGCATCGGCCCGAGGACGCCGATCACCGAGAAGTGGTGCGTGCCGATGGTCACCAGGGGCTCCCGTCCCGGCACGACGCGGTCGATGCCGAGCCGCTTCGCGGAGCGCTGGCCGAGGACGGCCGTCGGGAAGCGCTCGGTGGCGCGGTCGAGGAACCGGCCGGAGCGGACCGTGCCGCCGATCGTGGTCAGCAGGTCGGTCCTGGCGGCGAGCACGCTGAGCCCGATCGAGTCGTTGGGGTCGGCAAGGTCGGAACGCCGTACCGTGGCATGGGTGTTGGCCACAGCCGTGGCGCTGGTGACCGGGCCGATGCGTGCCGCCATGGCGTCGGCGGCCTCGGGAAGCAGGGCCTTCTGCTCGGCGTCGGGTTGCGGCTGTGCGCGCAGCATGTTGGTGCCGAGCGCCGACAGTTCGTCCATGAGGGCCCGCTGGCTGGAGGCGGGGATGCCGGTGACGACGACGAGTGTGGCGATGCCGATCGCGATGCCCAGTGCGGACAGCGCGGCACGGGTCCTGCGGGTGCGCAGGCCCAGCAGGCCGAGCCGCAGGACGTCGAGGGGGGAGAGTCTGATCGGTCGGTTCATGCCGGGCTCCAGGCGTCCGCGCGGGTGGCGCTGTCCGAGGCGATCCGGCCGTCGCGCAGCTGGATCCTGCGTGGCAGAAGGGCGGCGATGTCCCGGTCGTGGGTGATGACCGCGATGGTGGTGCCCTCCTGGTTCAGTCCGGTGAGCAGGTCGAGTACGGCGCGCCCGTTGGCGCTGTCGAGGGCTCCGGTCGGCTCGTCGGCGAGGACGAGCGCGGGTTCGTTGACCAGGGCCCGGGCGATGGCGACGCGTTGCCGTTCGCCGCCGGACAGCTGCTGGGGCAGGTGGCGGGTGCGGTGCGCCAGGCCGACCCGGGCGAGCGCCTCCTCGGCGCGGGGCCGGCGTTGCCGTCGTGGCACGCCCGCGTAGAGCAGGCCGGTCGCGACGTTCTCCGTGGCGTCGAGGCCGTCGGTGAGATGGAAGTGCTGGAAGACGAAGCCCAGCAGTCGCGCCCGCAGTGCGGACAGCCGCCGGTCGGACAGTCCGGCGGCGGCGTGGCCGGCGATCTCGACGGTCCCGCTGGTCGGCCGGTCGAGGGTGCCCATGATGTGCAGCAGCGTGGACTTCCCGGAGCCTGAGGGTCCCAGGATGGCCAGGAGTTCCCCTTCCTCCACGGTGAGCGACACCCCGTTCAGGGCGGTGACGTCGCCCGCGTAGGTCTTGGTCACCTCGCGCACGGCGAGCGCGGGGGCCGGGCGCCCGGTGGTGTTCACGAGGCGGTCACCACCGTCATACCCTCGCTGACGCCCGCCCCGCTGACTTCCACCATTCCGTCGGCGAACATCCCCGTCTCCACCGCGACCAGGGAGGAGTCGGGGCGCTGCAGCGCGTAGCCGCCTTCGCTCAGGGCGAGGAGCGCGGTGACCGGGACGGCGAGGACGCCCTTGCGGTCGGTGGCAGTGAAGCGGACCTGGACGGAGGCGGAGTCCAGCCCCTTCACGTCGCCGGCGTGCCGCGGCGTGACGGTGACGGCGACCGTGGGAGGTCCCGTCTGCCCGCTCTGGTCGTCGGCGGAACCGCCCTGGACGGCGCGCGCGACGGCGGTGACCGTACCGGGGACCTCCCGGCTGTCGGGCAGGGTGATCGTGACGCTCTGCCCGGTGCGGAGGGCGCCGACCCCGGCGGCGTCCACGGTCAGTGCCACCGACTTCGCGGTGGTGGTGTACGTCAGCACCTCCCCTTCGACCGGGTCGCCGGGAGCGGCGGTGACGGTGTTGACCCTCGCCGGGCCGGGCAGTACGAGCGCGCGGCCCGGTGTGAGGGTCCCGGTCGCCTCCTGGCCGGTGTCGACCTGCCAGCGCTTCAGGGCCGCGCTCAGCTCGGGTGTGAACTCGGTGCCGCCGGTCCCCGTGCGTGTGGGTGCGCGGTTCGCGGTGTGCCCGATGTCGTAGCCGAGGGCTCGCAGGTTGTCCGCCAGTACGGTCACGTCCCGCCCCCGCAGCCCCGGCTTGTCCAGGGCCCTGAAGAAGGGGGTGTCGCCGAAGAAGACGGTGACGGGCCGGTCGTTCACCCGGTACAGGGGCTTGCCCCGTACGGCCTCGGCGCCGGGCGCGGGCAGCTCGGTCAGCACTCCGGCGCCCGTGCCCTTGAGGGTGCGCAGCGGGCCGTAGCCGAGTGTGCCGGGCAGGGTCCTGTCGGTGGACAGGTCGGTCCTGGCGACCTTGACGGTGTCGAGCTCGACCGGGTGTTCCGGCGCCGTCTGCGGGCTGCCCTGCCGTGTGTTCCAGGCGGCGGTCGCACCTCCGGCACCGCCGGCCGTCAGGAGGACGGCCAGGGCCACGGTGAACCGGCGCCGGCGCCGCCTGGGGAGGCGGTGCTCAGCGGTTCTTGCCACCGAAGGCCTCCATCGTGCAGTTCTTGTCCACCTTGGTCTGCTCGGTGTCGCTCATCGTGGTCTGGCCGTCGTAGGTCCAGCCGGAGTTGTCGGGCAGCGCGACGACCTTGAGCCCGCGGGAGTTCAGGCACTTGATGTAGGCGCGGTAGTCGTCGTCGTAGTGCGGGTTCGAGTCGCGGCGCAACTCGGGTGGCTGGAGGGGGAGTTT
Organism: Streptomyces sp. PA03-3a; assembly: GCF_033792735.1. NCBI lineage: Bacteria > Bacillati > Actinomycetota > Actinomycetes > Kitasatosporales > Streptomycetaceae > Streptomyces > Streptomyces sp. PA03-3a. The sequence goes on from NZ_JARAVM010000006.1 coordinate 64,804, forward strand.
GCCGGCGCACGTCTTCTGGGCGGCCTTGGCGGTGGGGCTGTTGTCGTTCTGGTCGATGGAGTAGGGGCCTCGGGCCAGGATCATCTTGTGGCCGTGGTCCTTCAGACAGGTGGCGTAGGCGTTCCAGTAGCGGTCGCGTTCGGCGTCGGAGCTGTCGAGGCGGAGCTGCGGGCGGCCCTGCTCGCTGTCGCCGGCGGGCGTCCCGGACGGTGACCGCGGCGCCGCCGAGGAGGTGCCGGTCGCCACCGAGGCGACATCCTGTTCCCCGGACCGCTGACCTGACTGGGTGCCGGACGCCGTGCCGGTGCCCCCGGCCGAGCCGCCGCAGCCGGTGAGCAGGACGGCGCAGACGACCGCGGTGGCCGCGCCGAGGGCGCGGTGAGGGAGGTGTGGGTGGGTCATGCCGACTGATCGTGGCCGGCGAATGTCGGAAACCTGTCAGGAAGCGATGGGCATACCGTGGTCCCCCGCGGACAGAGCCCCGACACCGCAAATACGACACTTGGCGTACTTATACTCCCGGCCATGAGCGCACACATACTGGTGGCGGAGGACGACGAGAAGCAGGCGCAGCTGCTGCGGGTGTACCTCGAGCACGAAGGACACTCGGTCACCGTCGTCCACGACGGACGCGCCGCCCTGGAGGAGCTGCGCCGCGACCCGCCGCACCTGCTCGTGCTGGACCTGATGATGCCGAAGGTCGACGGACTCGACGTCTGCCGCATCCTGCGCCGTGAATCCGACCTGCCGGTGCTCATGGTCACCGCCCGTTGCACCGAGGACGACCTCCTGCTCGGCCTGGACCTTGGCGCGGACGACTACATGTCGAAGCCGTACAGCCCGCGGGAGCTGACCGCCCGGGTCCGCACCCTGCTGCGCCGCGCCCGGCCCGCCGCGCCGCCCGCCGCGGAGGCCGACCCGACGCTCACCGTCGGCGGGCTGAGCGTCGACCCCTCCCGCCACGAGGTCATCTGCGACGGCGCCAGCGTGGACTGCACCCCCGGGGAGTTCCGGCTGCTGGAGACGCTCGCCGCCCAGCCGGGCCGGGTCTTCACCCGCGAGCAGATCCTCGGGCAGCTCCACGGCACGGGCCGCTACTTCACCGTGCGGACGGTGGACACCCACGTGATGAACCTGCGCCGGAAGATCGAACCCGATCCCGCCCGTCCGGTACGGCTGCTCACCGTCTACGGCGTGGGCTACGTCCTGTCAGACACCGCATGAGCCGCCGCTTCCACAGCAGCCTGGTGGTGCGGCTGCTCGCGCTGTCGGTGCTGGTCTCCGTGTGCTCGATCGCGGCGACCGCCTGGCTCGCGGTCCGTACGACCACCCGGGCGATCCGGCAGGAGCAGGGCCAGGCCATCTCCGACGACGCCCGGATCTACGAAGCCCTCCTCGGCCGGGCCGCCACGCACGCGGGCTGGGAGGGTGTGCGGCCGCTCGTGGACCGCCTCGCCCGCGAGACCGGGCACCGCGTCGTCCTCACCACCCAGGACCGCCGGCCCATCGCCGACTCCGCCGACGCCGGCCACCGCACCCCGCTGCCGGACCGGGCCTCGGCGACCGTCGACCCGCTCGCCGTCGACGCCGCGCTCGCGGGGTCCGGAGGCGGCGACCGTATCGACTCCCGCGCCGCCGGCCCCTTCCGTCTGACGCAGGCGGAACGGACACGGCTGACCGTCATCGCGCAGCGCCGGGTCACCTGCCTGCGCGACATCGGCATCGACGCCACCGCCGTCACCGAACCCGGCGGACGGCCCCGGGTGACCACGCCGGGCTACAGCGGCACCCGCTGCGCCGAGGACGCGCTGGACCGGCCCACCCGCACCGAGTCCCGTGCCCTCGCCCGGCTCGGCGCCCTGGTCGACGCGTGCCTCAGCAGGCGGGGCAGCGGACCCGTACGGCTCGCGCCGGACCTGACATGGACACCCGCGTCGCGAAGCCGCGAACCGGCGGACGAGGGGCTCGTCGCGTCGTGCCTGGACAGCGCCCGCCGCGAGCAGCTCGCCCCGTACGTCGCACCGGCCGCGCTGCTGTTCATCGGCTCCCCGGAGAACGCCGCCGCCGCGTCCCCGTTCGACCTCTCCGCGCCCAACCGCCTCCGTATGGCGGGGGTCGTCGCCGGCGTGCTCCTGCTCACCGTCGTGGTGACCGTGGGCCTGGGCCTGCAGCTGGTCAGGCCGCTGCGTGCCCTCACGGCGGCCGCCCAGCGCGTGAAGGCGGGGGACGTCGCCGCGCACGTCCAGGTGACGGGCAAGGACGAGATCGGGCGCCTCGCCGAGGTGTTCAACGAGATGTCCCAGGAGCGCGCGAATCTCGAAAGGCTGCGCACGGAGATGGTGGGCGACATCGCCCACGAACTCCGCACCCCGCTGAGCAACATCCGCGGCTGGCTCGAGGCCGCCGACGACGGTGTCGTCCCGGCCGACCGCGCACTCGTCGGCTCGCTGCTCGAAGAGGCGCTGCTCCTCCAGCACATCGTCGACGACCTGCAGGACCTCGCCGCCTCGGACGCCGGTGCGCTGCGCCTGCACAAGGTGCCGTGCGAGGTCGGCGAACTCCTCCGGCAGGTCGCCACCGCGCACGGCGGACGCGCCGACCACGCCGGTGTCGCCCTCTCCGTCGACGTCGCCGCAGACGGCATCGGCAGCGTCGTCGCCGACCCCGTACGCCTCCGTCAGGCCGTGGCGAACCTCGTGTCCAACGCGGTCCGCCACACCCCGCCCGGCGGCACGGTCACGGTCACGGCACGCCGGGAGGACGACGCGGTGGTCATCGCCGTGGCCGACACGGGCGGCGGCATCCGGCCCGAGGACCTGCCCCGGGTCTTCGACCGCTTCTGGCGGGCCGAGAAGTCCCGCAACCGCGGCACGGGCGGCAGCGGCCTCGGCCTCGCCATCGTCCGCAACCTCGCGCACGCCCACGGCGGCTCCGTCACCGCCGAGAGCACCTACGGCCAGGGATCGCTGTTCACCTTGCGGCTGCCGCGCGGTGAGCCGGAACGCGAACACGCGTCGACGCGTCGCGGATCACCCCGCGCGGGCGGGGCCTGAGCCGGTGGCGCGCGCGAGGTCCGCGGCTCGCGCGTCAAGGGTTTCCGGCACCGGCACGGCGGGGCGCCGGGGCCACGCCCCGGCACCCGCTCCGCACGCTCGGTACCAGGTCAGCGGACGGGGTGAACCGGTCCGATCTTCAGTCCGTGCGCGCCGCGGACACTGCACTCAGAGGCCTTCCACGGCACATCGATCTGCTCCCTCGAGTCCGGCGGGAAGACACCAAGGAACGAAACGCTCTTCAACCCGCAATCGGCATCGGAGAGTCCGGACTGACCGTTCAGGACCTGCGCGTCGGCGACAGCGCGGGCATTGGGGATCAGGGTCACCGTCGTGGCGCGCGTGGTCTCGACGCGGTCGGCGGAATTACCGATCTCGGCTCCGTCGCGGCCGCGAAAGGACACTCCGGGGAATCCGGTCAGGGTGCACGGCGCGGTGCCCGTGTTCCGGAAGACCAGCTCGAAGTGCGTCGTGCCGGCACCGCTTTCCTGGTTCTCCACGGAAACCCGCAGGTTTCCGGACGCGCACCGCTGCGGCCCGCCGTCACGACCCGCACCGGAATCCGTGTCCTGCGCACCTGAACGGTCACGCGACGTCCCGTCGGCGGACCCCTCCCCTCCACCGGCTCGCCCCTGGGAGGCGGCCGACGAATCGCCACGCGAGGACGACGCGTCCGAGGCGGTCGCCACCGGGGAAGAACCAGAAGAACCGGCCTTGTCCGTCTCCGGGGCGCAGGCCGTCAGGGCCGCCAACGCCAGAACGAGTACGGGTGCGACGCGAGCGCCGGTCGAGACCTTCATCGATAACCTCTTTCCATGTGGTTCAAGGGAACCTCCCCCGTCACAACCGCAACTCTGACAAGGAATGCGGACGCGACGCCACACAAAAGGACTTCCGTGACCGCGCCAGCAATGAGCGGTTACGGTCCCAGGACATTGGAAACCCGGCCGCGTCAAGCTTCACAATTCATCGATGTAAATCCGCGCCACGGCCAACACATTCTGGCACTCCACTTCCATACGCACCTGCCACGTCTCGGGCAGCAACGGGCAGTTGGCGCACGCGCATTCCCCGTCGCACCTTCGGCTGAGCCTCCCCCGGCGGGCGATCGGCGCGCGCCTTGGTACGGTTGCTTTCATTGGCTCGGCCCGGATGGGTAGTGGGCCTAGATCTCGGGGAGGCGGGCAGTGCGGTTCGCCTGCCGAGACTTCGGACTGTCGGATCTGCCTCGGCGGGACCTCATCCCGCAGGAGGCTCCCGTGGCGGTGCTGCTCCTCGACATCGAGGCAGAGCTGTCTATCTGGGAACACGGGCGGGCGGTGTGGTTCGAGAAGCAGTTCCCTGTCGCCGAGCCGGCGTACCACCTGGCGCTCTGGCTCCAAAGTCCGGCTGCCGGCCATGAGGACTTCGAGTTCGATTCGATGCAGGCGCAGGAAGGGACGATCCGTGTCGTGAACTCCGATCAGGGCTGGCGGATCGGCGCCGTTTCCGCGCCGGACTTCTGGAGCGCTCCCGTCGGCTGGGATGCCCTCGTTTCAGAGATCAAGCACTTCGGCCGCTCCGTGCGCGACGGCGTGACCGCAATGGGCATCGACCCCGTCTTCATCCCGGAGCTCTGACCTCAGACCCGGTTCAGCCGCCCGGGAGTGCGATGATCACGCGACAACTGCCAAGCCCGACCCGGCGGGCGGAGCCCCGGGCGGAGCGGTGACGCCCTCCGACGGCACCGGCTACTGGACGTCGCGGCTCTGGTCGTGCCCGCCGTCCGCGGCTCTGCGGTCCCTCACGTATGCGGCGGGCGTGGCGCCGTACACCGACTTGAAGCGCCTGATGAAGTGACTCGTGTCCGAGAAGCCCCAGCGTGCCGCGATCCCCGCGATGCCGGCCGCGGAGTCCGGGTCCACGAGTTCGTCGTGGGCCTTCTGCAGGCGACGACTCCGCACGAACGCCATGACGGAGTCGTCCCCGGCCGAGAAGCTCCGGTGCAGCGTCCGGAGGGACACTCCCACGTGCCGCGCGACCATCGCCGGAGACAGGTCCGCGCTTTCAAGATGCTGTTCGATGGCGTACTTGGCGGCCGTCACGATGGCTCCCGAGTCGTCGGCGAGCGCCGAGCCGGGCCGGTCGGAGAAGATGCTCGAGAGCAGGCTCGCGCAGACGTCACGCGCCATCTGCCGCGCCGTTCCCGATGTCTCCAGTTCCCGGCTGCTGCCCTTGACCGCTTCGAGGTAGTTGAGGAGGAACCGGACCTCAGGTGCGGTGATGTCCGTTACGCATGACCGGCCGGACTGCCTTCCCGATCGGACGTGCGGTAGCACCAGATGGCGCGGGATGGCGATGACGTGCACGTTCGTGGCCGGCGCGCAGGAGAACTGCCACGAGGCCTTCGTGTCGCGAATGCAGATCCGCCCTGGCTGGACGTCGTAAATCTCCTTGCCCGCCCGGAACTCGATCCGGCCCGAGGTCACCACGTCCGCGACGATCGGATCCTGAGGCAGGTTCTTGCCGGAGACCCCGGTGAGGGAGTCGACGTAGACCTGCGCGGACAGCAGTCCGTCGATGAGCTGGCCGTGTGCGTTGAAGCGGAATCCGCGTGCGGCGGCGGAGTGCGGAACGGCAAGGCGCGTGAGGTGCGAGAAGGGGCCGCTCTCCCCGAACGGATTGTGTTCCTGGTGACGGAAATGCCGCTCCGAGGATTCCGCCTGCTCGGCGGTCAGGCGCATGGCGGCCCGGTATGTGACGCCGCTCCCGGAACTCGGCTCGGAATTCGCGGATCCCGCCGATCGCTGGTCTTCCACTTTGTCCCCCACACGATCACTTCGAAAGCCCTCCACGGGAGGTTCGAGTAACCGCTGCCTTACCGATCGATCCGTACTCACCGCGGACGGCACGCTCCGGCGCCATGGCCCACTGAGACCGCAGCCTAACAACTAGTTCGGATTTCAACAACTCGCCCCACTCGCCCTCGAGAACCGGAAGATTGCGCCTGTGGCGCAGATGTTCCATGGCGTGGCGCGCATTTCCCTGAGGCTTTATGCGGTGCCCGCGCGCGTCCAGGCTCTACCGGTCACGAATTCCGCCCGTCGGGGGGGGCCGGCCCGGGCACTGGTGGAAGCGCGCATGGTGGTGTCCGGAGCGTGGACGCCCCGGACACCACCACACGGTTCTGCGTCGCGGTGCCTCAGCGGTGGCCGGGAGGGTTGGCCGGGTGCTGGGCGGTGACGTCGCCCTCATAGACCAGCGCGGTGCGGTGGTTGTACTGGATCGTGTACATCTTCTTGGCGCCGAAGACGACCTTGCCGTCGGCCTTGAAGTAGTCGTCGGTCAGGGCCGGCGCCGCGGTGGCGACGTAGGCCTGGCCCGACGGGATGGAGTACATGCTCAGCGGGGCCTGGGTGGAGGCGCCGTAGCCGGCCGGGTACTCCGCGGCGTCCGGGTAGCTGGAGCCGTACACCTTCACCGGCGGGGTGCCGGTGGTCGTGCCGCTCCTGACGATGGTCACGCCGTGGGCGGGGACGGTGTTCCGGCCCTTCGGGTTGTGGAACCACACCTTGCTGCCGCTGAACCAGATCGCGGTCCAGGCCCCCCGCTTGCCGGCGACCACGAACTGCTGGCCGGCCTGGACGGTGCTGCCCCAGTCGTTGATCCGGTCGGTACCGTCGCCACCGGAGTGGATCGCCTGGTCCCCGAACAGGGGCGCGGTGGCGCTGGGCGCGGTCCGCAGGTACACGAAGTTGGCGGGCTGCTCGACGTCCGCGCAGGCGGGGGTGGCACCGGTCGGGTCGTCGGACGGGCAGACCTCGACGGTCTGCCGGTTCCGCTCGAAGCCCGGGGCGATGGTCACGACGCTGCCGACCGGGCCGACACCGTGCCTGCCGGACAGCGGGACGCCGACCAGGGCCATGAAGTGCTCCCAGTCCCAGGACGGTCCCGGATCCCAGTGCATGCCCGACACCGTCGCCGACGTCGGTCCCACGACGTTGTCGTGGCCGATGATGTGCTGCCGGTCCAGCGGGACGCCGAAGCGCTCGGACAGGTACGTCACCAGCTCCGCCGTCGCTTCGTACTGCGCCTCGGTGTACCAGGTCGCCCCGTGCGCGGCGAAGCCCTCGTGCTCGATGCCGATGGAGTGCATGTTGGTGGAGTAGTTGCCCGCGTGGAACGCCAGATCCTTCGTGGGGACCATCTGCGTGACCGCGCCGTCGGCGGACCGCATCACATAGTGCGCGGAACTCCCGCCCGCGGTCTGGAACGTGGCGATCGCCGACTCGTACGAGGACTCGGTGTCGTGGATGACGATCGAGTCGATCCGGATCCCGTTGGCCGGACGGTCGGAGACCTGACCGTTGGACGGGGCGGCCGGCACGAAGGAGCAGTCCACGGTCGCCGGGCACTCGGTGCCGGTGGTCGCCGCCGAGGCGAGGCGCAGGCGGTCCAGCTGGCCGGTGGCCGGCGCCACCCCCGTCGCGGGCGCCAGCGCCATGCGCTGCCCGTCGGCGGTCGTGCGCTTCGCGCCCTTCTTCAGCGTGGCGTAGACCCGGTCGGCGAACGCCCGGGCGCCCTGCCGCTGGGTGGACTGACTGTAGCGGGCCACCGCGCCGTACCAATCGTCCGGATCCGGCGAGGCCTTGCCTCCGGTCGACTCCTGATACGAGGCCAGCAGGGCGGCCCCGCCGCGGATGTTGGCCGTCGCGTCGCCGCGCAGTTCCTTCGCGGACAGGCCGGTGAGCTTCGCGGCTGCCTGGAGTGTGTGCAGGGCCGGGTCCGCCGCCAGCGAGGCCACGTCCGCCCGTCCGGCCATACCCGCGTCCCCGGCGGAGAGCATCGACGGCGTCACGTCCGTGAGATGCATCGGCCCGTAGCCGCCATCCGTGCTGTGCTGCCCGGCGTGCGCGTCCCATGCCGACTGCTGGTACGCCACGGCCAGCAGCACCTGCTCCGGCACGTCGAACTCCGCGGCCGCGGCGGTGAAGTCGGCCTGCAGCGTCGATGTGACGGGCGGCCTCTCACCCGTCGCCTGTGCGAACACCGGTACCGCCACCGCGCCGGCCACCGCCAGTGCCGCGGCCGCGAGCAGCAGCGGCCGGCGCCGTTCGGCATGCCGCCGGCGAGGGGTTCTCTTCGTCGTCATCAACTATTCCCGAGTGTGTCTGAGACGGTCATGTCGCCCTGTGGGCAAGCTGACTGACACGGCATGAGCCGTTCTGCGAGGCGCTCCGGAATCTCTACGGAGGTATGCCTGCCGTCTGTCGACGCCGAACAACGTCCGGCGTTCGCTCGCAATCGACCTGAGGACGATCGGTGACGCTAGCAGAGAGCGCCGGACGGAATCAAAGGAACTCGGTGCGGCCGCCGGAATTCCCGCTGATTGTGAACATGCCGTGCAGGTCCGCCATTTCGCACGGCACTTCCTGTTCGCCGGCTCCGGCGCCAAGGCACAGGAATCACATAATTGGCACTGCCATTACATGCGGGACTGAATGGCGGCCTCGCCCCCCGGAGTGAGTCGGCGTTCTCCGCACCCGGCAGGAACGGATCCGCCGCGCCCCGGCGGCCCGGGCGTCCGAGGTCCCGGCCGACGTCCAGGCGGGGCGGATCACGTGCCAGGCGGGGCGGATCCCGGCCGACTTGCCCCCTGCGTCAATCGGCCGTCACGGAGCGTGAGCGCCGGGCGTACGCGCGGGCGGCGCGGGCACGGTCACCGCAGCGCGTGGAACACCAGTGACGGCGGCCGTGCCGGAGCAGGTAGCGACTGCACGGGGCGGAGTCGCACGCGGTGAGGCGTTCCGCATCGGGGCCGGTCAGCAGGTCGGCCGCGTCCGCGGCCAGCCGGGCCAGAGCGTGGTCGAGGATCCCGCTGTCCCGGCGTACGGCCATGCGGTGCAGACCGAGTGCGGGGTCCCAGCGCAGCAGGGGCGCCGCCGGCGCGCGGGTGAGAGCGTCGTTGACCGCTTGGAGGTCGGCCTCGGACGCCGGGTGGCCGTGGACCTTCGAAACGATCACAGAGCGGATGTGTGCGCGCAGCGCGCGGAGGCGCTCAGCGTCACCCTCCTGCAGGCCGGCGCCCGTCGACGCGAGGCCGTGTGCGGTGAGCCACTGCTCGGTTCCGGACGGGGTGTCCAGGAGGTCCAGGGACCGGCCGCCGGGAAGGGTCACGACGCTGTTGACGAGGTCGAGCGCCGGATACCGCTCCGCACCCGGCGCGGGCAGCACCTCTGGCTGGTCTATGGGGCTTGCCGTCATGCACCTCATGGTACGGCTTGCCGCCATCCGTGAGAACTCGTATGTTTGTCACGGATGACCCCTACCCTATCCGTGAGGTGTTCCAGAGTGCGGCATGTTCCGATCACTGTCTTCGGCGGTCCGACGGTTCTGATCGAGTACGGAGGTCTGCGGCTTCTCACCGACCCCACGTTCGACGGCCCGGGCGACTACGAGCTGCCTGGCGGGCTGGTACTGACCAAGACGGCGCCCTCCCCGATCACGCCGGAGGAACTCGGCCCCGTCGACGCCGTGCTGCTCTCCCATGACCAGCACGCCGACAACCTCGACACATCCGGACGAGGCTTTCTCGCCGGCGTGCCGCTCACCCTCTCCACCCACGACGGGGCGCGACGCCTCCGCGGCACGGTTCGCGGCCTCTCCCCGTGGGCGTCCGTCGACCTCCCCCGCCCGGACGGCGGCACGGTGACCGTGACGGGCACTCCGGCCCTCCACGGCCCGGAAGGAGCGGAGGCGATCGCGGGTGAGGTGATCGGGTTCGTCCTGACCTCCGACGACCTGCCCACCGTCTACGTCAGCGGCGACAACGCGTCACTGGACGTGGTGAGGCAAATCGCCGATCGATTCGGCCCCGTCGACTCCGCGGTTCTCTTCGCCGGCGCCCCGCGGCTGCCCGTCTTCGACGGCGCACTCGTCGTCCTGGACGGTGCCGGTGCTGCCGCGGCCGCCCGGATCCTCGGGGCCCGGCGGGTCGTTCCCGCGCACTGCGACAGCTGGGCGCACTTCACCGAGGGCCGGGACGACCTCGTCCGGGCCTTCACATCCGCCGGCATCGCGGACCGGCTGCACATCTGACCGCGGGTACAGGCCGGCATGGCGCCGCGCGCCAAATGTCCCGGCCCGAGACCTCGCCAACCCGCTCCGACGGGGAGCCGCTGTCCATCGACAAGGTGGGCTCCCCCTGTCCCTGTTTCAAGGCGTCCTGTTGAGCACTCCCCCGTCGGCCCTCCGCCTGAGCGCCGTGGAGCTGATACTGACCTTCAGTCTGCTGTTCGGTGTGACGACCGTCGTGCGCTGGGTGGTCGGCCCGTCCGCACTCTCCGAGGCCGTTCCCGGCACCCGCCCGCAGCTGTTCATCATCGGTGCGGTCGTCGGCACACTTGTCGTGGGGCTCGTCCTCAGCCCTCTCGGCCGCCAGTCCGGCGCCCACATGAACCCGGCGATCTCCTTCGCGATGTGGCGCTTCGGAGTCATCCCGGGCTCGGCGGTGGCGTTCTACGTCACGGCTCAGCTCACCGGGTCCCTGCTCGGCGTGCTGGCCGCGCGCGGCGTGTGGGGTGACGTCGCCGCAACGGCCCCGGTGACCTATGCCGCGCTGCGGCCGGCGCCAGACTGGTCGGCCGCCGGGCTCTTCGTGGCGGAGGCGGTGACCACGGGCGTCATCGTGCTGCTCGTGGGAGTGTTCGCGGCAGTCGGCCACCTGACGCGCTTCACCCCGTACATGGTGGGTGTCGTCGTGTGCCTCGCCATAACCCTGCTGGGCGCGAGCACCGGCGGCAGCGCCAACCCGGCCCGCCAGTTCGGCCCTGCCCTTGCCGCGGGACAGTTCTCATTCCTGTGGGTCTACCTGCTGGCACCCATGCTCGGCGCCGCCATGGGAACGGTCGCACGGGATCTGCTCCTCGGACGCCGTCGAGTACTCACCGGACCGGCGCCGCATGAGGGTAGGACGGCGAGGCTCCCCGGCGGTTGAACGCGATGTGCGACGGGTCAACTCAGCTGCCGGGAAGCCCCGTCGGCTGTACGACACGGCCCTCCGGGAACCGGAGCGGATTACCGGTGCCGGGTCGACGAAGGCAGGTCGGCCCTGCCGCTGGGAGCTGTCGTGTCGATCACGTGACCACTTGGTGCCGGGTCGTTGATGTGGACATGTGCGGGGGCGACGAGTGACGCGGAGTGGGAACGGCTGCGGCCGTTCCTGCCGGTCAGCAACAGGCGTTGTGGCCGGTGGCGGGACCACCGGCAGGTCATCGACGGGATCCTGCACCGGGTGCGGACCGGCGTGCAGTGGCGTGACCTGCCGGAACGGGTAGGGCCGCGGAAGACCGTCTACGAACTGCACCGGCTGTGGTCGGCCGACGGGACGTGGGAACGTCCGCTGCAGCGGGTCCAAGCCGCGGCCGACGCAGCCGGTGAGATCGACTGGGACATCTCGGTTGACTCCACCATCGTCCGCGCACATCAGCACGCGGCCGGCGCCCGCACCGATCCTCCGCCGGCGCCCGCGTCAAAGGGGGTCAGCGCAGGTGCGACCGTTCTGCAGCGCGCCCGCCGGCACTGCACAGGAATGAAGGCCGCCGCATGTGATCAGTCGGACAAATTCCTACTGGTGTCGAGCCAGCGGCGTGCCGCCACGCTCAGTGGCGTGTCGTCCGGATCGCCCATGTCGTCCATGTCGTCCATGGTGCCGTCCGTCAGCGCCTCCGCCCAGCGGCGGAGGACCTGCGAACGATGCGGCGCCTTCAGCACCGAGGTGCTGATCGCGTGCTCCCACGTCGTGGCGAAGCACAGCACGTTCCCGTCGAGGGAAAGCATGCTGAACTCGGGCCGGCAGGGGGCACTGCCGAGCAGCCCGTCAGCACCCTTGCCCATGATGTCCCACTCGCTCTGCAGCTCGACGCAGTGCCACCGTGCGAGGCGGTCCTGGCCGGGGTGGAGCGCGATCAGGAACCTGCGGTCGGTCTCGGAGAAGAGTCCTCCTTCGACCGACAGCCGGTACCAGTCGGCGTTCGCCTTCTCGTGCAGCTGCGGATCGAGGAAGTCCAGCATGGCCTCGACGCGCCCGTCCTCAGACGGGACGCTCGGTGCCTGGCCGGTGACGGTGGGCGGAAGGAGCCCGTCGGGCGCGGTCCAGCCCTCCACGATGCACAGACCGGCTGCGGCGAGAGACTTCATGATCCCCATCATGCCGTCTCCGCCGATCAGCACACGGGGCAGGGCGGTGCTCGGCTCCGCGCCCCGGGCCGACGGCCGTTATGGCAGACGCGGCCATGCGTTCCTCGATACCGCCACCGCAGCACTCGCGGTCATCCCCGTTATACACATGATCGTCCGGACAAGTCCCAGTCAATGCACACCATGTCGAACGTGTTCGCGTTACCGCCCAGGTGTGCACCCGCCCGTGGCTGGTCGGCGACGCTTCTCGGCTCGCGATCTTTCCTGCGAGACGTTCCGTAAAGGCGCCGACCTTCCCTCACATGGGGCACCTCCTACTTCGGTGCCCTATGCAGTCAGGAAGCGACCGACCTTCTGCTGCAGGTCAGTGGGCAGGCCGGTCAGCCTCGAGACGATCCCGCGAAGTTCGCGGTCGAGTTCGGGAAACCCGCCCCAGACCGTTTGGGTCCTGGTGAGGACCGCGGACAGCAGATCGCCTTCGTACATGTGCCCCTCTGCCATCGGGTTCTCCCGCAGTACCTCCACCGCCAGCGGCAGGAGGTAGGGCAGGCCGATGTCCTGCCCGATCAACAGGCGCATGTCGTCGACGGTCAGTTCGCCGTCGGCCGACGCCGCAATGTGTGTGCAGTGGTGATGAGCCGGGTTACGTCCGGTGGCGGATCCGGTCAACAGTCACGTTCGAGCTCTTCGAGGGATCGCTCACGATCCAAGGGGCGCGTCACCGGGCGATCGTCCCACCACCAGATCTCACATGCGGTCCGAGGTGGCACCTGGACCGGTGTCGCACTCAGCGCGGCACGGACATCTCGCGCACGCCCACGGCGGCTCCGTGCCCGGCTCGGAACTCCTCGCAAGAGAGGCGGGCCTGACCTGGCGGGCGGCCGGTGTCGTGCACGGGACCGCCGGGTGGCGGGACATGGTCAGCCGTGTCGTCGCACGCGACAGACCCGGCGACGTCTGCGATCGGCCCCGGGATACTGGTCGCCCATGGATGAGGTCGAAGTCGTCGTCGCCCATTCCGAGCGCGCGACCCTGCGCGTCGGCGACGTGTTCCTGAAGGTGGACGCCGATCAGGCCCGCATCGACGTCGAGGTCGAGATGATGGCACTGGCGCCGGTCCCGACCCCGCGGGTCCTGTGGCGCAAGCCGCCCGTGCTCGCGGTCGCCGCGGTCCCCGGGACGACGCTCGGACGCCTCGGCGGGCCGTCGACCGGGACACCTGCGGCGTGGGCCGCGGCGGGTGCCGCCATCCGGAAGCTGCACGACGCGCCGTTGCCGCCCTGGCCCGGACAGGCCGGGCGGAGCATCGTCGCGCTGGCGGCGGACCTCGACGGCGAGTGCGAGTGGCTCGTGGCGAACGGCGTCCTGCCCGCCGATCTGGTCACCCGCAACCGCCAGGTCGCCGAGGCCGCGCTCCGGCCGTGCACTCCCGCGTTCACGCACGGCGACCTGCAGATCGCGCACGTCTTCGTCGACGGCGACAAGGTCACCGGCATCATCGACTGGTCCGAGGCGGGCCAGGGCGATGCCCTGTACGACCTGGCCACCTTCACGCTCGGACACGAGGAGCACCTCGAGGACGTCATCGCCGGCTACGGTACCGACGTCGACCTCGACGTGATCCACGCGTGGTGGTCGTTGCGAAGCCTGCTGGTGGTCCGCTGGCTGATGGAGCACGGCTTCGACCCGTTCGCGCCCGGCTGCGAGGTCGACGTGCTGAGATCCCGGATGTGACGCCGCGCGGCCCCGACCTATGAGTGCGTTCCGGCACCGCACAGGCCTGCCCTGACTCCCGACAAGGCGCGGCGCGCAGGCGCAGGCGGGGCCTCGAGCAGTGGCACGCGCAATCGCGGCAAGGCTCACTGTCCGCCGGGCCGGAGCGCGGCGATCACGTACAGGCTCGCGGCCGCCGTCAGAAGCAGAAAGGCGAGAATCGTGTGGATGACGAGCCCTCGCCCGGGGGGCAAGGCCCAGACAGGTGCGGGCCTCGCGGCTCACTCGGGCCCGGGAACCCCTCGCGCGGCGCCCGCGTCCGCCTCCTCCGTCGCCCGGCGCGGCTTCCTGCGGCCTCTCTCGGTCGTGACACCCAGACGGACGCTGTTTCCGTCACGCACCACCAGGGGCGCCAGTCGATCCGGGGCATGCCGCGGCACCTCCGGGCGTGTTCGCGGCGTGCGGGCCGTGCGGTTCCATGGGCTCGGCCGGCCCGTCGGCCCGGCCCATGGAACCCGACCGGGTGCGAACCGCCCCGGTCCACGGACGTCCTGCGGTGTGATGCGCAGGGCGTCCACCATCCCCACCGAGGTGCTGCGGTTGACGATGCGGATGGTGTGCGTTCCCTGGGTCAGTCCGCTGCGCTGCCAGACGGTCTGCTGCACCTGGCGGGCGCCGGACACCTTCAGGTCCACCGTCGCCTGGAAGGCGCCGTCGAGATAGACGTCGACCGGCCCCATGTCGCCGTTGCGTTCGGAGATGAAGGCGACCCCCGTACCGGTGAAGGTGTACTGGGCCACCGCGTTGACCGTCGTGCTGTGGTGGGTGTCGTCGTTGTAGTCGCCGTAGCCTCGCCCGCTGGTCGCGTGCCAATTGCTGTCGTACGTCAACTGACTGTTGTTCACCATGGGGTTGGGAGTCCTGGCCATGCCCAGGGTGGAGGTGGTGCCGCTCAGGGCCTTCTCTCCCTGGTTCGCGGTTCCGGTGAGCCGTACGGAGGTGTAGGAGGACAGCGGCTTGGCGGTGCGCTCCACCACGTACACCCTTCCGGCGGTCGTGGGAAGGCCGAACTCGGCTGCGCTGGTGGTGAGGACGCTCGTGCCGCCGGTCACGTCGCGGACTCTCACCTGCTGGGTCCCCCACGGGTTCACGACCCGCGTCGCGTTCCCGTACAGGCTCTTGATGCCGATGTACTTCACCTCGCCGGCCTCACGCTCCGAACTGACCGTGAAGCCGCCCTTGGCCAGCAGGGTGAACCGTCCCGTGAACGAGGAGTCGCCCGGCACCGCCGGGAAGACCCGGATCTTGTCGTTGTAGGACTGGAGCAGCGACTCGTCGAGGGCCGCCAGGTGCACGCCGAGGTACTCGAAGACGCCGTTGTCGGTCATCCCGTTGGGATAGGTCTGGTACTTGCGGAGCATCGTCTTCATGCCCTGGTACGCCTGGTCGCCCAGCCCCAGCCGGGCCGCCTGCACGGCGTCGTTGGCCCAGACGTTGCCGTACGGGAAGGGTCGTGCGTTGAAGGTGTTCACGGCCTTCTGCTGGTCCGGGAAGCCGATGCCGGTCCGGTCGTAGGGCCAGATGATCTCGGCGGCCACGTTCTCGCCGTTGCGGGTCTGCGAGAGCGGCGGGGTGTGCGGGAGCGGCGGGGTGTGCGGGAGGTAGACGTCGGTGGTGGACGGATAGGCGATCAGGTTGTCCACGATCCGCTGCCACTGCGGCCGCAGGTCGGCGTCCAGGCCCAGGGACTGGGAGGCGCGGATCGCGAGGGGGAACAGGGTGCGCACCGCCGCGAGGTCGGTGATCGCGTTCGGCACGTTCCAGTACGTCTCGTGCGCGTGCGAACTGGCCACGTGGTACTTGCCGGACGCGGAGTCGTAGGACAGCTTCGCGGCGTAGAACTTCACCAGCGCATGAAGGGGTAGGCGGTGTCCCGCAGGTAGGCGGAGTCGTTGGTGTACGCGTACTGCAGGTACATGTTGTACGCGGCCTCGGTGCCCGTCGACCAGATGTTGTTGGTGAAGTCGCTGTTGACGGTGCCTCGCGCGTTGCCGTCCCAGCCCATGGTCTCCGGCACCCACAGCCCGTCGACGTTGTAGCGGGTCCGGGTGTACGCCGTCAGCGCCGTCGCGTTGCGGCTGTAGAGGCGGTTGAAGCCGGCCAGCAGGTCGACGTGGTTGGAGGCGAGGAAGGAGTTGTAGACGTCCCGCTGGTTCCAGAACCAGTAGGCGTTGCTCCATTTGGTCTGGTCACGGGTGGCCCGGAACACGCCGTTGATGAAGTGGAACGGATTGGTCCCGTATCCCCCGGCGGCGATCATGTACGTGCTCAGGTAGTAGACGTCCTCCAGGTAGTCCGCATCCCCGGACAGCCCCGAGTACTGCACGAACGACTTGCCCCAGAAGTCGTGCCACCAGGAGCGGAAGTCGCCGAGCGTCGCGCTGTACCCGCGGCTCTTCGCCGATGCGAGCGCGCGTTTCGCCTCGGCCACCGAGTCGTGGGAGGGCGCGTTGAGACGGGTGCTCGCGGTGAACCAGATGGTGTAGCTGCGCGAAGGGGTGATCGACAGCCGGACGTTCCTGCCGTCGACGACGCGTGCGCTGTAGGCCGCTCCCCGAGGCGGGCGCGCCACCGGGGACGGCCCCGTCCGGTGCCGCCCCCGCGCCTCACGGCGAACACCGGGAAGTTCGGATACGGCACCGCCCCAGATTTCGAGTTCCCCAATTTATTGATTTCCCCCCGCTCAGGTCGCAATTGTTGCACCAAAATGCCCCGCCAAGCAGTCCAAATGGTGCCTCTTTTGCTGGTCCCGACTCGCTTGAATAAATTAATCTTATCCTGCCTCGCACTATTCGATCGACGTCCAGAGACCGTTCCGGGTTCACTCCAAGGTGTACCGAAGCAGAAGCCGGGAAATCTCGTCCAGCAGGACGATATCGGCTCTGAGCTGCACAAACCTCGAAGCTGCCACCACCCGTGATCCGTAGTGGATTTTTCGGCGATGCCCTGTTCGGCGGACCTTCCCCGCGGAGCGTGAATGACTTCCGACTGGCTATCGGCTAACTTCGGTTCGCATCAGGAAATTCCCATCCCCAAGGGAGGAATGCAGTGAAAGGTTTTGCTCGAGCCGCGGCCACGGTGGCATTGGCGGTATCGGCCGTAGGGGTTCCTCTGGCCGGTACGGCGCTGGCCACACCCGCGAGCTGTTCGGGGTGCGGCTGGGACGACGGCCGCGGTAGCCGGGGCTACGACCGCGGAGACTACGGCCGTGGCGGCTACGACCGCGGAGACTACGGCCGTGGCGGCTACGACCGCGGAGACTACGGCCGCGGAGGGTACGGCGGTCGGGGCACGGACTTCAGCTACTTCGGGTTCACCAGCAAGTCGCTCAAGTCCGCGCACGTGAAGGCCCGCAACGAATCGCTGTCGGCCAACGTCGCCTCCCCGCTGGCCGTCGCCCAGTCCGCGGCGGTCCAGGCCATCAACGTCCGCCAGTAGCCTCCGAAGCAGACCGCGGCCCTGGACAACACTGCCGTGCCGGGGCCCGGTCACATCCGAAGGGGTCATTCGGCGAAGTCCTGACCGCGACCGATCCCCGTTGGTCGGTCGCGGTCAGGCCCGGCTCGCCAGGGCCGGCGACGCCCTGCGCCGCAGAGCCGGACGTCCCATAGAGCCGGACGTCCCGTGCGGCATACGAGCGACCACTCGCGAATCGGGGAGGGTGCACCATGCCCGCCGACGTGGGTCCAGACTCCTTATCCGGAATGACCCGGATCACACCGCATTGCCCTTCCTGCATTAGGAGCATATGCTCTTATTGCCGTACCCCATCGCCCGGCCCCTTCCCCCGCCAGCGCCCTCTGACCACCATCGCAGAAGGAACCGAGTGTGAGCCCCTCCCCCACCGAACCGCCCGGCCAGAACGGTCCCGTCACGCCGTCATCGCACTCGGACCAGCCGCCGCGCCGGGTCTCCCGGCGCGCTTTCGTCGGCGGCGCGGCGGCCGTCACCGCCGGTCTCGCGCTCACCGGTGTCGCCGCTCCGCCCGCTACGGCCGCTCCGCGGCAGACCCCGAGGGGCTTCGGCTCCGTGTCCGGTGTTCCCGGGCTCCCCGACGGGTTCCGCCGGACGTTCACCAGTCGGCTCATCCAGGCCGGTGGCATACGTCAGCACGCCGTCGTCGGCGGCGACGGGCCGCCCCTGCTCCTGATACACGGCTGGCCGCAGAACTGGTACGCCTGGCGCATGGTCATGCCGGCGCTGGCGCGGAACCACACGGTCATCGCCGTGGACCAGCGCGGCATCGGGCTGACCGACAAACCCCGCGACGGCTACGACACCGCCACCCTCGCGAACGACCTCGCCGCGCTGATGGACGCCCTCGGCCACGAACGCTTCGCGGTCGTCGGCCACGACACCGGCATGCCGATCGGCTACGCGCTCGCGACGGACCACCCCCACCGCGTCGACCGTCTCGCCGTGGCGGAAGCCGTCATTCCCGGTGTGACGCCCTCACCGCCCCTGCTCGGCCCCGCCAAGGCAAACAACATGCTCTGGCACTTCCCCTTCAACCGGCTCGACGACGTCAACGAACTCCTGGTCGCGGGGCGGGAGGACGTCTACTTCGGCTGGCAGCTCGACACCAAGGCCGCGCGAAAGCTGCCCGACCACGCCATCCGGTTCTACGTCGAATCCCTCACCTGGCACCGCCACGCACTGAGCGGCAGCTTCGGCTGGTACCGCGACCTCGACACCACGTTCACGCAGAACGCCGACCGCGTGAAGCGGCGGCTGACCATCCCCGTCCTCGCCGTCGGTGGAGCGCAAAGCGTCGGAGAGGGAGTGGCGACCACCATGAGGCTCGCGGCCGGCGACGTGCGGTCCCTGGTCGTCCCGGGCAGCGGCCACTGGGTTGCCGAGGAGGCCCCGCAGGAACTGCTGGCGGCGCTCACCACGTTCCTGGCCCCCTACCGCGCCAACGCCACGACGCGGAACCCCCGGTAGGCACCGCGAAGACGCGGGTGCCGGGGAACGCGCCGTCGCTTCAGGAGGCAGCGGTCGTCGAGGTCGCGGTGTCCGTACGCCGGGGTGCAGGTGGGCACGGTCGACCGTCCGCCGGACGGAGTCGCCGGAGCCCTTCCGGCCTGCGCGCGTGGCTGCTGGCCACGTCGACGACCGTCCCCTTCAATCTGACGGGACTGCCGGCCCTGTCGATGCGGTTCGGCACGAGCAGCGACGGCATGCCGATCGGCGTGCGGGTGGCGGCCGGCTGGCACGCGGAGTCGACCATCCTGCACATCGCCTCGCTGCTGGAGACGCTGAGCCCGGTGCGCGGCTTGCACCCCGCTCTCCGATAACCGGGGAACGGGGGGTGCCACGGCATCGTCCGGTCACCGGCCCCGATCCGTCCCGCACCCCTCACACCGGCCTCCGAGGGGTGCGGGGCAGGCGTCCGCGCCGTCCACGGCGGGGCGGCGGCCCCGCGCCCGACGGCAGAAGTCGTAGGCTTGCGTTAAGCAAGTCCGGAGGTACGACATGCCGGGACCCCGCCGCGGAACCGCCGATGGGCCCTGTCCGATCGGACGTACCGCCGACATCCTGGGCGACCGGTGGACGTTGCTGATCATGCGCAACGCCACCCTCGGGACGACGCGGTTCGACGAGTTCAAGGCCGAACTCGACATCGCGGACAACGTCCTGTCCAACCGCCTGCGGCAGCTCGTCGAGTCGGGGCTGCTCACGCGCGCCCCCTACCGGCCCGAGGGTGGTGGCCGGATCCGCGACGAGTACCGGCTGACGCGGGCCGGCGAGGACCTGCTTCCCGTCCTGCACGCGATGATGGTGTGGGGGAACAACCACAGCGAGTCCGCGTCACCGACGCGGCCGATGCGTCTGGTGCACAGCACCTGCGGGGAGTCGTTCGAACCGGGTAGCCGCTGCCCGCGCTGCCGGAAGCGGGTGCCGCGCTCCGAGACCGCTTGGATCAGGCCCTGGCAGAGCGACCTCGCACAGGTCCTGGGCGCCGCCGCGACCCCGTGATCCTGTGAACCCTCTCCCTGATGCCCGAATTGTTGGCTTTTATGCGAAAGCCTGTAGTGCGCCCTAGACTGGATGCCGTAAGGCAAGCCAGAAGGGAGCAGGTCATGGCCCACGACACCACGACGACGCACCCCACGATCCGCGCACTCCCCCGTTCCGTCACGCGACTGGAGATCCCGGTCGGAACGAACTACAAGCAGTTCGTCGCCCGCTTCGAGCAGGCCGTCCCTCCGCTCGACTACCGGCGCACCTTCGAGTTGGTCACCGAGCGGGCGCCGTGGAGCGCCGTGCGCCGCCTCGCGGACGAGGGCGCTCCACAGGGGTTCATGATCTACTGGAAGTTCGACGCCCAGCCCCTGTTCGGCGTGGCCGGCGATCGGGCCCGCTGCACCGAGTACCTGATGGGCAATCACACCATTGCCGAGCGCATGTACCGGCACGACGCCGGTGCCCTGATGTACGCGCCCCTGCGCGTCACGATCCACGAATCCCCCTCGGGCGAGGCGGTGTTCGCGATCGACCGCCCCAGCGACACGGTGAGCGCGCTCGGCCGGCCCGAGATCACGGAAGTGGGGCGTGAGCTGGACCGCAAGGTCGGCGCGCTTCTCGCCCACCTCGGCGTCCCCGTGCCCGATGAACTGACCTGACTTCAGGACGAAGCACCGCCGGACCTCGCGTGCCCGGGCCGCAGCCGAGTATCCACTCGGGTGGGACCGGGCACTCGTCGCGACGTGGCCAGGTGCGGGCGGAATCGCCCTGATGCGCCGGTTCCTGCATGAGCTCCTCCGGGCTTGGGGCCGTCGAATGAACTCATCGAATCCGGCCGGAGCCAATAGGTTTGACGGGGAAACAGTGAATTCCGGCACGATTCCCGGCAAGGGCGGGACGAGAGCTGCCGACCTTCACGCTTGAGTGTCCGGCCCCCGGCATCCGCTGGCATCACCACAGGTGAAACGCGGTCTGTGCCTGTCTTGCCGGACAGCGAACGGTTTGGGGGCGAAAAGTTCGCTAATGCCGCAGTCAACTCACCGGTTGGCGACGTGGTCACCTTCCGTCAATCCAAGATCAACCCGTTGACACCCTCTCGGGACTGGTGCTTCGCTGTGCGGCGCACCCCAAGTCCACCGTGCAAACCACGCGTTGGCGCGGGGTGAATGAGCGAGAGGACACCGTGAATTTCACATCCAAGAGACCTGCGATCGGCACGGTCCTGGGAATCAGCATGCTGCTGGTCGCCGCTACCCCGTCGGCGTCCCTGGCACTCGCCGCCCCCACCGGCACAGCGTCGTCGTCGGCACGGCTCTCGGCCTCCGCATCGGCTTCGGTTTCGGCCTTCGGAACGGGCCCCGGGATCAAGGGGACTCCGGCCGGGACCGGCGCGCACCGGTGGATCCCACTGATCACCGGTGACCGGATCGCGGTGGACGCGAAGGGCGGGATCGTCGCCGCGCGTCCCGCCAAGGGCCGGGAGGACATACCCATCCGGGTGGAGACCCGCGACGGGCACACCTACGCCCTGCCCGACGACGCCCGGAGCCTCGTCCGGAGCGGACGGGTGGACCGGCGTCTGTTCGACATCACCACGCTGAGCACGCCGGCCTACGCGGACCGCCATGACCTGCGGCTCATCGTGATGTACGACGCGGCCCGTCCGGCGGCCAGGACGGCCCTGCGCTCCACCGGCCGTGCCAAGGTCGAGCGCACGCTGCCGAGCGTCAACGCCGACGCCGTCGCCGCGCCCGCCAACGGCACCGCGGAACTGTGGTCCGCGATCACCGACGGGTCCGCCGACGCCATGAAGCGCAGCGTGGCTCCGGGTATCGCCTCGGTGTGGCTGGACAGCGTCGTGCAGGCGAGCCTGGACAAGAGCGTCCCCCAGATCGGCGGCCCCGAGGCATGGGCGGCCGGCTTCGACGGCACCGGTACGCGTATCGCCGTGCTCGACACGGGCGTCGACACCACCCACCCGGATCTGGCCGGACAGGTCGTCGCGGAGCAGAACTTCTCCGACTCGCCGGACGCCGTGGACCGGTTCGGTCACGGCACGCACGTCGCGTCGATCACGGCCGGCACCGGAGCCAAGTCCGGTGGCACGTACAAGGGCGTGGCGCCGGGCGCCCGCCTCCTCAACGGCAAGGTCCTCGGAGACAGCGGCAGCGGCAGCATGTCCCAGATCATCGCGGGCATGGAGTGGGCCGTCGCCGAGAAGGCGGACGTCGTCAACCTCAGCCTCGGCACCTACGACTCCCCGGAGATCGATCCGGCGGAGGCGGCCGTCAACAGGCTGTCGGCCGAGAGCGGAGCCCTCTTCGTCATCGCGGCCGGCAACAACGGCGAGCAGGGCGCCGGAACGGTCGGTTCGCCGGGCAGCGCCGACGCCGCCCTCACCGTCGGCGCCGTGGACAAGCAGGACAGGCTGGCCTCCTTCTCCAGCACCGGCCCGCGCGTCGGTGACGGCGGCATCAAGCCGGATCTGACGGCGCCCGGTGTGGCCATCGGGGCCGCGGCCGCGCACGACAGCTACCTGGCCAGTGTCGCCCCTTCCGTGGCGGACGGGTACATGGCCCTCAACGGCACCTCGATGGCCACCCCGCACGTCGCCGGCGCCGCCGCCATCCTCGTCCAGCAGCACCCCGACTGGACCGGCGACGACATCAAGGACGCGCTGGTCTCCTCGACGACGCCCGGCGGGTACACGCCCTTCGAGCAGGGCTCGGGCCGCGTCGACCTGCGGAAGGCGATCAAACAGACCGTCGTCGCCGGCGACACGTCGCTCTCGTTCGGTGTCGCGCAGTGGCCGCACACCGACGACCAGCCGCTCACCAAGGACCTCACGTACCGCAACTCGGGCGACTCCCCGGTCACCCTGAAGCTGACCGTGGACGCCACCGGCCCGGACGGAAGCGCCGCGCCCGACGGGATGTTCACGGCGGACCAGCAGGTCACCGTCCCGGCACACGGCGAGGCGACCGTGAAGGTCACCGCCGACACCCGCCTCGGCGGTGACACGACCGGTGCCTTCACGGGACGGATCACGGCCACCGGCGACGGGCAGACCGTCGGCACCGCGCTGGCCGTGGACCGCGAGTCGGAGATGTACACCGTCACGGTGAAGACCCTCGACCGCCAGGGCAGGCCCGCGCCGGCCCCCGCCTGGGACGCCCAGCTGCAGGGCCTGTCGGGACTCGCCAGGGGCACCAACACCGTGCTGTCCGGCGACACGCACTCGGTGCGCCTCCCCAAGGGCCGGTACTTCCTCAACAGCATGGTCCGGGTCGACCCGGAGGGTTCGTACGACCAGGGCGGTGACTGGTTCAACCAGCCCAACCTCGACGTCACCAAGGACACCGTGGTGACGGTGGACGCGCGCACCGCCAAGCCTCTGGACATCACCGTCCCCGACCGATCCGCACGGCCGGCCCTCGGCTTCTTCAGCGCGGGCATCGATCTGCCCGACGGTTACAGCACCCGCTACGGGGTCTTCACCAGCTCCCTCGCGCAGTACCGCACCGCCCACCTCGGCCCGAACGCGGCCGACGGCGACCGGCTGACGCAGCAGCTCATGACCACCTTCTCCACCGGCGTGGGTGGGCACGACGAGTACCACCTGGTGTACCAGCCGACGGGTGACAGGTACCTCACCGGCTTCACCCACCACGCCAAGGCCCGCGAATTCGCCAAGGTCGAGGCGAAGCTGGGAGCGCCGGCGAAGGGCAAGTTCGGGTTCGTCACACCGGTCACCGAGGGCGGTGCCGGTCTCGGCACCGTGCACGCCCTGCCCTACACCGGCACCCTGCACCTGTTCTCGGGGAACACCTCGTGGCAGCTGGGCTTCATGCAGGTCGACGCGAACGACTCGTACGAGGCCGGCTACGACGCCCTTCCGAGGACGTTCAAGCCCGGACGCTCCTACGGGCACGTCTTCAACGTCGGTGTCTTCGGGCCGGATCTCCCGGAGGGCGCCGGACTGCTCCGGGCCGACGAGGCGATCGACGGGCGGCTTCCGCTCTTCTCGGACAGCGAGGGGAACGTCAGCGACAACAACTCGCCGATCGAGAGCGCGCGAACGTCCCTCTACCGCAACGGTGAGCTGGTCAACTCCAGCATCTACCCGATGGACGTCTTCTACATCGCGGAGAACGAACGTGCCGACTACCGGCTGACCGTCTCGGTCAAGCGCGGCACGGTCGCCGACGTCTCCACGAGCATGACCGCGAGCTGGACGTTCTCCTCCGAGTTCGCCCCCGGCATCAAGAAGCTCCCGACGTCCGTCGTGCGCTTCACCCCCGCCCTGTCCCTCGACAGCACGGGCAAGGCCCGGGCGAAGGTGTGGGTCCCCGTGACCGTCCACGGCACCGCCGCGGGCAGAAACCTCAAGTCCCTGAGCGTGTGGGCCTCCTACGACGAGGGAGCCACCTGGCAGAAGCTCAGCGTGTGCGACGGCCGGGTCCGGGTCGCCAACCCCGAAGCCGGCGGCAGCGTGTCCTTCAAGGCCCAGGCCGTGGACAAGCAGGGCAACACCGTCGACGAGACCATCGTCGACGCCTACCTGACGAAGTAGCACGGCGCCGGGCCGGAACCGCTCTCCAGGGCTCGCGCCCTCCGCGGTTCCGGCCCGGGGAACGATCCCGCGGCCACCCGTACGCGGACCCCTCCTCGGGGTTCGTGTACGGGTGGCCCTCCACGTCCGGGACCGGTCGGTGAGGAACCACCGGAGGCGAGGACCGGCGTGCACCACGGAAGACGCGCGCGGCTCAGGGGTAGAGGCCGGCCCGGAA
Organism: Streptomyces sp. PA03-3a; assembly: GCF_033792735.1. NCBI lineage: Bacteria > Bacillati > Actinomycetota > Actinomycetes > Kitasatosporales > Streptomycetaceae > Streptomyces > Streptomyces sp. PA03-3a. The sequence goes on from NZ_JARAVM010000006.1 coordinate 89,564, forward strand.
GGTGAACGAGACGAGCTGCGCCCGATCACGTGCGCCGACCTTCGTCATGGCCCGCACCGCATGCGTCTTCACGGTGAACGGCGACACCGACATCTGGGCCGCGATCTCGTCGTTGCCGAGGCCGCTCGCGATGAGAACGACCACGTCCCGCTCCCTGGGGGTCAGAGCGCCGAAGCGTCGCAGCAGTTCCCGGTCGATCACCGGCGGCGGTCTGTCCGTCATGTGACCGATGAGCGCGGCCGTCGCCGCGGCCGACAGCGCACCGCCACCGGCGACGACCTCGGTGATCCCGGCGACGAGTTCTGCGGGGCTCACGGTCTTGCTCAGGAAGCCGTTGGCGCCCGCGCGCAGGGCGGCGAGAACGATGTCGTCCTGGTCGAAAGTGGTCAGCACGATCACCCTCGTCTTTTCGGGTGCATGCTCCGCGCGGATCCGGCGGGTGGCCTCGACACCGTCGATGCCCGGCATCCGGATGTCCATCAGGACCAGGTCGACGGGGTGCTCCCGGAGGAAGGGGACGACCTGGAGTCCATCGGAGAGATCACCCACGACGACGAGATCCGGGTCGAGCCGGAGCATCACCCGGATCCCGGCCCGTATGTCGTCCTGGTCGTCGACGATCAGGATGCGCGTCATCGGACGACGGCTCCCACGGGGCTGAACTCCGCGCGGACCCGGAATCGCCCGTCGTGACTGTCGATCGTCAGCCGCCCGCTGGAGGACTCGACGCGTTCGCGCATCCCGACGAGTCCTAGTCCGCTGCCCGAGTCGGCGCCGCGGGGTGAGCGACCGACGCGGTTCTCCACGGTGACGCGGATCCTGCCGTCGTGCTCTCGGACATCCACCGTGGCCGTCCCCTCTCCGTGCCGGTAGGCATTGGTGAGTGCCTCCTGAACGACCCGGTAGACCGTGACGCCGACACTGGGCTCCACGAAACCGGAGGGGATCTCGATGGAGGGCCGGACGTCGAGGCCGATGCTCTCGAAGGAGGCGATCAGTCCTTCCAGGCCGCTGAGCGCCGGGGTCGGCCGGAGCGCCTCATCGCCGGAGACGCCGTCCCCGAGGCGGAGGAGCGCGAGGATGCGCTGGGTTTCGACGACGACGGTGCGGGCGCTGGACCGGGCCGAGACGAGGGCCTGCCGGGAGGACTCGGCGTCCTCGGGCAGCCCGATCTCCGCCGCGCCGAGGTGCAGGCTGAGCATCGCGACCTGGTGGCCGATGACGTCGTGCAGGTCTCGGGCGATGCGGAGCCGTTCTTCGGTCACCCGTCGGGTGGCTTCGATCTCGCGGGTGGCGATGGCGCTCTCCGCCCGTTCCTCGAGAGTCCACCAGTGGTCCCGATGGACGCGGAGCGCCGCCCCGGTCGCACCTCCTGCGACAGCCGAGAAGACGGCGGCGGCTCCCACGACCGCGCCGCCGCGGAATCCTCCGACCGTCATGAACGCCCCGAGGAAGAACGCCGCCACGATGCCGGTCGCGGCCAGCGGCTGCTTTCCCCTGAGGGTGACCGAGAACAGGACGAGCACCGCCATCATCCACACCGACAGGGGGTCGTGGCCCACCGCCGTGACGGCGAAGGACGCCGCGCTCGTCACGACCAGTCCCGCCCACGGCCACCGCCACGAGAGGGTGACACCGGCGCCGGCGAGGAGCACGGACAGGGCCGTCGGCCAGTCCGCGCCTCTCAGGACCACGGCCACGATCTGTCCGGTGAACACCAGGGCGGCCAGCGCGTAGGCGACCCGGTGCGGCACCTCGGGGCGGCGGACCCACAGCGGTGCCGCGAGCCCGTCCTGACTGTTCCGCGCCTTGGCCATGAGCCGATTGTCGTTCACTTGTGCGGGGTGCGTGTACTTCAAACGATGTAGACCGCGGATCCGCCGCGGTCGGTCGGGACGGCCGGACGCATGCCGTCGAAGCGAATGGCAGAACTACTTCGTTCGAAGTACACGGCCTGTCCCGAGGGCCCTGAGACTCGTGATCGAGGCGACCGCCTCACACCGTCACGATCACCACGGGACACCTGATGACTCAGACCACCGTAACCTCGGACCCTTCGGCCCCTTCCACGGCGACGCCTTCCGGGCTCCGATCCCTACACCTGATCCGGGTGCTCTTCTCCCTGATCTGGGTGGCACTCGTCTTCACGACCTCCGCCTCGCTCGTGTCGACGGACAGGCCCACGGTGAGCGCGGCCGTGCTGCTCGTCGTCTACCCCTTGTGGGACGCCATCGCCACGCTCCTCGAGCGTCGCCTGGCGGGCGCCGGCTCCGCGAACCGCGTCAGCACGGTCAACATGGGGCTCGGCCTCGCCACGACCGCCGGAATGATCATCGCCGTGCTCTCCACCGTCGGGACGGCCCTTCTCGTGTTCGGCGTCTGGGCCCTCCTTTCCGGGGCCATCCAGCTCGTCGTGGCGGTCCGACGTCGGCGCACGGTCGGCGCCCAGTGGCCCATGGTCATCAGCGGCGGACAGTCCGTACTCGCCGGCGCCGCCATCGCCGCCGGCTCCACCTCGCCGACGAGCGGCCTGTCCACTGTCGCCGGATACTCGGCCTTCGGTGCCTTCTGGTTCCTGGTCTCCGTCATCGCCCTGACTGGCCGCAGCCGACGCGGAACGCGCTGACCAGCACTTGTCCGGCCGATTCCATTCGGAGCCGGATGGCGAGTGCTGCTGCGGTGGCTGTGCCGGGGAAGAGGGATCCGCGCTCGTCATTCCTGGTGGGCACAGTTCGGTGCTGCTTGAGCCGGTCGGTCGCTTCGGCGTCGCAGGTACTCGCGGACAGGACGGTGCAGTACGTGTCCATTGGGGCTGTCGGGTTTCTTGCGAGGCCTGCCCGGGCCGAGGGTCTCCCCCGGGCGTCCCTGGCCGGGCGCTCGTAGGGTTGTACACATGCCGGACCTTACGCTCGAGCAGATCGAGGGGATCGCGCGCGAAGCCCACGCCCATCAGATGGACAAATCGGGGCGGCCCTACGTGGAGCACGTGCAGGCCGTGGCCGACGGAGTCAGGGAGCAGGGCGGCTCCGACGAGCAGATTGCCGCCGCGTGGCTGCACGACACGATCGAGGATGAGAAGCTCTCACGGGAATGGCTCGACTCCGCGGAGCTTCCCCAACACGTGAAGGACTTGGTCGACGCCATGACCAAGCGACCTGGGGAAAGCGACGAGGCATACACGCAGCGGATCCTCGCCGTGCCGGGCGCTCGCCTCATCAAGGAAGCCGACCTCGCGCACAACGCTGACCCGAACCGGCTCGCCCTGCTCGACGAACCAACCCGGCGTCGGCTCAGTAAGAAGTACGCGACGCTGAGCCGGCTGCTCGGCCTGAGCGCGGGATCTGTTTAGCCCCCGCATGGGTCGGCCCGCTCGTCACCTGTGCGGCGCCGGCTCGCGGACACGGCGGTTGACCGTGGCCAGGAAGTGGTCGACCTTGAGCTCGTAGCGGCGGTGCAAGCGTCTGCGGCCGGCCAGCCACGAAACGGTCCTCTCGACCACCCAGCGGTGCCGGCCAAGCAGCGGTACTGGGACCGCACCCCCACGAGCTCCTCGATCAGGACCCGCGCTCTCGGCGTGCTCGGCCTTCCCGTGCGGGTGGCTGCGGCCAGCTCTCGGGCAGTGGCCGCGACGGCTTCCGCCCACCCGGGCCGCGGGAGCATTCGCGTCGTCCCGGACGACATCGGACCATGAGGGCCTTCCTTGATCCGCTGCCGCTTCAGGATGAGCACGGGTTCGGCTGAGAGTCGTGGTCTTGACGGTGCCGGCACCGGCGTGGATCACTATGTGATCCCCGGTGGCCAAAGCGTCGGCAGCCGGGATCTGTTCGTCGGTGGGCTGCAGCACGGTTGAGCTTCATCGATCTGTGAGGGTGCGTCAGGCGTGCGTCTATCGGGTCAGGTGTCGTCGTCGGTGAGGAAGCCGCGCATCGGCATCGGCGGCAATGTCGGTCGCAGGCCCGCCATGAGGTGCGGGGACCACGCGTTCGGCATGCGCATCGGAGAGGGCAGGCCCGAACGGGGGCTGGTCCGCGTCGGGACTACCGATCAAGGTCTTGGGCACCGGGGCAGGAGCAGCGAAACCGGCGTAGCGAGAGATGCGACCGACGGCCACGGCCCGGGGTGGGCCCCCGCAGCGACGGGGTTGGGAAGCCGGTCGCGGATGTACCGGCGATGGCGGCCCAGAACGAAAGGCTCCCCCTCGGTCCCCGCGTGATCGGCGGCCTCCTCGATGGCCCCGTGCATCGGGCGACGCTGCTTGTGCCACCGCAGCTGCTCCGCATACGGAACACCCGTCAGTACTACAGCCGTAGATCGTTACACCCGCGCGTTGGCGGCGGTAGTGTCACCTCCGGGTAGGCCGGCAGGTGCCCATCGCCGAGGACTGGGGGCAGAGGGCGGGCATCCCATTACGCTGACAGTCTGACGTCCATGGGGATCCCCCTGCAGATGCACGCCCTAGGATCGAAGCGGATGCTGGGAGAGAGGGATGCCCTGTAGCGCGTCGTTTCCACAACCACGGGCTGCAGCGGGCTCGCTCCGCGCTCGACGCGGAAGCGATCGCGGAACTCTCGGCAGTGTCGCCTCACAAGCATCCCGCTGTCGCACCGGCCCCAACAGCCAGCCGCAGGCACCTTAAGCCCGGCGCACGGGCCGCCGGCGCAGGCTAAGGAGGGAATCATGACAGGAAACGACCACCTTACGGCCAGGGACATCATGTCCGGCGGAGTCCAGTGCGTCGGCGCGCACCAGTCTCTTCAGGAAGCGGCGAAGATGATGCGTGACCTGAACGTCGGATGCCTGCCCATTTGCGGGGACAACAACAGGCTCACCGGCCTGATCACCGATCGCGACATCGTCGTCCAGTGCGATGCAGAGGGCATCGACCCCGCAACGGTACAAGCGGGAACACTTGCCGGTGACCTGCAATGGATCGACTCGAACGCCGGCGCCGACGAGGCATTGCAGTTGATGGAACAGCATCAGATCAAGCGCCTGCCAGTGATCGACACAGAGCAGGGTCACCAACTGGTCGGCATGATCAGCGAAGCCGACCTCGCCCGCAACCTGACGGACGCCCAGATCGCGGAATTCGTGACCCGGGTGTACGTCAACAGCTGATCGGACGGCCGCCGGCTCCGCACTGGCCTTCGACGGCGCAGTGCCCGCCCCCGCAGGACAGGGCGCACGTCGAAGGTGCGGCCCCGCCCGTCAGTCCGCACCCGTCGCGCACCCCAGGGCGGGGCGTCCATCACTCGGGGAGCCGTCAGGCTTGTGCTGCAGAGCGGTGGGGAGCAGCCTGAAATGGAGTGCTCGAGGGCTCGCCCTCCCCTCGTGATCCCTCGGGCATGACAGAGGCCCCCGCCGCGGCAAAGCGACGGGGGCTTGTCTCTTTTCTCGGCCGGTACGCCCGCTTCACTGAAGGGGGCCTTACTCCACGGCTGCTTGGGCACTCCGGCCACCGCTCATCGGAGGCGATTGGACGACCATTCGACTTTCCCCGGAGTGCCCCGGCTCGGTTCGAGTCGCACCTTGGGAGAGGGCGACGGCTCGTCTCCCCGCATCCACGAGTCGGGGAGGGGATCAAGACCGCTGCGGGTGGTGGCGCTCAGGCCGCCGCCCTGGCTGCTGGAGCGCCATCGCAGGGGCGGCGTACACAACGAGGGAGCTGTCGTATCCACCCTTGGCGCGGTCGTAGGCCCCAGTACAGGTGACCAGGGCCAGGCGGTGCGGGCCGTCGCGAGTGAAGAGCGCGGCAGGCAGGCTGCCCTGTCCGTAGGTGCGGCGGGCCATGACGACGTAGCGATAGACGTGCCCATTGGCAGCCGTCACTTCGATTCCGGCTCCCGGTTGCAGGGTGAGAAGTGCGGCGAAGGCTCCGATTCCTTCGCGCCGGGTGTCGACATGGCCGGCGATCAGTGTCGTGCCCTCGGCGGATCCCGTCGCTGCGCCCAGCGCCCACCAGCCGCCCACGCGCCCGCTCTTGGGCAGTTTCAGGGCGCCATCCGGCGCGGCCGCCACCGGAACCAAGGGCGCGCGGAAGCCCTCGGGTCCGCGGATCTCGATGGGAGGCGAGGGGGCGAGGCCGTCGGACGCGGCAGCCCTAGGCGATTGCCTCAGGCTGCCGACGTCCCCGATGGGAGCGGGCCCCGTGAGCAGGGCCCATCCCGTCACCGCGGCGATCACACCCGCACCAGCGCCAAAAGCGGCCAGGGCAGTCGCAGCGCGGAGCGCAGAGGGTGGTGTCAACGGGCGGCGGCGCTCCGTCGCCGGATCCGCAGGAGCCACCCGGTGCTGAGACCGGCCAGAAGCGCACCACCTGCGAGAGTCACAAGCCCGGCAGTGCCGTACGAGCGGTCGCTGGCCGCGGCAATCTGCCCGCCGTTGCCCGCGTGGATGGTGCCGGCCTCCATGCCGGCGTGGCAGGTGCCGCCCTCGACCATCTTCAGGTGCATTGCCACGACCGGTCGCGCCGCTTGGGCCGCGGCCACGACCTCGGCGTTGGCTCCGCTCTTCACCTCCTGGTCGATCAGTGCGAGCGTCTTGACGTGACCGGCCTCCCCCATCTTCAGCCACGCGGCGTCATACGCCGACGAGCCCGCCTTTTCCCGGACCGAGGCCAGTTCCTGGTTCTGCGCGGCGCTGGGGCCGGCAGGCAGGGAGATACCCAGCTTTCCGGCGAGGGCCTTCAGGTCCGCGTCGAGCTTGGTGTGGTCACGGACGAGGACGTCGCCGACCTCTTTCACGCAAGCCGACGCTGCATGCGTCTGCGCGTCTTGCCCTGCTGCGATCTCGGCGAGGTTGCCCTGGTGGGCAGCCCTCACGAAAGCGGTGTCCTGGTCGCTGACCGGCGCGGCCACCGCTTGGGGAGCTGCCACCGCGGCCATCGCCACCGCGAGAGCGGCTGCGGGCATCATGCGTAGACGTATCACTGCGTACTCCCTTCGCCCCCAGTACGGACGGACTGGGGGAACGTGGAAAGCGAAGGCCTTACAGCATTCGCCTAACCATTGATCGCATACGACACCCCGGGCCGCGCGGGGGCGGCTGCAAGTTCACCTCGTTGGCCCTGACCAGGTCCGCGGCGCCGTCGCACGGGAGCGGGTGCTCTGCCCGATGCCGGCGAGCGTGCACATGACCGGACGATGGGCGCGCCGGGCTCGACGTGCCCGGCACTGATGGATCACGCTCTCCGCACTGTGAAGGCCGCCTCAGTCCGTGGGCGCCGCCGGCCGTCCGAGCCGGTCATGGGGCGGCTCGGACGATCGACGCATGGTGGGTCGCGAAAGCGCCAGGGTGAAGGTGTGAAGACGTCGTCGTGGAATCCGAGACGGCGCAGGGAGGGGTCGGATCGTCGTTCCGGGGCACCATGACGACCGCGGTGTGGACCGCCGACAACGTTCAGCGTCACCACGGCCACCCGCCCGCGCATGACGTCGCGCGGTAGACAGACAGCGGACCACGCCGGCGCCCTTAGCCGTCGAACGAACATAGGACCGCATCACCGTGGGACCGCTCGTCGGGAACTCCGCCGCCGTTCTCGACCCCACGGTCCGCGTCCCGTGAGCAAGCCAGCCGCATGCATCGCTCGTTTGCGTGGCCCGTTCGTACCACCTGGAATGGCCGGGGAGATCTCCTGCGGGGACGGTGGGAGACACCGGCCGGCCTTCCGAGCCTTGTGCCTTCACCGAGGAGTCGAGCGATGTCCGAACGCAACACAGTGCTTCGCAGCCTGCATGACCTGGGCCTTGCCGCTTGGTTCGGCGGTTCCCTGATGGGCGCGGTCGGGCTGAACGGCGCCGCGCGGGCCGAGGGCAGTACGTGGGAATCGACCACCCGGATCGCCGCTTCAGGCTGGTCCAATTGGAGCCCGGTTAATGCCACGGCGATCGGCGCCCACCTCGTCGGCAGCAGTGGCCTGCTCGCGGTCAACGCCGCCCGCGTCGTGGCCCAGCAGGGGGTGGCCGCCTCGACCCTCGCCAAGACCGTCCTGACCGGTGCTGCACTGGCGGCCACGGTCTACACCCGCGTCCTGGGCAAAAAACTGGAACTCGCCTCCTCAGACCGTCCCGAAGATGCGGAGAAGGCGGCCAAGCACCCCATCGAAGTCGACAAAGCGCAGCGACATCTCGCTCTGATGCAGTGGGCGGTTCCGGCCCTGACGGGAGGACTGCTTGTCCTCAATGCCGTGCACAACGAACAGCAGCGCCCCGCCCAGCAGGTCCAGGGAATGTGGCAGCGTGCCCTGTCGCTCGCTCCCCACCTGCCCACCACTCCCGACTGGCACTTCATGCGCTGACCTCAGGCGGGACCCGGGGGACAAGACCAGACAAGCACAGAGCGTCCTTGGTCTGTGGTCTGCATCGGCTCCGCCGCCACGCGGCGCAGGGCGCTCGGCTGGGTCGTCCGCCGAGCGCGGGGCTGACATGCGGCGATGCAAACCACGTCCGCGGATGCGACGCGACCGGCAACCGGGACGCGCGCGTGTGCCACCTCCGACCCAGGGTGCACAATCGCCGGTAACCGACCGTGGCCCTCAGAGGGCACAAGGCGGTGGGGGCCACCGACGCGACGTCTGCCGCACAACACGTCTCATTCGACATCTGTGCAGCATGGTCGCCGAAGAGGCAACCAGATACCCAGGCCCGGCAATCGCTATCCTGCCGACGCAAGTTCGGCGCGGCCGAAGAGCAAGGCGTACCCCCTCGGCAGCTGTGCGAGGGCCCTGCTGACCAGGTCCTCCCCGGCCAGGCGCGCGAGTACCGCGAAGACGGTCCCGGCGTCCCATCGTGCGGTGGCCGGCGTTCCGCCGGTGCGGCCGGCCAGGTCGCTGACGAAGTCGAAACCCGTGAGCGGTTCCGGCCGGGGGACTTGGGCGGTGAACTCGAGCGCGGCCTCCACGGGAAGCCGGGCAGCGAGTGCGACACGTTCGTCGCCGACCAACTGCCGTCCCAAGCCGCCCAGTACCTCACGAATGGCCTGCTCGGCCTGGTCCCGTGTTTCGTAGGCACCTTCGTAGCGGACATGCTCGACCATCGCATCGAACGCCATCGCCGTTGAGTGGGAGTCGTCCACTGTGCCCTGCGGAGACATCGGAGTGCCTTTCTCTCTCTGTGGTGCCGGGGGGCGGGAGAGCATGCCCAGCCCCTTAGATCGCGAAGGTCAGGCCGGCTCGAGGTAGCCGAACAACAGGTCGTAGCCGGGCGGCAATTGCAGCAGGAGCCGTCGCAACAGCTCCGGTCCGGCCTCGTCGGCGGCCACGCTGAGGACCGCGCCGACATCCCACCTCGCGGTCTGTTCGGTCGCGCCGTCGATCCAGGCGGCGGTCGCCCGCACGAACCGCTCCGCGTCCAGCGGTTCGACGGCCTGAAGCGGGTTGAGCAGGATGAGTGCGTAGGTCTCCGGCAGAAGGGCAGCGAGCTCGGAACGTTCTGCGCCGACTACATGCGCGCCGAGCAGTCCGAGCACCACGCGGGCCGTTCGGTCCGCCTCCTGCCGCGTCGGGTATTCGCCGCGTTCCTGGACCCGCGCCAGGAACGCTTCACGTCGCAATGCCATGATCTCCCCCTTGAGTGATGCGGAGGACGGAACCGCGGAGGGAGGGCATCGGCCATCCGTCCTCCGCCACAGGGCATCCCGGGTGGGTCTCCCGGCCCGGAGATCAGCCGCTGATCTGCCTGCGGTCGCCGGTGGACGTGATCGCGATCTTGCGGGGCTTGGCCCGCTCGGCGATCGGGATGCGCAGGGTCAGGACGCCTGCGTCGTAGTCCGCCTCGATGTGCTCGGTGTCCAGGGTGTCAGCGAGCATCAGCTGCCGGGAGAAGACACCGAGGGGCCGTTCGGACAGCTCCATCTGCACGTCGTCGGCCTTGGCCACCGGGCGGCGCTCGGCCTTGACCGTCAGCATGTTGCGCTCGACGTCGATGTCGATCGCGTCCGGGATCACACCGGGGAGGTCGAGTGCGATCACGTAGTGCTCGCCCTCGCGGTAGGCGTCCATCGGCATCGCCTGGGGCCTCGACCAGGTGCCGGACGTGCCCAGCAGCTGCTGGGTCAGACGGTCCAGCTCACGGAACGGGTCGGTGCGCATCAACATCGTGAAACACCTCCAAGGGTTCGGGCAGTGACTGCCAATGCGCTTCACCTGATTCCCTTGTACCATGTCATCCAAGCGATGACAAATCTTGAGTCGTCAAACGGATGACGAAAGGAGCGACCATGGACGTGACCGAGCCCCCCGCGCCCAGGGACGCCGACGGCTGCGGACCGGTACCCCTCCTCGCCGCAGCGACTGCTCTCGGTGCCATTGACCGGGCCGTGCGCGAGGCCCGTGCCGCAGACGCAATGCCCGCACCTCCTTCCGATGGCGACGCGGAAGAGGCAATCGCCTCGCTGCTGCTTCTGCGGGAGGTGCGCGAGCAGCTCGCCGGCTGGGAGAGGGGCCTGATCGAAACCGCCCGAGCCGCCGGCGCCAGCTGGGCGGACCTGGCCGGTCCGCTCGGGGTCGCCAGTCGTCAGGCCGCCGAACGCCGCTACCTGCGACTGCAGCCGGGAGCAGCGGGCTCCACGGGTGAGGATCGCGTGAGAGCGACCCGCGACCGCCGCGCCGCCGACCGCACCGTCACTGCCTGGGCGCGTGACAACGCCGCAGACCTGCGCCGCCTGGCCGCTCACGTCACGGGGCTGACCGACCTCCCTCCCGGCGCCCGCTCCGCCGTAGCAGCCGTCGATGAGGCCCTCGCTCACGACGACGCGGCGCGCCTGATGACTCCCCTTGCGGCCACCCGCGCTCACCTGCAGCCGGGGCATCCGGAGGTCGCCGCGCGCGTCGACGCTCTCACCCGGCACGCGGCGCAGCTGCGTCAGGAAAGCGACGACCAGCGACGCGGCGGCGACTGACCGGCGGGAAGTTCATGGCAGGCTGACCAAGCCGTGCCACGGCCGGCGGCACCAGGGCTGCCGGGTCAGGTCTCGCGTCTGGCCTTGGCCGGCAAGGGTTGGGTGTGAGCCTCGAGCCGAGCCAGAGGATCGTAGGCGGGTCAATCTCCGGTCAAGAGCACCAGGAGAGGCACAGGAATACAGATGGTCGCGGTCACCAAAGCGACGGCTACGACGGTGCACAGCAGTCGGTCACGCATGGCCTCGTAGCGTCTGATGTACTCGACGTTCAGTGCTCTGTTGCGCTCGGCGGTGCGTGTCCGCATGACGCGGACCAGGTCGACCCGGTCGGCGACGTAGAGCCGTACGACTTCGTGCCGCTGCGAGGTGGTCAGCCAGGGCATGCGGTCGGCGTATCCCCTGGCCGCACTCTGGGCGTCGCTGATCTCCGCGTGCCAGGAAAGGAAATCCTCGCATTGGGCGATGCCCTCGGCGGCCGTCGGAGCGCCGGCCACAGCGTGGGGAGTTCGTCGTTTCACGTCTGGTCCCCCTCGCCGAGCGGCTTCGCGACGCCCTTGCCCGGTTCGATGACGTCGCGGCGGCCGGCATTGAGTTCCTGGTCCATCGCGGCGATCTCGGGGTGGTGCAGGTCGAAGGCGGGGGATTCGGAGCGGATCTTGGGCAGGGTGAGGAAGTTGTGCCGCGGCGGCGGGCAGGAGGTGGCCCACTCCAGGGACCGGCCGTAGCCCCAGGGGTCGTCGACCTCGACCGGCACCCCGTAACGGGAGGATTTCCACACGTTGTACATGAACGGCAGGGTGGACAGGCCCAGCAGGAAGGCGCCGACGGAGGAAATGGTGTTCAGGGTGGTGAAGCCGTCGGCGGCCAGGTAGTCGGCATAGCGGCGGGGCATGCCCTCGGCGCCGAGCCAGTGCTGGACCAGGAAGGTGCCGTGGAAGCCGATGAAAAGCGTCCAGAAGTGGATCTTGCCGAGGCGTTCGTCGAGCATCTTGCCGGTGAACTTGGGCCACCAGAAGTGGAACCCGGCGAACATGGCGAACACCACGGTGCCGAAGACGACGTAGTGGAAGTGGGCGACCACGAAATAGGAGTCGGTGACGTGGAAATCCAGCGGTGGGGAGGCGAGGATGACCCCGGTCAGACCGCCGAACAGGAACGTGATGAGGAAGCCGATCGACCACAGCATGGGTGTCTCGAAGCTCAGGTTGCCCTTCCACATGGTGCCGATCCAGTTGAAGAACTTCACCCCGGTCGGCACGGCGATCAGGTAGGTCATGAACGCGAAGAACGGCAGCAGCACGGCTCCGGTGGAGAACATGTGGTGCGCCCAGACCGTGGCGGACAGGCCGGCGATGGAGATCGTCGCGCCGACCAGGCTGAGGTAGCCGAAGACGGGCTTGCGCGCGAAGACCGGGATGACCTCGGTGACGATGCCGAAGAACGGCAGCGCGATGACGTACACCTCGGGGTGCCCGAAGAACCAGAACAGGTGCTGCCACAGCAGCGGTCCCCCGTTCTCCGGATCGTAGATGTGCGCCCCGAACTTGCGGTCCACGAACAACGTGAGCAGGGCCGCGGCCAGCACCGGGAACGCGAACAGCACCAGCACGGACGTCAGCAGGATGTTCCAGGTGAAGATCGGCATCCGGAACATGGTCATCCCCGGGCAGCGCATGCAGATGATCGTGGTGATGAAGTTGACCGCACCCAGGATGGTGCCGAATCCGGACATCGCCAGACCGATCACCCACATGTTGCCCCCGACGTAGGGGGTGCGTTCGCCGCCGGACAGCGGGGTGTAGGCGGTCCAGCCGAAGTCCGCGGTGCCCTCGGTGGTGAAGAGTCCGGCGACGACGATCAGCGATCCGAACAGGAACAGCCAGTACGACAGCATGTTCAGCCGGGGAAAGGCCACGTCGGGCGAGCCGATCTGGAGCGGCATGATGGCGTTGGCGAACCCGGCGAACAGCGGGGTGGCGAACATCAGCAGCATCATCGTGCCGTGCAGGGTGAATGTCTGGTTGTACTGCTCGTTCGACAGGATCTGGATGCCGGGCCGGGCCAGCTCCGCCCGCATCAGCAGCGCCAGCACCCCAGCGAACAGGAAAAACAGGAAGGCGGTGCCCAGGTAGAGGGAGCCGATCTTCTTGTGGTCCGTCGTCGTCAGCCAGTCGACGATCACCGCCCCGGGCTTGAGCCGCTCTCGTTCCGCTCCCTGCGTCGGCTCCACCTGCACTGCCATATCGGAGTTCGCCCTTTCGCCGTGGTTGTCGCCGGGCGCACCTGTGCCATAGCCGCCAGGTGGTTCAGCGATGCAACGTTCCCCGACAGTGCGGATGCCTGTCACCTGCGCCGATTGGGCCGATCGTGGCCGTACCAAGAAAAGTCGCCAGGTGGTGGCGTTCATGTGCTGCCCAGAGACGACCCGTCTTAGTGAGCGGTAGCGAGCCGGATGGGCGAACGGCTTTCATTGCGAGCGGACCTGCCTCGGCCTCATGATCCCTGCCTGCACCCAGCGGGCGGCCGCCTCACTCGCGTGCGCCGACAGGGTGGTGCCTGCCCAGGCCGACGTTGAACGGTGCGCGGTAGCGGCGCCCGCAAAAGGCGAACCGCTTACCTGTCCGTTCTGCAGGGGACTGTGTATCTCCACCGGCCTCGCGGCCGGCCTCGTCTTCGCCCCCAGCGTCACCCGTCTTGCGGCTGGCACCTTTACGGCTCTGCCCCTGTCCGATCTGCTGCGCTTCGCTCGCGAAAGGGCTCAACACGCCGCCGAGGAATGACGCCCAGGGGGCGCCCTCGCCGCGCAGGGCTAACCAGGTCACCTCTGGGCCGGAACAGCTGGCGTACCTTTCCGCTGCTCAAAGATCTGCCACCGACAGGGCGACCCCATGGCGAAGTCCGGCCGCGCTCCGATCCTCGCGCGATCTCCGACTGCGGCACCTCGACGTACTCGCGCTCCCACACCCGCCGGTGCCGGATGCGCGTCCCGCCGCTCGCGTGGACCTGAAGGAACCCGCTCCCGTGCTTCTCGGTCGCGGAGTAGAGGACAGGCAGAGTGACCGGTGACCAGGCCAAAGGCTACGTAGGCGGTCCCATCGCGCGCGGACCGTCAGCGCGAATGCGGGGCGGTTCGGCGCGCGGTGAGTTACTCCGGTGTAGTGGTTTCCCACGGCTGGCCGAGGCAAGACGCCCTACTGGAGCCATTGCTCACGTCGCGGGGTGGCGATGGCACGCCCGTCGCGGAGCTGCGTCGAGGAGGTGCTCGGAAATGGTGCTTTTCCTGTTGCTGATCATCGCGGCGATCATCCTTGGTCTGATCGGCGCGGTTGCCCATGGTCTGTTCTACCTTTTGATCATCGGCATCGTCGTCCTCGTGCTCGACTTCGTCTACATCGTCGCGAGAGGGCGCCACAGGCGTCAAAGTCTGCTCCGCTGAGGGACCGCCCACCGCCCGCGACAGCACAGTGCCTGGTTCGCTACCGAATGCGCACCGTTGCGCCCCGGAAGTGGACGCGACATGAGGATCCCAGCCTCAAGGTTTCGGCGGCTCACGAGCGGTAAGCGACCTGGCGGAACGCCGCAACCAGCCCGTACGGTGGCTCCCCGATGAGTTTCGCCCCTCGGTGATCGGCGCCCTTGTGGATCGGGGCCTCCTCCCCACTGGCCCCGAGGCGGGCCGACGGGAGGAATCCGCCGCGATAGGACAGGGAATTGGCGACCCGGCGAGTCCACCCGATGACCGTCAGGAACGGGCAGGTCAACGTGCGTCGTTGACGATGAGACCGGGTCAGCAGCCCTGCCACATCCTTACCCGCCCTCCGCGCCAAGGCCCACTTCGGCAACGGCCGCCCGCGCCGCACCGGCCTCGCACCCGAGAACGCGGAATCCCCACAGGGGCTGAGGACGCCCTTGCCCCCAGACCCTCGGTCCGGAACCGGAGAAGCCGATCGAGTCATCGCCGGCGCTTTCCGGATATCCGGACAGGTCCCAGATGTGCTGCCCTCACCAGCTGTCCGAACTGATCCGGAATCGACAGCGTCCGGCATGGCAGTCGGCCTCTTGCTCGGGCAGTACCAGCGGTGGGCTCACACTGCCCTTCGATCAGGGCCCTCCCGCAGTCGACGGGAGGGCTCAGGGGCACGTTTACATCGGTGCCCGGGTGGGGCGTCACTGTCAGTTCGCTTGCGGTTACCCCAAAATCACTATGACGCCGTTGCCGCCGTAGCCATAGCCGGGTCCGTATCCATAGCCGTAACCGGGTCCGTACCCGAATCCGTAGCCGCCGTAGCCGCCGTAGCCGCAACCGTAGCCCCAGCAACCGCCGTGGGCGACGACGGACTGCTGCGTGGTCTTGACGGTCTGCTGTGGCGCGGCGGCGGCCGCGCCGACTCCGATCAGCGCGAGGATGGGTGCCGCGAGGGCGGCCGCGGCAACCCGGCGGGCGGTGATGCTGTTGATGATCATGATCGATCCCAAAGGTGGCGGTCCCGCCGCGGCAGGCGGGTCAGTGTTCGGCGGGACCGCGTCTGAGGCCCGCCTGACCGCTTGCATGGCCCCGCACAGCCAGGCGGGCAACTTCGTCCTACGGGCTCCGCTCCGCACGGGCGGGGGTCAAGAGGTTCCAGCCGATTCCTGAGCAACCTCTCGGGACCGGCGGGAAGGTGTGGCCCAGCACATCCGTGCTGGTGAAGCGGTGGCCCTGGCCGCAGGTGCACTCGTATATTCCGCTGACGGGGACTTTCTCCCCAGGACGGTGCATGCGGCTTGTCTCGTCCATCGTGACCTCCTCGTCGATCGGGGCCCAGCGTGGAGAGAGGCCCCGATCTACAAGGGCACCAACCGCCGAGGGGAAGCCCCCTCGGGGAGCCACCGCCACCCCCGCGACGGAGGACGGTGGCTCCGCTCCTTCGCCTTGCCTTGTCGACGAGACTGAAACCCGAAAGGCGAAACTTGTGCCCTCAGCCGCTCGCGTGGAGGGCCGGCGCCGAGGCCGAGGAACCGGCCGAGCCGGTGCAGGCGTGCGACTGACGGCTGCACGGGAAGCCAGCAATCCGAGCCGCTGGCGATCGCCGAGAACTCAGCGACGCCGTTCTCGGTCTGAGCGCCCTTCGCGCGGTTCTGACCTCCATCGTCGCCTTCTGGCCTTCGGTCAGACTCCTGGCGCCCTCGGTCTCAAGGGCTGCGGTGCTCACCGCACATCCGACCCACCGTCCTGCTCGGTGACGCCGAAGCCTTTGAGTCGTTGGAACCACTCCGCAGTGCCCGATGCGCGCGCTCCGGCCATGACTTCTTCCGACTTCCGGCACAAGCAGATTGATCACGGCATCGAGATGCCCCATAGGCGATCACCACACATCGGGGCCGCCACCGCGCCAGTCGAAGAAGTCGGGATCGAGGACGCTGACGTCGTCGGGGTCGAGGCCAGTGCGGCGTAGGAACTCCAACAGGTCTGCCATGCGGTACGCGGTGCCCAGGATCGCGTTGTCGACGCGCACGACGCGGCCGCCGGTGTCCCCCGGTGGCATCACGACTATGCGGTGCTCCATCCCGTCAGGATGCCCCTGGGGCGGTTGAGCGCAGTGTGGAGGTGCGGCCCCGTCCCAAGCGGAACGGGACAGCCCCCCAGGACGAGGCGCCACGGGCGCGGCCCCGCCCGCATCCTCTCGGCTCTGGACGAGCGGGGCCGCTCGGTCCGCCTGGTCGTGCGGGGCGAAGCTGCGGCCGGGCGGGCTCGTCGGCCGCGGTCCCGACAGCGAGCCGCTGGTGGCGGAGGTGCATCCACTCGCCTGGCTGAGCGCCGTCGTCATCGCGGAGGCCGGGACAGACGTGACGCGCAAACACGACGGCTGGGGCACCTTGCGCCGAGCGACACCGCCTGCCGTACACGAGGGATCATGACATTGCCTTCCGACACCTCGCTCCACGTGCACTTCATCGGCAACTGCCACCACGGACAGAAGGCGATCATCCCTACGGGCCGGGCCGCCCTTCACCGTCGAGGGCTGACGCCAGCAGGCTCCGGCAACGCTACGGCGGCCCACGAACGCACGGCACCGCGGCCCTTCCCGACCGGTCAGGCGACCGGCTTCGAAATCAAACGGCGGTACCACCGGGGCAGAAGAGGCCGCCGTGCACGTAGTGCCGGAGGAGGACGCCGGTAACGAAGACGCGCGACCGTCCGGTCCCCACGAGCCGACGCCCGCTGTCAGCGCCCGGCCATTTTGACTGTGAAGTGTTCCTCCCTCGGGCCCGCGCCTTCAGCTCCGACAGCATCCACACCACGACGTGATCCTGCTCGCGCCACGCTCATGACCGAGTGAGGTCTTCACCTTGCCTTGCCTGTAGTCAGATGTCTGCTCCGGCCCTTGTGGAGCGGCCGGAGGTTTGAGGACCGTGCCAGTCCAGGCACATCACGCAGGCGTCGTCCTCCAACTGTGGTCCGCAGGCATCGGTTACTGCAGAGGTGCAGGTGCGTACGACTTCACGAGGGTGCTCTTTGGTGGTTTCGCGGAGGATGGCCGGCAGGTCCACGGCCTGCGCTGCGCGTTCTTGCATGCCGTCGGTGTAGAGCAGGAGTCGGTCGCCGGCCTGCAGGTCCAGGTTCTGCACTCTGAACGGCATAGGTGAGGGGACGCCGAAGGGCAGGTCGACATTCAGTCGTGCTTCATCCGCCGCGCCGTCGCGCAGGAGGAGCGGCCAGGGATGCCCGGCATTGATCAGTTGAAAGCTGGTTCCGTCCAGGGCTACGCGGATCAGTTGGCCGGTGGCGAGGGTCCCCGGGGCGTGGTCGAGGAGTGCCTGGTGCGTGCGTCGGGCTTGTTCCGCGAGATCGCAGCCGGCACGTCGGGCCCCGCGGGAGGCGTTGACCAGGAGGGTGGCCAGCAGCGCGGATTCCACATTGTGGCCCATGGCGTCGGTGATGGACAGGTGGAGGGTCTCGCGGTCGAGGGAGTAGTCGTAGGTGTCCCCGGCGATAAAGTTCGCGGGCACCAGTGCTGCGGCAAGGATGAACTGGGCTGCCTCGCAACATGAGGCGGTGGGCAGTAGTTGACGCTGGATTTCGGCGGCCAGGCTCACTTGCGTGGTGCGCTGCCCCCATTGGTAGAGGTCTGTGAAGCGGCGGTCGGTGACGATGATGTACGCGAGGGCGTGCGCCGTCTCCTGAACCTGGCGCAGCATCTCCTCCGTGGGGCGCGGCACGGTCAGCTCCAGCACCCCGATGGAGTCGCCGCGGTTGGTCACCGGCGCGAGCACCCGGTACCACTGGGCGCCATCGGGTTCATACACCAGCCGCTGGGTACGCAGTGCCTCGTCATAAGGACTGCCTGCCAGTGGAACGTGTTCGACCTGGCGGCTGCCTTGCCACGCGGCGTGCTCGGTTACCCGCACCAACCGCTGCCGGATGACGTCCACGAAGAGGAAGGCCACATACCGTGCGTCGAACCGGTCACGAAGGTGGCGTGCGACCACGTCGACCGACTCCACCGGCGCGGCGTCCTCTGCCGCGTTGAGCACCTCCGCCAGCTGCATCGGATCAGGCTCCACGAGGGCCTCCCTCAAGCTGTCGGCACCGCCGGAGACCCGTCAAGCGCCACCGTTTCGTGCCCAGGATCAAGATGCCCATTGCGGCCGCGGGCGATGTGGGCTCACCCCAGGGTTCTACTGTCTCGCCGCGCTGACGAAGCGGCAATCCATGCGGCAGCTTGCGACCGGGCCGCGCGAACTGCACCTCCTTGGAAGCGGCACGCTGCAGGCCGCACCGAGGCCGACGCGTGCGCTGAGATTTCGGACGAAGCCGAACGCGCCCGCCGACCGCTGCGAGCCGATGGCCCGACTCAGCGTTCCATGATCTCCTCGGCCAAGCCTCAGCTCATGCTGCAAGTGCGCTTCCACGCGACCTTTTCCGCGCCGCTGCAGGCGAGCGGGGGGCGTCCACCTCTTCGTGTAGCCCCCCATGGAGCTCTGGCCTGCTTGGTGCCCTGACCGCTGCCTGAGGTCGGGGGCCATGGGCAAGGGAACGGCCCGCGTCCGCGGCAAAGCGGCGCGGGCCGTCGTGGTTTCGGTCACTCGACGGATGAGGCGGGCCCTGGGGCGGCGGCCCCGTCTCTCTTCCCGGACGGGGCGCCGCCCAGGAAGAGAGGAAGACATCCCCCCATGCTGGGGGCGGTCTCTCGCCCGAATTCGGAATTCCGCGCCAGGGAAGCCTTGTGTGCCCGGCTTCGCCGGCCTCGGTCTGCCCGAGCCCGCGCCGCGTGCGTCAGCGGACGACGTCGAAGACGTTCTTCTGCAGGCCGTTCTCGTAGACCGCGTGCTCGACGAGCTTCAGCTTCTGCGTGTCCTTGTCCGCCCCACTGAACAGGCGCTTGCCCGCACCGAGCAGCAGCGGGAAGACCAGCAGGTGGTAGCGGTCGATCAGGCCGGCGTCCGAGAGGCTCTGGTTCAGGGACGCGCTGCCGTGGACGATGATCGGGCCGCCCTCGGTCCGCTTCAGAGCAGCGACCTCGTTCAGCGAGCGCAGGATCGTGGTCTCGCCCCAGTTCGTGACCAGGTCGCCCTCGGCAAGAACGGTCGAGACGACGTACTTCGGCATCGCCTTGTAGGCGGCGAACTCCACCATGTCCGGCCACACCGGGCTGAACGCCTCGTAGCTGACCCGGCCCATCAGGATCGCTGCCGCCTCGCTCTGCTCGCGCCCCTTGATCTCGTATGCCTCCGGGACGAACTCGATGTCCTTGAAGGTCCATCCGGAGTTCCGGTAGCCGGATTCGCCACCCGGGGCCTCCATGACGCCGTCGAGGGAAATGAAAGCGGTGCTGATCAGGGTGCGCATCACGGCTCCTCGGTCTCTCGTGTCGGTTCTTCGATCGCTTGGTGCCCACGCGACCACCCGCAGGCGGCAGTTCGCGGCTGGCGCGTGTACCCAGGATCCATCCGACAAAAAAATTTGTCAAGGAGATTCGAGTTGTCGGTGTGCGCCGCCACGCGGTTGCTGTGGAGGACACGTCCAGGCGAGTGGGCGCAGCGAGCAGCCGGATCAGGCGGCCCTCGATGACGCCGAGCCCGGCTGGGTCGATGGGCAGGCTCGCGTGGCCGGCGGGCCCCTTTCACCACCGCGTGAAGAATCTCCCTGCCGACGAGACCGGGTCGAGAGTGTCCCCGCCCAGGCCTTCTGGATGCCGACGCTTGCGGCAGAGCGGTCGCGGTCACCGGCCGCGGGTCGATTCCGCTGGCACGCTCACGGACCAGCCGCGCCATCGCGCGGCTTCGAGGTCCCGCTGCAGGGGTTTGCAATGGCACACGCGCCACCCGACCGACCGTGCACATCCCGTACCGGTGCAGGGTCGCGGCCACCGCCCAGGTCGGGCCGCCTCCCACCAGCAACGGCAGGCCGTCCCCAACAGCGCTTGTGCGAATCCGTAGAGCCTCACACGGGGTGCGAGCCCAGTACCGTACGGCGCCGGCAGCTCCCGGTAGGTGGCTTCCGGGACGCGGCGGCCGATTACCCGCGACCGGGTCGAGCCGGCCTGCCACTGCGAGCGCGGCCTCGTGCGCCTGGCCGCGGGCTTGCCGAAGCCGATGCGGACGCGCAGATGGTGCGGGACATCAGGATGCAGGACCACTCGGCGACGTCGAGTGTGCCCGCGACGGCGCAGGGGGCGCGGCGCGTTGCCAGGAAGGACAATCGATGCTTGGCAAGTACCGGCCAGAATGGTGACGTCCGCGGAATGTGCAACAGCATGCTCAGTCGCACATAGCTGCACAGCGGGAATTCCGCAGCCTCCGCGCCACACATCTACGGATGTCCTGCACACTCGCCCGCCAGGCCGCCCGGGACCGCGGCAGGACCTTACGGTGGCAGCGTAAGGGGTCCCCGGTGTCGCACCCCGCGCAGCCTCCAGGGGGCCCAATGCCTCCTGGCCCTTCGCGAGGACATCGTGATCCAAGCATTCTGCACCGACAGAAAACCGCCCGCCGAGCGGGCCGAGTACTGGACGGACGCCGTAGGCAAGGCCTTCATCCGGCTGGAGGTCCACACACAGGCGGAAACCAAAATCCACGGCACCATACGCCAGGCATGCGTCGCGGGCGTCCAGGTCGGGTCCCTCGAGGCCAGCCCGCAACGGATGGTGCGAACCGCGCCGCTCATCGCCGCGGACGGCGACGACTCGCTGGTCGTCAGCCTCCAAAGGACCGGGTACGGCATCGCCACCCAAGACGGCCGGGAAACCCCGGTCGCGGCCGGCCAACTCGTCATCCTCGACACCCGCAGGCCCTACGTCCTGGACTTCACCTGCCCCGTACGACAACACGTCGCCACAGTCCCCCGCCAGCTGGTGGAACTCCCCGACTCGGCGTTGCGTCTGGCCACCGGCCGGACCTACTCCCCCGGCCACGGA
Organism: Streptomyces sp. PA03-3a; assembly: GCF_033792735.1. Taxonomy (NCBI): domain Bacteria; kingdom Bacillati; phylum Actinomycetota; class Actinomycetes; order Kitasatosporales; family Streptomycetaceae; genus Streptomyces; species Streptomyces sp. PA03-3a. The sequence goes on from NZ_JARAVM010000006.1 coordinate 110,857, forward strand.
ATCAGCGGAATCCTCGCCTCGTACGTCAACGGACTCGTCACGATCACGGACCGCTGCATCCGCGCACCGGACCACTGCAACTTCGCACCGGCCTCCACGGAATTCCTCAGGCAAGGGATCGTCGATGTGCTGACGGCTCTGATCGCCCTGGAGGGAAGCGCCGGGGAACAGGCCGCGGTGGAGCAGGCCCTCCTGCAGCGCCTCCGTGCGTACATCCGCGCCCACCTGGACGAGCCCACCCTCGCCCCGGCGACAGTCGCGGCGGCCCACCACATCTCCGTCCGCTACCTGTACCAGCTCTTCCAGGACGAGCCCATGACCGTCGGCCGCTGGATCAAGCGCCTCCGGCTCGAGGCCTGCCGCAGGGATCTCCTCCGCCCCGAACTCGCGGGGCAGACGGTGGCTGCCATCGCGCACCGCTGGGGCTTCGCCAGCCACGCCCACTTCAGCCGCGCCTTCCGTACGGTCTACGGCCTCTCCCCCGCGCAATGGCGGCAGGCCGGCGTCCCGCAGGCTGCACCCCTGCCGGCCACCGGCCCCCTTCCCCAGCGACCTGACAAGTGACCCGGGGTCGCCTCAGCTCCCGGCCCATGCCGGCGCTGAAGACCGAGCGCCGCCCCGATCGCGGCTACCGCCGGGATCGGGGCGGCTGTGCACCTGCCGGCCACCGCCGTCAAGGAACGCCGGGACCTGTCACCGGCGACGGCGTCCCGGCCGGCACCGCCTGCCGTCCCCTGCGCGCCGGACGGCCCGGCCTCACTTCAGATGCCGGTCCAGGAAACGGCACCCGTCCTCGAGCTCGAACCACGGGGTGCCGATGTGCCCACCCGGATTGGCGTGCAGCGTCTTCTCCTTGCTGCCGAAGGCGTCGAACAGGTCCAGGGCCCGTTGCCGGGGGTTCCCTTGGTCGTCCCACTGCAGCAGGAACAGCAGCGGAATGGAGACCTGCCGGGCTTCCTCGCGCTGGGCACGAGGCACGTACCCTCCGGCGAAGAGGCCCGCGGCCGCGATGCGCGGCTCGACCACCGCCAGCCGGATGCCGAGGGCGGCCCACCCCCCGGAGTACCCGACGGGGCCGCCGATCCCGGGCAGTTCGAGGAGGGCGTCCAAAGTGGCCTGCCATTCCGGAACCGCGTTCTCGACCAGCGGGCCGATGAAGGACTCGAAGATCTCGTCGACCGGCTCACCGGCCTGCATCGCCCGCCGGAGGTCGGCACGGGCCTGCTCGTCGGCGGCCGAACGGGGACGGTCGCCGCAGCCGGCGGCGTCGATGGTGGCCACCGCGTAACCGCGCGCCGCGGTGTAGCGGGCCCGGGCCACCAGACGGGGATCCGCCTTGGGAAGGCCGTTGTTGTGCGCCATCAGAACCAGCGGGAGCGGTGCGGCGGATTCGGGCGTCCACAGGGTGCCGGGGGTCTCGCCGAGGGTGAACTCGCGCTCGAGGACACCGTCGTCGAGACGCTGTGCGGAAGTGAAGTGCATGGTCGAGCCTTTCGGGAGTGCTCTTGAACGGCGCTCCCGGACGACCTACCGCCCGACCGTGACCCCGGAGAGGAGCACCCATGTCGAAACTGCGTTCACGGGTACCACCTCCTCGTTCACTCGCACGGCCTCGGGGAGGCTAGCAACGGTCGCCGTCGTCCGCCAACGGGTTTCTGCGGGCTCCGTGGCGCGACCCGGCGCTGGAGCGGGTGCGGTTGCTCCTCCCCGGCCTGCCGGGAGGAGCAACCGCACCCGCGGGGTCAGGGCCGTCCGGCCGTCACGTCGACAGGAGCGATGTATGCCATCGGGTGGCGCCTGCCGGTCAGCATCGCGTCGAACCGCTTGTCGCCGGTGGGACACCGCCGGAAGAAGGCGTCGATGTAGGCGGCCCCGACCTGGCGTTGGCCGGCCTCGGTGAGTTGGGCCTCGGTGAGTTGGGCCTCGTGGGCGGACCCACCTGGCTCGGTGCACTGGCCCGGGCGATCGTCGTCGTGGCCGGCGTCGTCCCATGCGGCGACCTGTCGACTGCCCGGTGACCATTGCGTGGTGCAGTAGTTGTGGTTCGCGCCGTGTATCTCGATCCGGTGGAACCGGGCGGTGCTCTTGGCGGTCGCGTCGGCGGCGTGGAGAGGGCTTCCCTGCCGACCTGGCCGTCGCAGGTCCCCCGGATAACGAAACGGCCTCTGGGCCGCCCGCCAGCACCACAGCGCTCTGTGAGAAGCCCGCAGCCTGTCCCCGAGCCGGCCAGGGCCGTGTCGCTCGCCCGAACGATCTATGCCTTTCCCGGGGCGTCCAGGGTCTGCCCGTCGCGCACGGATTCGCCCGACCACGGTCGGGCGCCGGCCGGTGCTCCGGTCGCCAGTCGTGCCGCCGGCGGGAGCGGTGCCTGGTGCGGGCGGGCTTCGAGCGCCTGGATCGCCAGTCCCGCGAATCGTCGCGAGGCCATGACCTGCGTGTCGGTCGATCGAGTGTGGATGCCCTTGTTGGCCATGAGAACGAGGATGAGGTCGTCCAGGACGAAGTCGGAGCGCAGGCGCCCCGCGTCCTTGGCTCTCCGGGCCAGTCCGGCGACCGCCTTCAGCGTGTACTCACGTCCCGCGACGTCGGGCGCTCCCGGGAAGGCCGACAGGAAGGCCTCGGTGAAGCCCCGATCGCGTGCGTGCAGCTCACAGATCTTCTCGACCACCAGGCACAGGCCGCGCCACGGATCGGGGTCAGCGCACCCCTCGTCGACGATGGCGCGGCATGCGTGCAGCTGGTCGGCGAAGGCCTCGGCGACCAGCGTCTGCTTGGTGGGGAAGCGACGGTACAAGGTGGCCGGTCCCACCCCGGCTCGGCGCGCGATCTCCCGCATCGGCACCTCCAGGCCGTCGGCCGAGAACAGCGCTCGGGCCGTGTCGAGGATGCGGTCGCGGTTGTCCTTCGCGTCGGAACGCAGCTTCTGAGGCAGACGATCGACCATGCTCTCACTTTACCCAAGTGGACGGGGGTGTCCGGTTACCGTCCACAGCCTAGGAACTCGCCGGGATCATCAGGCGGTCGGTGGCGAGCACGCGGCAGGGATCGTGCTGAGCGGTCCGGGAATGTGGAGACGACATTGAAGGCAATCGCGATCAAGACGTTCGGCGGTCCTGAAGGCCTGGCTGTTGTCGACCTGCCGGTGCCCGCGCCTGCCGCCGGGCAGGTGCTGGTCGCCACCGAGGCGGTGGGCGTCGGTGGCGTCGACACGCTGATCCGGAGCGGGGCCCTGTCCGCCTACGGCTTCAAGGAGGGCTTCGTCCCGGGCAGCGAGGTGGCCGGCACCGTGACGGCGGTGGGCGACGGCGTAGACACGTCGTGGATCGGCCGCCGGGTGTGGGCCTTCACCGGCACCGGAGGCGGCTACGTCGAGCAGGCCCTCGTACCGCTCGGGCAGATCCTTCCCCTGCCCGGCAGCCTGTCCCCCGTCGACGCGGTGACGCTGGGCAGTGCCGGGGCGGTCGCGCACTTCGGGCTTCGTCACGCCCGGTTCACTGCCGGGGAGACGGTCCTGGTGCGCGGCGCGAGCGGCAGCATCGGGATCATGGCGGTGCAGCTCGCGGCGCGGCGCGGCGCCGCCGCGGTGGCGGTCACGACATCGTCGGCCCGGCGCGGCGAGCGGCTGCGCCGCCTCGGCGCGACCCACGTGCTGGACCGCTCCGGCGCCGGAGGGGAAGACGCTCCGGCCGGCTACGACGTCGTCATCGACGTCGTCGCCGGAAAGGACATGCCGTCGTTCTTCGACAGGCTCGGCCCGAACGGCCGCATGGTGGCCGTGGGCGCCGTCGGGGGCCAACCGCCCGCGGACTTCGGCACGAAGATCATGGCGTCGTTCCGGAAGTCGGTGTCCTTCGCCACTTTCAGCACCGCCACCGTCCCCCCGGCCGACCTGCGTGCCGTGCGCGGCGAGCAGTTCGCCGCGGCCGGTCGCGGCGAGATCGAGACGGTGGTGCATGAGGTCCTGCCGCTGGACGCAGCCGTGCTGGCGCACCGGAAGATGGCCGCGGGTGAGGTCTTCGGCAGGATCGTGCTCACGCCGTAGCCGAAGGTGGTCACTCCGGGAGTGTCACGATCCCCCGACCGTCGAGGCGAGGGAGTCCGAGCGCGGCCTGGGCCCCGGCTTCTGTCGTGCGCGTGGCGGATCACCATGAGGGAGCGTCCTGGCACAAAGCATTACTCAATGCAACAATTTCTCTCGAAGGGATGTTGTCGCCTGCCGCCCGGGGAACCGCAGACGGAGGTTGTCGCCACGTCCCGCTCCCGGTGGGGAGGTGTACTGCGTGCATCCGGTCCGACCGAGCAGGAGCTTTGTCCTCCTGCTTCTCAGCGTGGTGCTGATCTCGGTCCTGAGACTGGCACTTGCGGCCGCCGACGTGCACATCATGGGCCTAGCCGAGTACGCCGTCCTGATTCCGGTCGTGGCCAGTGCGCTGCTGCCGGTGCGGCAGACCGTGATCGTCGGCCTGTTCAACCTGGCCGCCGCCATCGCGCTCTACGGAGTCCTCCTTCAGGACATGGGGCGCGCCAACCAGATCACTATCATCACGGCACTGGCGGTGGCCCTGGGCATCAGCGCGGCCGTCTGCAGGATCCGTGTCGCCGGCGAGACGCGCTTCCGGCGGCTCGTGATCGCTCGCGAGCGGCTCGCGCTGCTCAGTGAGGCCAGCAGCCGTGTCGGAAGCACTCTCGACGCGACCCGAACCACCGAGGAACTGGCCGAGGTCGCCGTGCACCGCTTCGCCGACCACGCCTACGTGGACCTCTTCGACAGCGTCCTCCAAGGCGACGAACCCGTCCTGCGGCCCGGCACGGGTGACCTCACCCTGCGCCGTACCGCGGTGGCGGGACCGTCCGCGGCTTCGGAGGCGGTGCAGCCCGGCGATCCCGTCGTCTACCGGCCGGGCGCGGAACCGACCGCCGGGCTGTTCACGGGCGAACCCGGAATGCTGGAGATCACCGACCCCGGCGCCTCCCCGCCCGCCGATGAAGGCGACGCCGGCACGAGCGGGGTACGCTCCGCGCTGGCGATCCCCCTTCGCGCCCGGGGAGTGACCCTGGGCGCGGCACTCTTCACACGCTTCCCGGGCAGGGATCCCTTCGACGCCGACGACCTGCTCCTGGCACAGGAGATCGGCGACCGGGCCGCGGTGTGCGTGGACAACGCCCGCCACTACACCCGTGAGCACAACACCTCCCTGACGCTGCAGCGCAGCCTCCTGCCGCCGAGCGCACCGCGGCAGCCGGCGGTGGCCGCGGCCACGCGCTACCTCCCCGCGGGCCCGTACGCGGGGGTGGGAGGCGACTGGTACGACGTCATCCCCCTGTCGGGGGCCCGGGTCGCCCTGGTCGTGGGCGACGTGGTCGGCCACGGCGTTCGCGCCTCGGCCACCATGGGCCGGCTGCGCGCCGCCGTACGTACGCTCGCCGACATCGACCTGCCGCCGGACGAACTGCTCACCCACCTCGACGACGTCGTCACCCGGCACCGGGACTTCGGTGACCCCCAGGACGTGTGCCGTGACGTCGGGCCGGCGGTCGGCGAGATCGTCGCGACCTGCCTGTACATGATCTACGACCCGGTCACACGCCTCTGCACGGCCGCCCGGGCCGGCCACCCGCCGCCCGCCGTCATGCGACCCGGATCGGACGTCGAGTACCTCGACATCCCCGCCGGCCCTCCCCTGGGCGTGGGAGGACTCCCCTTCGAGGCGGCGGAGCTGGAACTGCCCAAGGGCACACGGCTCGCCCTGTACACCGACGGCCTCATCGAATCCCCGGGACGCAGCCTCGACGAGGGACTCAAGCACCTGCGGACGGCGCTGTCCGATCCCATTCCCGCGCTGGAGGACATGTGCGACCACGTCCTGCACACGGTGGTCGGCCAGGGGGCCCGGGACGACGTGGCCCTCGTCATCGCCCGCACGCAGGAACTCGACGGCACCCATGCCGTCGCGTGGGACCTCACGGAGGACCTCGCGGAGGTCGGCCGGGCCCGTGACCTCGCCGCCTCCCGGCTGGAAGGCTGGGAACTCGGGGAGCTGGCGTTCACCACGGAGCTGGTCATCAGCGAGCTGGTCACCAACGCCATCCGCTACGGCTCGGGTCCGGTACAACTGCGGCTCATCCGTGAGGACACCTTGATCTGCGAGGTGTCCGACGCCAGTAACACCGCTCCCCACCTGCGGCGAGCCCGGGTGTTCGACGAGGGCGGCCGCGGGCTGTTCATCGTGGCGCAGCTCGCCGAGCGCTGGGGCACCAGGCAACGGCCCGACGGCAAGACGATCTGGGCCGAGCTCGCCCTCCCGGACGCGCACCCGCAGGCGATCCGGTGACGTCCGGTGCGGGCGGGAGGTGGTCCGCGGACGGCGGTGCAGCCGCCGCGGTCGCACCGCCGGGAGCCCCGGCCGGCGGGCGCTCCCGCCAGGTCAGGGCGCGGGCTCCGCAGCCGGTCTCACCGCCCGGCACCCCCGACCGACAGCCCGAGGACACATGAACGAACTGCTCACCGCGGCGATCGAAGCCCACGGCGGAAGCGCACGCTGGCGTGATCTGACCCGGGCGCGAGCCACCCTTGTCAGCGGAGGGCGCCTGTTCGCCGTCAAGGGCCTGCCGCAGGATCCCGAGCCGCGCGAGATGACCGTCCTGCTGCACGAGGAGCGTGCGTCAGTCCGGCCCTTCGGCGCCCCCGACCAGAGGACCGACTTCAGCCCCGGGCGGGTGAGCATCGACAAGGCCGACGGACGCGTGGTCGCCGCTCGCGAGAACCCCCGGTCCTCCTTCGCCGGCCACACCCTGGAGACCCCCTGGGACCCGCTGGACCGGGCCTACTTCAACGGCTACGCACTGTGGACCTACCTCACCACGCCGTTCCTGCTGGCCATGCCCGGCTTCACCGTCACCGGTATCGACCCGTGGCAGGAGGGGAACGAACCGTGGCAGGGGCTGCGCGCCACCTTCCCGCCCGGGATCGCCAGCCACAGCACGCACCAGGACTTCTACTTCGGCCCCGATCATCTGCTCCGCCGACACGACTACCGCGTCGACGTCGCGGGCGGACTCGCCGCCGCGCAGTACGTGTACGACTACGTGGAGGCGGACGGCATCACCCTTCCCACCAAGCGCCGCGCGTACAGCCTCGACGCCACCGGTCACCCCGTCCCGGACGACGTCATGGTCTCGATCGACCTCAGCGACATCCGCTTCAGCTGACGCCCGACGGGCCGCCCGCGAGCAGCGCGGCCGTCGGGCGTCCCGGGGCCGGGATCCCCGCCGATGCCGACGGATGCGCGCCGGCGCGCGGACAGGCCGGGTGGATCTCCGGAGAGAGCCCCTCGCAAGGTCCCTCTACGTCGCCTTACGGGGTGAGCGCTACGTAGACGGATCCCTCGGTGGCGGACCACGAGAAGCCCTGGTGGACCGTGCGAGCGCCGTCGGTCAGCATCCGGGCGGCCATGGCGGTGACCGACTCGGCAAGGCCCGGGGTGTTGTCCGGCGCCCACTCCCGAGCGCGGTCGGCGAACATGTAGAGGGTCTGCAGCGCCGCGTCGACGTCGTGCACCTGCTGGCCCGCGTAGGCGACGGGCTTGATCTCCCAGCACATCCGCATGGCATCGCTCCTCCGGAAGGAAGCGGCTACAGCGCCAGGATGCGGGGCGAAGGCCCGGCCCGCATGCCGGTGAGGCGGCCTGGCTGCGAGAAGGGTGCCCTGAGAACGCGCATCGCTCCTGTGACTGCGGATGCGCGTACGGCACTCGGGAACGGGCAGCTCTGCGACCCGGGGGAGGCTGCGCACATGCGCCGTCCCCACGGCGCCCCCCGGCATTGGGGCCTCGGACGCCGGTGCCGGTCGGCGCCTGCGTTCGGACGCGGCACCTGGGCGTCCGTGGTCTCCGTGCACGCGCCGACCTCACGCCGAAGAGCCCTCGCCGGTGGTTCCGGCGGGGCTCCTCAGGACCGAGCGCTTGCGGAGCAGGTCGAAACCCTCGGATTGGCGGCACGATCGCGTGCTCTCGCGTGATCCGCAAGCTGGAAGGCGCATTCGGGTGACGCGGCCCGCCACAGACCCGGGAGACGGCGCAGGCGGGACCCCGACAGGCGGGCCGTTGACGCCGACAGGCGGGCCGATGACGCCGAGCGACGGTCCGGTCCCCTCGTGACGTGCGGCGTACGGCCAACGGCCCGGGCCGGCCGGGCCGGCCGCCTACGCCGCCCTCAACAGCCGCCCCGGCGCCCGCTGTCGATAGCCTGACCGGGTGACGACCGACCTGATCCTCCTGTCGCGCGTGGCCTACCGCGGCCGTGAGATCACCGCGCCCCGGCTGCGCGGTCTGCTCGCGCTGCTCGCGGGCGAACTGCGCGCCGGCCGCAGCACCGCGCGGCTGGTGGAAGGGCTGTGGCAGGACGAGCCGCCGGCCAATCCGGCCAACGCGCTGCGGATCCTGGTCTCCCGGGCCCGCTCCCAGCTCGGCCCCGACGTCGTCGTCAGCACCCCGACCGGCTACCGGCTGGCGCTGGGCGAGGAGCAGGTCGACAGTGCGGCGGTGGTGCGGTGTGCCGAGGCGAGCGCCCGGAACACCCGGGCCGGGGACCATGCCGCCGCCCTGGCCAGTGCGCAGGAAGGCCTCGCCTTCTGGGACACCACTCCGGACGCCGACGCCGCGCCGGGCGACCCGGTGGCGGAACTGCGCGCCGAGCGGGCGCCGCTGCACCACTCCCTCGTACGCTCCCGCGCCCTCGCGCTCGCCCGGCTGGGACGAAGTGCCGAGGCGGTGGCGCCCCTCGCCGAGGTCTTCGCCCGTACCCCGCGCGACGAAGAGGTACTGGCCGAACTGCTGCGCGCCGAGGCGGCCACGGCCGGGCCTTCGGCGGCGCTCGCCCGCTACGACGGATACCGGCGCGAGCTCCGGGACGACCTCGGCAGCGACCCGGGCCCCGGTCTCAAGGCCGTGCATCAGGAGCTGCTGCGGGCCGAGGCCCCCGTGGTCCGGTACGGGGTGCCGCACGACCCGAATCCGCTGCTGGGGCGGGACGAGGATCTCGCGGCGGTGGCCGCGCTGCTGCACTCCTCGCGGCTGGCCTCCATCGTCGGCCCCGGCGGACTGGGCAAGACCCGGCTCGCGCACGCCGTGAGCCGCCAGGCGGAGCAGCGGGTGGTGCACTTCGTCTCGCTGGCCGGAGTCGGCACGGACGAGGACGTGGCCGGCGAGGTGGCGTCGGCACTCGGCGGCGCGGAGGCGTCACGTGGCGGCGGGGGGTACGGCGGCCGTACGGACACGGCCGCCGGGATCGTCGCCGCCCTCGGCGCCGGTCCGGCGCTGCTGGTGCTCGACAACTGCGAGCAGGTCGTCGGTGGCGCCGCCGCCCTGGTGCGGGAGCTGGTGGCGCTGTCCAGGGACCTGCGGGTGCTGGTCACCAGCAGGGCGCCGCTGGGACTCAGCTCCGAAGCGGTGTACCAGCTGCCGCAGTTGAGCCTCGCGACCTCGATCGAGCTCTTCGAGCAGCGGGCCCGGGCCGCGCGCCACCATGTCGAGCTGCCGCCCGAGGCGGTGGCGGAGCTGTGCCGCCATCTGGACGGGCTGCCGCTCGCCGTGGAGCTGGCGGCGGCACGGGTCAGGGTGCTGTCCGTTCCCGAGATCGCCCGCCGCCTCGGCGACCGCTTCGCGCTGCTGCGCGGCGGGAGCCGGGACGCGCCCGAGCGGCACCGCACCCTGCTCGCGGTCGTGGAGTGGAGCTGGAATCTGCTGGAGGAGGACGCCCGGGCGGCGCTGCGGGCGCTGTCCGTCCTCCCCGGCGGCTTCACCGAAGGGGCGGCGGAGCGGCTGCTGGACGACGGCGACGCGCCGTACCTGCTGGAGCAGTTGGTGGACCAGTCGCTGCTGAAGGCCGCCGACACCGCGGCCGGGATCCGCTTCCACATGCTGGAGACGGTGCGGGAGTTCAGCGCCGCCCGGCGGGCGGCCGCCGGGGAGGAGGAGGCGGTCACCGAGCGGTTCCTGGGCTGGGCACGGGACTTCGGACTCGCCAACCACGACGTGCTGTTCAGCGCCGAGCCGTTGCGGCACTGGGCGCGGCTGCGCGCTGAGCAGGACAACCTCGTGCTCGCCCTGCGGCTCGCCCTCGCCCGCGAGGACCTGGCCACCACCGCCGCGGCCGGCGCGGTGCTGGCGTGCGTCTGGCTCACCGACTCGGCGGGCTTCCACCGGCTTCTGACCCTGGCCGCCGAGACCGCGGCACCACTGTCGCACTACCGCCCCGACGCACGGCACACCGAGGTCACCCGCACCCTCAGCGCCGTCTGCACCGCCGCCCCGTTCATCGGGCACGGGCCCCTCCGGCCGCGCCACCTCGTCACCTTGCGCCGTCTGCCGCCCGCGGAGCCGGACACGCTGCTGCGGGCGCTCTCCGTCGTGCTGTGCACCATGCCGGACATGCGCCCGCCCGGCTACGAGTCGCTGCGGGAACTGTGCGCCGACGAGGCGCCCTTGCTCGCGGGCATCGCCGAGTGCGTGGCCAGCTACATCTGGGAGTACGAGCACGAACCGGAGCGTGCGCTCTCCTCCGCGCGCCGGATGCTCGCCCTGGTCGGCGTCGCGCCCAACCCGGCGCTCACCCTCCTGGGCCACTCCCGCTGCAGCGAGCTGTGCGCGGACGCCGGTCTCGGCGAGGACGCCTACCGGCACCTGCTGGCGGCGCTGGACGCCCTGACCCACCTGAGCGACCAGTCGCCGACGACGGGACTGCGCCGGGGCCTCGTGCTGGCCTGCCTGCAGCGCGGCGAGCCGGACGAGGCCGAGGAGTGGCTGCGGCGGGTGGAGCGGAGCCTGTCCGGGGAGCAGAGCTCCGTCTTCACGCCCGATCTGGCGGCCTCGGCCGAGATCGCCCTGGCCCGCGGGCTGACCGAGCTGGGTCTCAAGCGGTGGCGGACGGCCGCCGAGCGGATGCGCGCGAGCGACGCCCCGCCCGCCGACCCGTCCATGGACGCGTGGGCGCGGGTGATCGACGCCCACGTGGTTGCGGCGCACGCGTACGCCGGGCGGCTGGAGCCGGTCGCCGGACTGGTGGCCGAGCTGGAGGGCCGGCTGCGTGCGCTGCTCGCCGACGGCTCCCTGCCGGCCGGGGAGATCCTGGGGTACGGCACCGGGGTGCTGGCCCTCGGACTGGCCCGGCTCGCGGCGGGCGACGCGTCGGCGGTGCGGCTGATGGCGCTCGCGGAACGGCTGCACGTGTCACAGGTGTTCCATCCCACCATGTCCCTCGACCGGGCCCGGCGGACCGCCGGGGAGACGGACGGGGCGGCGTACGCCGACGCGGTGTCGGAGTACGCCGCCCTGGGGCGGGACGGGCTGCGCGAGGCGGCCCGCGCGCTCATTTCGGGTCGCGGTTGAACTGCGCCGTCGACCACAGGTAGCCGAGCACGGTCAGTCCGGCGCACCAGGCGATCGTGATCCACCCGTAGTTGCCGATCCCGGTGCCGAGCAGCAGGCCGCGCAGGGTCTCGATGGCCGGTGTGAACGGCTGGTACTCGGCGATCGGCTGGAACCAGCCCGGCATCGTGTCGGCCGGGATGAAGGCGCTCGAGATGAGCGGGAGGAGGATCAGCGGCTGTGCGCTGTTGGCGGCCGCCTCGGCGTTCGGACTGGCCATGCCGATGCCGACCGCGATCCAGGTGAACGCCAGGGAGAACAGCACGAGCAGTCCGAACGCCGCCAGCCACTCCAGCGCCGTGGCGTCCGTGGACCGGAAGCCGATGGCCACGGCGACGGCACCGACGAGGACCACGCTGGCCACGCACTGCAGCACGCTGCCGACCACGTGCCCGATGATCACGGAGCCGCGGTGGATCGCCATCGTGCGGAAGCGGGCGATGAGGCCCTCGCTCATGTCCATGGAGATGTACACCGCGGCCCCGATCACGGTGCTGCCGATGGTCATCATCAGGATGCCCGGGACGATGTAGGCGATGTACTCGGAGCGGTCGGCCCCACCGCCGCCGATGCCCGCGCTCATCACGTCGCCGAAGATGTAGACGAACAGCAGCAGCAGCATGATCGGCGCGAGCAGCAGGTTCAGGGTCGTGGACGGGTAGCGCCGCGCGTGCAGCAGATTGCGGCGCAGCATCGTGCCGGAGTCGCGGACCGCGAGGGAAAGGGTGCTCATCGGACGTTCTCCTTGGGCTGGTCGGGGACGCCCGCCGGGCCGGTGAGGGCGAAGAACACGTCGTCGAGGTCGGGGGTGTGCACGGTCAGCTCGTCCGCCTCGATGCCGGCCGTGTCCAGCCAGTCGAGGATGGAGCGCAGCTCGCGCTGGCTGCCGCCGCTGGGGATCTGCAGGGTCAGTGCCTCGTCGTCCCGGGTCACCTCGCGCAGTTCGGCGGCGGCGGACCGGTACGCGGCCGGGTCGGTGAAGCGGAGCCGCACGTGGCCGCCCGGGATGAGCCGCTTCAGCTCGTCAGCGGTGCCCTCGGCGGCGATCCTGCCGTCGTCGAGCACCGCGATACGGTCGGCGAGCTGGTCGGCCTCCTCCAGGTACTGGGTGGTGAGGAAAACGGTGACGCCACCGGAGACCAGTTCGCGGATGATCTGCCACATGGTGTGGCGGCTGCGCGGGTCCAGGCCGGTGGTCGGCTCGTCGAGGAAGATGGTCCGCGGGCTGCCGACCAGGGTCATGGCGATGTCGAGGCGGCGCTTCATGCCGCCGGAGTAGGTGGACGCCGGCTTCTTCGCGGCCTCGACCAGGTCGAACCGCTCCAGCAGCTCGGCGGTGACCCGGCGCCCCTCGCTCCTGGACAGGTGGTGCAGGTCCGCCATGAGGAGCATGTTCTCCTCGCCGGTTATCAGTCCGTCGACGGCGGAGAACTGCCCCGTGACGCCTATCTCCGCGCGTACCGCCTGCGGCTCGACGGCGATGTCGTGGCCGCCGACACGGATGTCGCCCGCGTCGGCGGTGACGAGGGTGGAGAGGATGTTGACGACGGTGGTCTTGCCGGCGCCGTTGGGGCCCAGGAGGGAGAAGACGGTGCCCGTGGGCACGTGCAGGTCGATGCCCTGGAGGACCGTCTTGTCCCCGAAGGACTTCCGCAGCCCCGTGGCTGCGATCGCTGATCCGTGGGTCGTTGTCATCATGCCCCGGAGTCTGCGGGGCACCGCGTTCAACGGCCTTTCAGCACGGTTTCATTCACCGGCGATGGCGGGTGACACGGTGAAATGGCCTGGTCGCCGCCATCGCGCCCGGGTGGCGGGTGTTGTCGTCCACCGGTAGGGAGCGTGGGAACCCCGCGCGTCGCCGAAGGCCGGCACGAGGCCCGGCGTCAGTCGGGCCGGTGAGAGTCGGCTCTCCCCGCCGCGTGTCGCGACCGCAACTCGCGGGGGCTCACGCCGTACGCGGTCTTGAAAACGCGGCTGAAGTGGGCGGCGCCGGCGAACCCCCACTGGTGGGCGATGGCCTCGATCGTCATGAACTCATGTGCAGGCGAGGCCAGTTGTTTCCTGCACTCCTCGAGGCGCTGCGTCCTTATCCATTCACCGAGGGTGATTCCCGCTCGGGACAGGGTCAGGTAGAGCCAGCGTACGGAAACGTCATGCTCGGCAGCGAGGCGCTCGGCGGTCAGGTCGGGGTCCGCCAGATGGAGGCGGACGTATTCCTGAACGCGCTCGAGAAGGGTGCTGTTCAGGGGCGCCCTGGCCAGGTCGCCCCGGTCCAGGACCACGGTGACCACAGCCCTGATCAGGTCGAGACTGGGCTTCAGGAACAGGGCGGCCTCAGCGTCGCCGGCAGCGGTCTGATGGCGGGCCAGTCGGGTGAAGAATGCCGCTGTGGCACCCACGACCGGGCGCTCCGAACTGAGTGGCACGGCCGTGATCCGGTCGAGCAAGGACGGCCGCAGCCCCAGGACATGGGTGGGAACGCGCACGAGAACCGAACGCGTTGGGCCGTGGAAGGTGACCTCGTAGGGCTTCGCATTGTCGAGCACCGTGAGATCCCCGGCCCTTCTCCACGCCTGCCTACCGCCCTGGCGGACCTGGGAGACCCCCGCCTCCTGGAGATGGACGAGAACGTGCGGCACCATGTCCCCGTCCACCGGGGTGGAGTCACACAGGAGGCGGGCGACGTTCCAGCCGATCTCCGAGACCTTCACCGATCCCAGTGCGTTGGTGGTCGCACAGGCTCGCTGACGATGCGGATTCGACGGAAGGTCCACCTCCACGCGGCCGTTGATGGACCACGAGAATTCACGGATCGCGTCCGCACGATCACCAGGAGCGAGCGTCGCGGCGTCGAGTCGGTCTGCCATGCGCGCTTCCTCCTGAACAGGTCGCGGAGCCTGCGTAGCTGGGCGGATTTCCACACTACTGCCGCCAGTGGGCCCATTCGGCAGATTTTACTGTATTATGCATATTGTTTTCGTTTCGCCCTGCATCGCACCGGCGTGCCGCCGGCGCGCTCTCCAGCAGGCCTGCGCCGTCCTCGACTTGGCCCCCGTCGGCGACCCGAGCACCGCACGGCGCCCTGCCGTAACGGTCGGCCTCCTACGAGGATGCGGACCTCACGCCACCGCGTCGTACGAGACCCGTGACCGGACACCGCCGCGAGTGCGCGGCCGCGGGCCGCGCTCCGCGAACACGGTCAGACGCAGCACGAGATAGCGGCCGATCCCGACGAGCGCGGTGGCCGACAGGTACACCGACTGCTGCAGGACGACTCCGGCGCCGGGGCGGAGCAGCGCCAGTGCGCCGACGGCGGCCGACGTGACCAGCCAGCCGGCGGCGACGGTGGCGGCGCTCTTCAGATGACCGGCCAGACCGGGACGGCCGTGGCCGAACGAGACACGGGCGTGCAGTTCGGTGGCGGCCACCGAGGAGGCGACGGTGGTCAGCACGTTCGCCGCCATCCACGGGATCCACTGCGAGAGCACGACCAGGGCCGCCGAGGCCGCCAGGGTGACCGCGCAGCCCAGTCCGGCGAAGCGCGCGAAGGCCGCGGCGTGCCGGAGCGTCAGTCGCAGCCTGTTCATGGTGGTCCCCTCCCGGATCGCCGCCCCTCTCGGGGCCTCGTCATCCCGGAGAGCGTGGCCGACCCAGCGTTCACCGCCGTTTCACGGCGTTTTCAAAGCACCGGCGGCGGTGAAACCGCTGCGGCTCGAGCAACTGGTCGCCGTCAGTCGCGGCGAAGCCGAATTCGCGTCGCTTCTCCCCGAACAGCATCGCTACGACGTGCACTTCGAAAACCTCCCCGACCGGCGGTCCGCCCCGTCGCGATGATCCCGGCGGCTCGGCGCGCCCCGCGGCTGCGCCGGCTTCCGGGCCGCCGGGCAGGACGTAAAGAACGCGTAAAGATTGCCGGGATCCGGCAATGACCGAGTGCCGCGCTCCGTGACAGGATCGCGGTGTCTTCGAAAGACCGGATCGGCGAGCGGGCGGGGGCGGGATGCAATGGTTTCTCGGTCTCGGCATCGCCGGTCTGGTGGTGCTGGCGCTGGCCCTGGTCTTCGACGGCGTCCTGGACGGACTCTTTGAGGGGCTCGGCGGCCTGGACGGACTGCTGTCCCTTCCGGTGATCGCCGGATTCGTGTCGATGCTGGGCTTCACCGGCGCGATCGTCCTGGGCACCACGGGTCTCGGGACGGCGTTCGCGGCCGCGGCGGGAGTGGCCGCCGGGGGCTTCGCGGGCTGGCTCACGTGGAGGTTCAGCCGGTCCCTGATGCGCGGGGGCGCTTCGGCCGCGCCACGTGGCGACGACCTCATCGGCGGCACGGGCACGGTGGTCACCGCGATTCCGGCGGACGGCTACGGCGAGGTGCTCGCGTACCTGGCCGGTCAGCCCGTGAAGCTCGCGGCCAGGAGCACCGTCCCGCTGGCGCGGGGCTCGAGGGTGTGGGTGGAGGCCGCGCTGTCGGCCACGTCGGTGGCCGTGCGCCCCGTCGACCACTGATTGTTCGTCACTTTCTGTTCCGAGCAAGGGAATCCGGCATGAGCCCTGTCCTCACCGCTGCGGTGGGAATCGTCGTACTCGTCGTTCTGCTCGCCCTCGTCGTCGTCACCCGCTACAAGGTCGCCGGCCCCAGTGAGGCGTTCATCGTCACCGGCCGGCGCGGCAAGAAGTCCACGGACCCGGAGACCGGACGGATCTTCACCGACAACAGCGGCCAGAAGGTCGTGGTCGGCGGGGGCGTGTTCGTCGTGCCGTTCGTCCAGCAGAAGTTCACCCTGGACCTGTCCAGCCGGCACATCCCGGTCGCCGTACGGGGCGCGGTCACGCTGCGAGGGGTGAAGGCCCACCTGGAGGGCGTGGCGATCGTCAAGGTCGGCGGCACCGAGGACTCCATCCGCGCGGCGGCCCAGCGGTTCCTGATGCAGCAGGACGGCATCGTCGGCTTCACCCAGGAAGTCCTGTCGGGCGCCCTGCGCTCCATCGTCGGGCGGATGTCCGTGGAGGACGTCATCCGGGACCGCGCGGCGTTCGCCGGCCAGGTCGCCGAGGAGGCCGAGGCGAGTCTGTCCGGGCAGGGCCTGGTCCTGGACGCCTTCCAGATCCAGGACATCACCACGGAGGGCTCCTACCTGGAGGACCTGGGACGGCCCGAGGCCGCACGGGCCAGGCAGGAGGCCGACATCGCCGAAGCCCTGGCGCGGCAGGCGTCGGAGCAGGCGCGGCTCAAGGCCGAGGAGGAGATCGCGATAGCCCAGCGGACGTTCGCGCTCAAGCAGGCCGAGATCAAGGCCGAGACGGACGAGGCCGCCGCCCGTGCCGCGGCCGCCGGCCCGCTCGCGGAAGCCGCCCGCAGCCAGGAGGTCCTCACCGAGCAGGAGAAGGTCGCCGCACGACAGGCCGCGCTGACCGACCGCGAACTCGACACCAGGGTCCGCAAGCCGGCCGACGCCGCGCGCTACCAGGCCGAGCAGGAGGCCGAGGCCCGCCGTATCGCGCTGGTCAAGGAGGCCGAGGCGGACGCCCAGCGCTCCCGGCTGACCGGCGAGGGCGAGAAGGCGCACCGCGCCGCGCTCGCCGATGCCGTGCGCATCGAGGGTGAGGCGCAGGCCGCTGCCATCGCGGCGAAGGGGTCGGCCGAGGCCGAGGCCATGCAGAAGAAGGCGGACGCCTTCGCGCAGTACGGCGACGCTGCGGTACTGCAGATGCTGGTCGAGGTGCTGCCCCAGGTCGTCGCGAAGGCCTCCGAGCCGCTCGCCGCCGTGGACAAGATGACCGTGATCTCGACGGACGGAGCCGGTCAACTGTCCCGTACGGTCGCGGACAACGTGGCCCAGGGCATGGAACTGCTCAGCTCCACCACGGGAGTCGACCTCGCCGACCTGCTCAAGGGCTTCACCCGGCGCGGAACCGCGGCGCCGGCCCGCGCCGACACGTCCAACGGCAGGATCGAGATCGCCGACTGACGCGGGGCGAGGGGCCGGCGGTGTCACGCACGGGCCCGTACCCGCCCGGGACGAGGGGAGGAGCCGTGCGCGACCCGGCCGGAGGGACCGCCCTGACCGTCGGTCTCCTCGTCCTGGGCGGGGTGCAGA
Source organism: Streptomyces sp. PA03-3a (assembly GCF_033792735.1). NCBI lineage: Bacteria > Bacillati > Actinomycetota > Actinomycetes > Kitasatosporales > Streptomycetaceae > Streptomyces > Streptomyces sp. PA03-3a. Next base: position 128,376 of record NZ_JARAVM010000006.1, read on the forward strand.
TCCTCAACATCGGGCTCGCCGTCGAGCTCGGCGTCATCGCCGCCGTGGGCGGCCTCGCGGGCCTTGCCCGGTGCCTCCTCGTCGGGGACCACGGACACCGGCTGGTCCACGCGGGCTCCGTCGTGGCCGCGACGGCAGCAGTGGTCATGAGCTTCGCACTGCCGGTGGGGTACCTGCCCTGGCTGCACGTCTGACCGGAGAGGCGCGCCCGCAGGTACGGGATGAGACGGAGGATCCGTTCGTGGAGGTGGTACCGGTGCGGACGAGGGCGATCAGACGGCCCGTGTACGTATGGCCGCCCGTGGCCGGCGGGGTGGGCACCTACGCCTTGGCCGCCCTGTTCATCGGCCCCCTGCACGAGGCCCCGGGAGGGGCGGTGCTACTCGGGGGCGTGACCCTGTTCTTCTGGGCCCTCGGGTGGGACTCGGCGATCCGCAGCGGACCCGACCGCTTGTCTGTCACGAACTTCCTGGTGACCTCGAGCGTCGCCTGGACCGACGTCGGCGAAGTGGCGGTCCACGACGGCCTGACCGTCGTCATGCGAGACGGGCGCACCATCGAGTCGATCGCCTTCGGCAGTTCAGTGCTGGGCACGTTCACCGGGTATCCGACCCATCAGAAGGCACTCCGGAGACTCCGGCAGGCCCACCGTGCGGCACTGCGGACACACGGTGGCACGGGAACAGGGACGGAGACGGACAGAGGCAGCGGCAAGGGCAGGGGCCCGGCCGGCCCGATCCGGCTGACGACCACTTCGAATGGAGACGGCTCCTCTGCGCCCTCGTGGCCGTCTACGGCCCGCTCCTGCTCATCGGCCTCCTCGCGCGGTGAGGGCGACGCAGCCGCGGACGGCGGGCGACCTCCGGGACGACGGCGTGCTCCACGGGCGTGCCCGCCCGCCCCGTACGGGAGCGGATCACGCCGCGGCCGGTCGACGCCGCCGGAATCCGGAGCCCACCATGGCGGCGAACACGACGGCCCAGAATGCCGCGGCGACCCAGACCTCCCAGCGGCCCATGCTCGTCATCCACGAGGTCCCGGTCGCACGTCCGAGCTCGTGCGTGGTGACGGCGTACATCCCGATCGGGAAGACGAGGTTCCACCAGCCGAGGTCGTAGCGCAGCGGAATGCGGCGCAGCGCGTGCCGCCACACGCCCAGGGCGAGCAGGAGCGGGATGAGCCAGCTGGAGAACGACCACAGGACGAAGGACGTCCCCACGAGGATCTCCCTCGACAGAATGGTGCTGCCCGGTGGGAGGGCGATCAGCCGCACCGGGACGAGCACGGCGATCGCCGCCGCCCCCATGAAGATCCAGACCGACGTCATGAGGCCTTCCGGCCGGACGGGCCGGGCGAGCAGTCTGGCCAGGACGATCGCGGAGGTCAGCAGGTACTGCATCAGGCCGACGGCCCAGCACACCACCGCCAGCACGGGCAGCACGTGTCCTGAGGTCACCCGGGCCAGCGAGGCCGCAGCGAGTGCCACCGACTCCGAGCTCACCGCCCACAGGAACCATGTGCCGTTCACCTGGTCGAACGAGGGGCCACGCTTCAGGGTGGTGATGAGCGCGAGCGGAATGCCGTAGCCCAGTACCAGCCACCCCAGCGCCCCGAACGCCAGGAACGACCCGGAAGCCGCCGTGTGGCCGTCCGGCGCGAGGCGCGAGGCCAGCACGTTGGAGGAGACGGCGAGGGTGAGGAAGGCGAAGGCGCGCGGCCCGAGGAAGTCCGCGACGAACCGTTCACGGTTTCGCAGCAGCCGCCAGGCGTAGGCGGGCACCAGTACCGCGAAACCGGCCAGGGCCACCCACAGCAGTGCCGCGGAGGCCGTGCGGGCGCCGTTGGCGTACAGGGCCGTGGAGACGATGCCGGTGCCCATGACGAACGCCAGCGCGCCGGGGTTGAGGTCCGCCACCGCGGCGGAGACGGCCGCGCGGCGTCCGGGCGTCCGGGGACCGGGGCCGGGCGTCCGCTCACCGGTTCCGCGTCGGATGATCTTCGACATGACGTGGCCTCCGGCCGCTCTCGCGGTAGCCGCATTCACCGATGTGCGCACTTCATCACCTTTCGGGCGCGGAGGCGATCCGGGAACCGCCGGGCAACGCCGTGGCGGCAGCCTGCGCCGCGCCCTGGACGACGGTGTCCGCGACGGCCCGAGCGGTCAGTCCCGCCTCCGTGAGGATCTCGGCACGGGTCGCCTGCCGGGGAAACCCGTCCTCCACGCCCAGGACCCGCACCGGGGTGCGGACACCGGCCTCCTGCAGAGCGTGGACCACCGCCGTGCCCACTCCCCCGGTCCGCAGGCCGTCCTCGACCGTGACGACCAGGGCGTGGCCGGCGGCGAGGGCGGGCAGTTCACCGGGAAGCGGCTTGACCCACAGCGGGTCCACCACGGTGACCTCCACGCCGCGCTCGGCGCAGAGCGCCGCCGCTTCGAGGGCGACGGTGGCCGTCGTTCCGACGGCGATCAGCAGGACGGTTCCGGCGCCGGGCGCCGCCTCACGCAGGACGTCGACCGCGCCGGCGCGAGCGGCCGCCGGGATCTCCGGGCCGACCGCCCCTCGCGGGTAGCGCAGGACCGTCGGCGCGTCGGTGATCGAGACGGCCTGCCGCAACCGCTCCCGCAGCGTGCGCGCGTCGCGCGGCGCCGCGATGCGCAGGCCGGGGACCGCCTGGAGCATCGCCAGGTCCCAGAGCCCGTTGTGGCTGGGTCCGTCGTCGCCGGTGACTCCGGACCGGTCGAGCACGAGGGTCGCGCCGAGACGGTGCAGCGCGAGGTCCATCAGCACCTGGTCGAGCGCGCGGTTCAGGAAGGTGCCGTACAGGGCGATCACCGGGTGCAGCCCCGCCATGGCCATCCCGGCGGCCGAGGCGACCGCGTGCTGCTCGGCGATCCCCACGTCGAAGAAGCGTGCCGGGTACCGTGCGGCGAAGTCGTTCAGGCCGACCGAGCCGGGCATGGCCGCGGTGATCGCGACGACTTCGGGGTGGGTGTCCGCCAGTTCCAGCAGCTCCCGGCCGAACGCCGCCGACCAGGTCGGCAGGGCGGGGCGCAGCGGTCGCCCCGTCCGCGGGTCGATGGCGCCGATGCCGTGCAGATGGTCCTCCTCGTCCTGCTCGGCGGGCGCGTACCCGAGCCCCTTGCGCGTGATGCAGTGCACGACGACGGGCTCGCCCTGGGCCTTGGCACGCTCCAGGGCCGCTTCCAGGGCGGCGACGTCGTGCCCGTCGACGGGCCCGATGTACCGCAGTCCCAGCGCGCCGAAGAGCGAGTGCGGCGTCACGGCCTCGGCGTGGTCCTCGACCAGGCCCGCCCTCAGCCCCTCCTTGATGCCCTCCTTGGCCGCGTGCAGGGTGCGGTGCAACGCGCGTCCGGGCGTCCCGGCGCCGCCGAGGGCCTGCTTGCCCCAGCCGGCCAGACGCTCGTAGCCGGCGTGGGTGCGCAGGGCCGCCAGGTGCCGCGCGAGTCCGCCCACGGTCGGCGCGTACGAGCGGCCGTTGTCGTTGACGACGATCACCACGGGCCGGCCGGGTGCCTCCGCGATGTTGTTGAGGGCCTCCCAGGCCAGGCCGCCGGTGAGCGCTCCGTCGCCGACGACGGCGACGATGTGCCGGTCCGCCTCTCCGGTGAACTGCGCGGCCTTGGCCATGCCGTCGGCGTACGACAGGGCCGCGGAGGCGTGGGAGTGCTCGATGTGGTCGTGCGCGGACTCCTCACGGCTGGGGTATCCGGACAGGCCGCCGCGCTGCCGCAGGCCGGTGAACTCGCCGGCCCGCCCCGTCACGATCTTGTGGACGTACGCCTGGTGGCCGACGTCCCAGAGCAGCCGGTCACGCGGGGAGTCGAAGACGCGGTGCAGTGCCAGCGTCAGTTCCACGACGCCGAGGTTCGGCCCCAGATGCCCGCCCGTCGCCGCGACGTGCCGGATCAGGAAATCGCGGATCTCCCCGGCGAGCCGGACCAGCTCCGGGTGGCTCAGACCCCGCAGGTCCGCGGGCTGGTCGATCCGTGCCAGCAGGCTCATGTCACCGCTCCTCCTCGATACCGCCGTGCCGTCGGCTGACGCGCCGTACGCGGCCGAGCGCCGCGCCGCACGAGTCACCGCTCACGCTGTGCGAGCCCCACCGCTCCGGCCCCGTGTCGCCGCGCTGACGACGGTAGATCCGGGAGCGGACGGGGACGGACGGTCCCCCGTGCCGCATCGGCCTCACATCAGGACATCGGCGGGCGGACGCCCGCGTGCCGCGGACGTACCGGGGCGCGCGCAGGCGACGCGGTGTCCCGATCCGAGGGGTTCATGGCCCGCCGGCCCGCCATCGGCCCCGCGGGAAAACCCGCTCCAGCTCTTGAGGCCGCGCATCCGCGGCCGTGGATCCGTCCCGGGGAGAAGACATGACCGACCGAGATCCGGTGGACGCCACGCGGCAGCCGCCACCCGTCCTGTACGACCTGGCGCTCCTGCAGGGCGAGTTGCCGGCACGGCACCGTCTGTCGCTGTACGACTGCCTGATCCTCGGTGCCCTCGCGGGAGCCGAGGGCCGGGCCGTGCCCGTCGTACGGCTGACCGCGTTCCTCCGGGAACCGGCGACCCGGATGTCCTCCCAGCTGAGGGGCCTGGAGGCGGCAGGACTGATCGAACGCCACCGCCGGGACAGGGATCACAGGAGGGTCGAGGTGACCCTGACCGACGCGGGACGTGCCGCGTTCGCCGACGCGGAACGGACCGCGCGGGAGCTGTTGCGCGCGCATCTCGCCCGGTGACCGCCGCACGCCCGGCGGCCGGACGGCCGGGCCCGCGCCGAGAGGTGCGGGTCCGGCCGCGCGCACCGGGCCGCGGCCGTCGACGCGACGCCGGAGGCCCGGTGCCTCAACCGGCCGCCACCTCGGCCTGATCCGGCCAGCTGCTCGTGATGACCTTGCCGCGCGTGTAGAAGTGCACCGCTTCGCCGCCGTACATCCGGTGGTCGCCGAAGGCCGAGTCCTTCCAGCCCCCGAACGAGTGGTAGCCCACCGGCACCGGCATCGGCACGTTCACACCGACCATGCCGGTCTCGACCTCGAGTTGGAACCGGCGGGCCGCGCCGCCGTCGCGGGTGAAGATCGAGCTCGCGTTGCCGAACGGGGAATCGTTGACGATGCGTACGGCCTCCGCGTAGCTCTCCGCGCGGACCACGCACAGCACGGGGCCGAAGATCTCGTTCCGGTAGGCGTCGGAGTCGGTGCGGACCCTGTCGAGGAGCGAGATGCCCATCCAGTGCCCGTTCCCGAGGCCCTCGACGGTGAAGTCCCTCCCGTCGAGCACCACATCGGCTCCCTGGGCGGCCGCGCCCGCGACGTAGTCCGCGACATCGTCGCGGTGTGCCTTCGTGACGAGCGGGCCCATCTGGGACGCCGGGTCGTCGCCCGGGCCGATCCTGACCCTCCCGGCCCGCTCGACGATCCGGGGCACCAGCGCGTCGCCGGCCGCCCCGACCGCGACCACCACGGAGACCGCCATGCAGCGCTGGCCCGCCGAGCCGTAGGCGGCGGTCACGGCGGCCTCGGCGGCCGCGTCGAGGTCGGCGTCGGGGAGGACCACCATGTGGTTCTTCGCGCCGCCGAGAGCCTGCACACGCTTGCCCGTCGCGGCCGCCCTGCGGTACACGTGCCGGGCGACCGGCGTGGAGCCGACGAACGAGACCGCCGCCACGTCCGGATGGTCGAGCAGCGCGTTCACCGCGACCTCGTCGCCGTGCACGATGTTGAGGACGCCGTCCGGAACGCCGGCCTCCGCCGCCAGCTCCGCGAGGAGCATCGACGCGGACGGGGCCTTGCTGCTCGGCTTGTGGACGAAGGTGTTCCCGCAGGCGATCGCCATCGGGAACATCCACATGCCGATCATCGCGGGGAAGTTGAACGGCGAGATGCCGACGATCACGCCGAGCGGCTGACGTACCGAGACCACGTCGACCAGGCTCGACACCTCCGTGGACGTCTCCCCCTTGAGGGCGGCGCCCAGCCCGCAGGCCAGCTCCACGATCTCCAGGCCGCGGGCCACCTCGCCCAGCGCGTCCGCGTGGACCTTGCCCTGTTCGGCGGTGATCAGCGCGGCGAGGTCCTCGCGGCGCGCGTCCAGCAACTCGCGGTAGCGGAAGAGGATCGCCGTCCGCTGCGCGAGCGAGGACGTGCGCCAGCCCGCGTAGGCGTCCTTCGCCGCCGCGACCGCGGCGGCGACCTCATCGGCGCCGCCCATCGCGACCCGCGTGGTGACCTCTCCGGTCGCAGGGTCGGTCACGGGGCCCCAGGTACCCGAGGCGCCGGCGGCGCCCCCGAAGGGCTTGCCCGCGATCCAGTGGGTGACGGTCTTCATCGGCGGTACTCCTCCAGGGATGACGGCGGCGGGCCGTGAGGGTCGTGTCGTGCACCTCACGGGCCCCGACCGCAGCCCGATGCTCGGCGGCCCCGGGCCGTGGGCCCGGGGGAGCAGGACTGCTGACATCGAAGCTACGTCACCGATCCGCGCGCTCAGGCCCTTCGGAGCCCCACGTCCCGAAGTGCCCGGCTCCTGTCCGGGATCGCCGTGGGGTGGATCACGCCAGGAAGTGCGCCCGGCCTTCCGGTGCGCGGCTGGTTGCGGTGGCCATCGTGGCCGCGGGTCTGCCCCGGCCCGCGCCACCACGCCCCTCACGCCGCAGCCGCCGCACGAGACCGCCGCCTCCGCGGTCCTCAGGCGGCCTGCCGCGGCGGGAGGAAGGCGCCGGCGGTCTCCGGGTCGGGCCACGGCGTGACGGTCTCGCCGGCGACGAGCCAGCCGTAGGCACCGCCTCGCTTCAGACGCAGCTCGTAGAGGAACGGGGCAGCGGTGTCGCTCATGCGGCGGTAGAGGAGCGCGGTCGCGTGCTCGCCCTGGTCCTCGGCGTGCAGGATCCTGTACTCGGTGGACAGGGGTGCCTCGCCCGCCCTGCCCCGGGCGGCGAACTCCGCGAAGACCTCCTTGCGGGGAGCTGCCGCGATGGCACCCTCGGCGGTCGGGAAGAGGATCGCCATGTCGTCCGTGTAGAGCTTCTCCATGGCGTCCATGCGGTAGTTGCTCCCGTCGTGCACGACCCGGGAGATGAACTCCTGCATTTCCGTGGTGATTGCGCTCATGATTGTTCTCCTTCTTCTCGGGTTGCCGGCGCTTGCTCGGGACAAGGCGGCCGGCGGGCGGTGGTGCCGCGACGGGCGTCGTCGCCGACATGGGGTGCGGGGCGAGGTGCGGACCCGAATCCGGCCCGTGTTCACACTGTTGGGCTCCGCGTACGTCGAGAAATCAATGTTCGACGCATACCGAACAACCTAACACGACCGACTTTGACGCCGGCGGGCGATGCGAGCGTGACGGTCCTCTCATCACCGTGCACACACGGTGTCACGTGAAGCCGGGACAGTGGTGCGTGACTCATGCCACCCACACGGAGGTCTCGGCCGACGCGTGTGAGATGTATCGTCGCAAAAGAAGTTCGACAACTGCCGAACATGCTTACCCCCGCGGCTTCCTCCGTGCGGTGAAATCCTGCGCCCACGCCGACTGGCGGCCGAATACTGCGGATCCGCGGCGGCCACCGGGTGAAGCCGCCATGTCTCGCGGCGCATGGAGTGGCTCGATCAGGCGCGCGTACCGCGCATATCCCGGGTTCGCATCACCAGGGCCACGGGTCGGGTCGCGGCCGTACACGCCGGAGATTCCTTGCGGCACCGAAAGACGACGATCGGAGTGAATGACGCATGACGAGTCAAGCGAACAATCTCAGCCGTCGACGACTGCTGTACGCCATGGGCGCCCTGGGCGCGGGAACGGCCGCGGCGGCGATGACCTCCGGCGTCGCCGAGGCCGCCACGGGAACGGGCGCCGCGGCCGCGGCCCCGTCCATGCCGTCGGCGGGCCGCGATGCGGTCGTGCCCATGAGGCTCCACGTGCCGGAACGCATGCTCCGGGACCTCCGGCGCCGGCTGGAGACGACCCGATGGCCGGCCCAGGAGCTGGTGGACGACTGGTCGCAGGGAGCACCGCTGTGGCGGGTCAAGCGACTCGTGGACCACTGGCAGCGGCACTACGACTGGCGCAGGGTGGAGGCGCTGCTCAACGGATTCGGCCAGTACCGCACCGTGATCGACGGCGTCTCCATCCATCTCCTGCACGCCCGGTCACCCCATCGCGACGCGATGCCGATCATGCTCACCCATGGCTGGCCCGGCTCGGTCCTGGAGTTCCGGAAGGTGATCCGGCGCCTGACGCATCCCACCGAATTCGGCGGATCCCCGCGGGACGCGTTCCACGTGGTCACCCCGTCCCTGCCGGGGTTCGGTTTCTCCGATCAGCCGGACGAACTGGGCTGGGGCCGTGTGCGGACGGCCAAGGCCTGGGCCGAGATCATGCCCCGCCTCGGATACGACCACTACCTCTCCCAGGGAGGGGACTGGGGTGCGGCGGTCAATGTCCAACTGGGAGTGCTGCGCCCCAAGGGGCTGCTGGGGATCCATCTGAATTTCCCGCAGATCGTCCCTCCCGATCTCGACGTGAACCACCTGACCCCCGAGGAGCAGGTCGCGATGAGCCAGCTGAACACCCAGCAGAAGAACGAGATCGGGTACCAGCTCGAGATGATGACCCGGCCCCAGACGGTTTCCTATTCTCTGGCGGACTCTCCCGTCGGCCAGGCTGCCTGGATCTACGAGAAATTCGGGATCTGGACCGACAGCGACCGGAATCCGGAGTCGGTTCTCACCATGGACGAAATGCTGGACGACATCACCCTGTATTGGCTGACGAATACAGCGGAATCCGCCGCACGCTTCTACTGGGAGAACTCGGACGTCACCATGAACGCCGTCAGGATCGACGTGCCCATGGGCGTCACACTGTTTCCCAAGGAGTTCTACACGCCGCCGCGCGCCTGGGCCGAGAAGGCATTCTCCAACCTCGTCTACTGGAACAAGGCCGGCAGGGGCGGCCACTTCGCGGCTTTCGAGCAGCCGAAGATCTTCGCGGAGGAAGTACGCAGGTTCGGCAGGCTGTTCCGCTGACGACGCGCGGCACCGCCGGGGCGGCCCGCTACGGAAGACGATGGGCCGCCCGGGCGGTCGACGGGCCGAGCGCCACGCCTGGAGCCGCGCATCAGGGTGCGCCTGTGCGGAAGCTTGTGCCATGTCTCACCATTCGAGTCACAACGTCCCCCTCATGTTATGTTCGAAGTTCGTAGAACATCAAACATTGGAGAACCACCATGTCCAGCCCCTCGAACCCGCCCTTCTCCGGCCACGTCGCGATCGTCACGGGAGCCGGTTCCGGTATCGGCCGCGCGACGGCGATCGCCCTGGCGCAGGCGGGGGCGAACGTGCTCGGCGTCGGCCGCCGGAGGGACGCCCTCGACGAGACCGCCCGGGCGCACGCGAACATCGAAGTCCTCTCCGTCAACCTCGTCGAGGACGGCGCCCCCGCCCAGGTCGTCGGCACCGCCGTCGAGCGCTGGGGACGACTGGACCTGCTGGTGAACAACGCCGGCGGCACGGCCGTCATGCCGCTGGCCGAGGCGGACAAGCAGGTGATCGCGGACCTCTTCCACCTCAACGTCGTGGTCCCGAGCATGCTCGCCCACGAAGCCCTGCCGCACCTGCGCACGTCGTCCGGCAGCATCGTCAACGTGTCCAGCACCTACGGGCACCGCCCCATGGCCGGCGGTTCGCACTACTCGGCCACCAAGGCCGCGATCGAGCAGATGACCCGCAGCTGGGCCCTCGAACTCGCCGCCGACGGCATCCGCGTCAACTGCGTCGCCCCCGGGCCCACCAGGACCGACGTCATGCTCGCCGCCGGACTCACGCCCGAGGCGGTCAACGACATGTACGCCTACGAGCAGGCCCGCATCCCCACCCACCGCATCGCGGACGTCGACGACATCGCCCACTGGATCCTGCGCATGGCCGAGCCCGCCGGACGCCAGGCCACCGGCCAGGTCATCACCGTCGACGGCGGCCTCGAACTCATCTGACGCCTGCACCGTCGCGGCTCTGGTGGTGTTCCGGGCGCAGCCCGGGGCTCGTCGGCGGAGCATCCGCGGAAAAGACTCGGGCGGTGGTGTCGAGAACCCGCGGCCGGCTCCGTCCCCGTGGTGAAGGCGGCCACAATGGGGTCGCACCGGCACCAAGGAGAGCCACGATGGCCAAGTACCTGCTGCTCAAGCACTACCGCGGCGCACCGGCGGCGGTGAACGACGCACCCATGGACCAGTGGACCCCCCAGGAGATCACCGACCACATCCAGTACATGCACGACTTCGCCGCCCGACTGGAGAAGACCGGAGAGTTCGTCGACGCCCAGGCCCTCGCCCCCGAAGGCACCTGGGTCCGCTACGACGGCGAAGGCCGCCCACCCGTCACCGACGGCCCCTTCGCCGAGACCAAGGACCTCATCGCCGGCTGGATGATCATCGACGTCGACACCCACCCACGCGCCCTCGAACTCGCCGCAGAACTCTCCGCAGCCCCCGGCGCCGGCGGCAAGCCCATCCACGAATGGCTCGAACTCCGCCCCCTCCTCACCACCCCACCCACCACCACCGAATGACCACTCCCATCGACGAGGCCCGGATCCGCGGCCTCACGCCCGGCGTCCTCACCGTCCTCGTCCGCCGCGGAGCCGACTTCGCGGCGGCCGAGGACGCCGTCCAGGACGCGCTGGTCGAGGCCGTCCGGGTCTGGCCGGCCGACCCGCCGAGGGACCCGAAAGGCTGGCTGGTCACCGTGGCGTGGCGCAGGTTCCTGGACGCGACGCGCTCGGACACCGCCCGCCGCAGGCGTGAGGACCTCTTCGACCAGGAACCGGCGCCCGGGCCGACGCCCTCGACGGACGACACGCTCCAGCTGTACTTCCTGTGCGCCCACCCGTCGCTGACGCCGTCGTCCGCGGTCGCGCTCACGCTGCGCGCCGTGGGCGGGCTGACCACCCGCCAGATCGCCCAGGCGTACCTGGTGCCCGAGGCGACCATGGCGCAGCGCATCAGCCGCGCCAAGCGCACCGTCTCCGGCGTGCGGTTCGACCAGCCCGGTGACGTCGCGACCGTGCTGCGCGTCCTCTACCTGGTCTTCAACGAGGGCTACTCCGGTGACGTCGACCTCGTCGCCGAGGCCATCCGCCTCACCCGGCGCCTCGCGGCCGCGATCGACCATCCCGAAGTGGCGGGGCTGCTCGCCCTCATGCTGCTCCACCACGCGAGGCGCGCCGCCCGCACCGCGCCAGACGGCAGCCTGGTGCCGCTCGCGCAGCAGGACCGCGGCCGGTGGGATACCTCGGCGATCGCCGAGGGGATCGGCATCCTGCAGGCGGCACTCGCTCGCGACCGGCTGGGCGAGTTCCAGGCACAGGCCGCCGTCGCGGCGCTGCACGCCGACGCGCCCACCGCCGAGGAGACCGACTGGGCGCAGATCGTCGAGTGGTACGACGAGTTGGCGCGCCTGACCGACAGCCCCGTCGTCCGGCTCAACCGCGCGGTGGCCGTCGGCGAGGCCGACGGGCCGCGCGCCGGTCTGGCGGCGCTCGCGGCACTTGACGGCTCTCTGCCCCGGTACGCCGCGGTCGCGGCCCACCTGCACGAGCGCGACGGTGACCTGGCCGCGGCGGCACGGCTGTACGCCGAGGCGGCCCGGAAGGCGCCCAACCTGGCGGAGCGCGACCACCTGACCCGCCAGGCCGCCCGCCTCAACTCCCGCCGGCACCCCTGAGGATGGTCGGGGCGCCGAACGCCCGCCGCCGACGCGACCGGCGGTGGGGGGCCCTGCCCCTCCCAGGAGCGCCGGTCCCGGGCACGGCACGGCCTCCCACCGGGCGTCCGCCACGGGCAGAATGCTGGGTGCCGAACGGTCACCCACGAGGAACGTGAGAACGTGAGCTCTGCATCGCCGCTGGACGTGGCACGTGACTTCTGCGCCGGCTTCGGCCCCACCTACGAGGATGCCGTCGCCACCTGCAGGAAGCTCCTCCACACCGACGTCAGCTGGCGGTCGGTCACCTCCGACGACCGCCCCGTGGAGAGCCTCGCCGCGGTGCTGGACGACCTGCGCCGGGCCCGGGAGATCATGGGGGCCGAGGGCTTCGGCATCGACGTCCACCGCATCCGGGCCGACGGCGACCTCGTCCTCATGCGGCGGACCGACACCGTCCTGGACGCCGAGGGCGACCTGCTGCACACGCTCGACGTGATGTCGATGCTCCGTGTCGTGGACGGAAAGATCGTGTGGTCCAGGGAGTGCTTCTTCGACTCCCGGACGTTCGACGAGGCCTGGGGCGCCTGACACCGGCGGCTGCCGGCCGTGCGCGCACGGACCGGGCCCCGAGCCCGGAGTCGGGATGAATCTCGGCCGACATGGGCGCACTCTGGAGAGAGGCCTCGTTCCGCAGGTGCCGAACGGCCCCGGGGACGGGAATGTGGTCGCCGGCCGCCGCCACGCAATCGGGTCTCGGCCGGGGCCGCCCGCGGGAGTTCGCAGGCCCCGGTAGGCCGAGGGCCGTTGTGCCGCCTCGTTCCGGACGCCGTCGAAGGTCTCTCCAGTACCCAGGCGCCGGACCGGCACCGGGCCCCGTGACAGGTACCGATCACGCACGGAAGGACACGCATCATGAGTCGCAGGACACTGATCGCGGCCGTGGCCGCTGCCGCCGCTCTGGCCGGAACGGCGGGCACGGCGACGAGCGCCGTCGCCGCCGACCACCCGCAGAGCACGGTCTCCGTGGTCGCCGACGACGGCGATGACGGCGGAGACGACGACGGAGACGACGACGGAGACGACGACGGAGACGACGGAGGCGGCGGCTACTGAGAGACGATGGTGTCGGTGTCTCCCGCAGCCGACGGCTCGGGCCCCACCGCACGCTCAACAGGCCCTCTCCCGGCCGACGGACCCACCCGCTGACCTTCGAGGTCCCACCGCCGACCGCGGGTCCCCACCGCCGCTCCACGGCGGCGGGGACCCGCTCGCGGACCTGAACGGCCCCGGGCCGGCACCGAGACGGGGCGAGGGACGTCCCGGTGCGGTCGGTCACGTCAGGAACTCGACGTACCCGTCCGTTCCGTGCACGCGGATCCGCTGCCCGTCCAGGATCAGCCGCGTGGCCCGCTCCACTCCCACGACGGCAGGCAGACCGTACTCCCGGGCGATCACGGCGCCATGGGTCATCAGGCCGCCCACCTCCGTCACCAGACCCGCGATTCCGACGAACAGCGGCGACCAACTCGGGTCCGTGAAGGTCGTGACCAGGATGTCGCCCGCCTCCAGGTCGGCCTCGGCCATGTCGAGGATGACGCGGGCCCTGCCCTCGACGGCCCCCGCGGAGACGGGCAGGCCGACCAGGGCGCCGTCCGGCACGTCGTCGCGCCGGTACGCCCCCATGAGGGCCTCGCCGTCCGAGGTGAGCACCCGGGGCGTCGTGAGCGCCTCGTACGACCGGAAGGCGTCCTTGCGCTGCCGGACGAGCTCTGCGTCCACCCGGTTCGAGCGCACGACGTCGTGGAACTCCTGGAAGGTGAGGTGGAAGACGTCCTCCTTCTCGGGGAGCACGCCGGTCCGCACGAGGCGTTCGGCTTCCGCCATCAGGGCCTGCTTGTAGACGAAGTAGCGGCTGACGATGCCGTACTTCGGATACTCCCGGTACCCGATGAAGGTGCGGACCCGGTCGATCATCCGCTTGGTCTCGTCGGCCTTGCGATCCCCGTCCGGCAGGTCCCGCAGGCGTGACAGCACCTCCTGTTCCTTCTCCCGCGCCTTCCGCCGCCCTTGCTCGAAGCGCCGCCCGGCGGCGCCAGGCTCGAAGTTCCTGACGTTGTCGAGGATCGCGGGCACGAGCGCGCTGGGACGCTCGCGCCAACGCGGCCTCGTGATGTCGATCTCGGCGACGCAGCGCATGCCGTAGCGGTCGAGGTACGCGTCGATGGCCTCGCGCGCCTCGGGCCCGCCCGCGAGCTTCGCCAGCCCGTCCAGGAAACCCTCGTCCTCCACGCCCTCCAGGAACGCCACCACCTCCGCGTGCGGGCGGATCGCGTCCGCGACGTCGAGCAGCGCCAGCCCCATCTCCGACGTGATGTTGTCGGGGGCGGACAGCGTCAGCGTGTCAGCCGCGTTCTTCTCCCCCAGCCACTCCAGCAGCTTGTCGTTGAGCCACCACGTGGCCTCCATCCCCGCCATGATCGCCTGCATGTTCAGCGGGTCGCCGAGGACCCGCTTGTGCTCCTCGAAGGCCTCCAGCAGGAAGTCGAACAGCGCCGGTCCGGTCTTCGACCGGATGTCGCGCTCCAGGGCGGCGATCGACACCCGGCTGCGCTCGATCAGCTCGCGGACGACGGCCGGATCCGTCTCGATCGGAGCGGGCGCGCCTCCGGCCGGTACGCCCCCGGCCTGCGGCCCGACGGGGCCCGCGTCCGGGAGTGGCGGGATGAAGTCGTCGCGGTCGAGGACGGTCTCCAGGGCGTCCCTGACCAGCGGATCGCCCCTCCCCATGACCTCCAGGAGGGCGGCGCGGCTCGCGGGCGAGGCCAGCCGCCGGGTGGCGTCGACGAACAGCCTCCCGCCGGCCGCGTGCATCGGTGCCATGGCCGTCAACTGCCACATGGACAGCCCCAGGGGCTTCATGGCGTCCGTCATCATCTGCTGATGGCCGACGGAGACGTAGACGTGGTTCTCCTGGTCACCGGCCTCGGGGATGGGGAACAACGTGGTGATCGGCCGGCTCTGCACGACCTGGAACGCGTCGTCGACCAGGCACCATTCGATGTCCTGGGGGCGGCCGAAGTGCGCCTCGATGCGCCGCCCGAGCTCCACGAGCCGCACGACCTGCGGATCCGTCAGCGCCGGCTCCTCCTGGCGCCGCTCTTCGACGGCCACTTCCCGGGTGCCGCCCTCCGGCAGGGCGTGAACGGCCCGTTGTTTGGCGGCGATCGCCTTGGCGACGACTTCGCCGTCCCGCACCGTGAAGACGTCCGGGTTGACCAGCCCGGAGACCAAGGCCTCGCCGAGGCCGAAAGCGGCGTCGACGGTGGCGGCCTTCCGGTTGCCCGTGACGGGGTCGGCCGTGAACAGGACGCCGGAAGCGTCCGGAACGACCATCTGCTGCACGACCACGGCCATGTGGACGGTGCGGTGGTCGATGCCGTTCCGCCGGCGGTAGGTCACGGCCCGCTCCGTGAACAGCGAGGCCCAGCAGCGGCTGACGTGCCGCAGGATCGCCGCGGACCCCACCACGTTGAGATACGTGTCCTGTTGTCCGGCGAAGGAGGCCGTCGGCAGGTCCTCCGCCGTCGCGCTCGATCGGACGGCGTAGGCGGCCTCCTCGCCGACACGGGCCAGGGCCCGGGTGATCGCCAACGCGAGATCGTCCGGGATGGCGACCGCCTCGATGGTCCGGCGGATCTGCGCGCTGAGTGTGCGGACCGCCTCCCGGTCGTCCGGGTCCAGGCGCGACAGCTGATCGAGCCGGTCGTCGACCGACGGCGCCTCCGCGATGATCCGCCGGAAGGCGTCCGTCGTCACACAGAAGCCGTCCGGGACGCGGACCCCCTCGATCCGCGACAGCCCGCCCAAGTGCGCGCCCTTGCCGCCGACGAACGCGACGTGCCGTTCGTCGACCTCTTGGAGATCCACCACGTACTGCTCAGTCACTGCGATCCCTCCGAGGCGGCCGTGCCCGCCACCTCCAGCTTCGTCGAACCTCTTGCCGAGCACGTCCCCGGTGCTCCGTACGCCGGCACCCCGCTGGTCCCGGCGTCGGCTGACGATTGTGCGCCGTGACCGGGGCCTTGCGGCAAGCCCCCCAGTGCGCTATAAGTTGAGAGTGGCAAGGAGAGGACTCTCCTTGCCTTTGTTGTTTGCCGTGCGGCCGATCGACGAACGCCGCCGCGCAGGCCGGGCGGCTTCCCCCTGCTCGGCCCTGCGCCCGCGCGGCAGGGCGTGGACGACGCACGCCGCGGCGAGAGCGGTGAGCACGATGAGCCGGCCCCCGGGGCCAGGCCCACCGGGAGCGCGAGGCGGTGACCTGGCCGGCGCGGAGGGCGGGCTCTGGTCGTCGGAGGCGAGCGGCCGCAGGACGACGCCCATGCCCGGTCGTCCGCCGGGCCGGATGCCGTTGACCGTGACGGTGCGCGTGAGGGAGTTGCCGAGCAGGATTTCGGGGAGGCCGACCCCCTGACCGAAGAGGCCTTTCCTGCAGCGGAGTTGACGGACTTTCAGGTGACTGTTGCAAGTGTTCGCGACGGTACAGGTGACGCGCAGGCGCTGCCGCTGCCGGCGGGGTTGAGCGTGCCCTCGTACGTGGCGTGCAGGTCGCCGACCTGCCTCGGCCGCCGGTCGAGGGCCTGGGCACCGATGCCAGAGCTGCCGCCGCCCTGCCGCACCGCGCCATGCTGGAACTGCGTTCGGTGCGCTACGCCGACCGCACGGACCACGTCCCCGTGCTCGGCCTGTGCCGGGCCTTCTCCGGTGCGGGCCGGGCGGTCCTGGCCGCGGGGTCCCGGCGAGGCGGCCGCCGCCGCGAGGCGGCCTTCCGCGGCCTGATCCGGACCTGGACCGACGGGGCCGGTCCGGCCCGCATCGACGTGCCCCGGCCCCCCACGGGGACGCCTTCGCAGGCGGTGCTCGTCATGGCTTCCTGGACGGCGGCCCACACCACGTACGACGTGGAGCACCCGGCACGCGCCCGGCTCCAACTCGCCCTGCCGCCGGGCACGGAGGAGGCCCCGGCAGCGGCGTGGCGGCTGCGTACCGTCGACTGCGCCGGCCCCGAGGTCTTCCGGCTGCGCACCGCCGCCTTCCGGGGCCCGGGCCCCCTCGTACGGTCAGGTCAGCCGGCCGGGGCCGGCGGCCTCGACCTGCACGAGGGGGCCCTGCACGTCGTCGCCGGCGACGGCTGGAGCCCGCCGCTGGACTGACGGCGGTGGCGCCGGTCACTTCGTGGCGTAGACCGCCGTGTAACCACCGATGAGGGGGCGGGCGCTGGTCTGGGCGAACCCGGCCTCCGTCAGCCACCGCGTCGCGTCCGCGACGGTGTACTCCGAGCCTCCCTCCGTGTCGATGAGCATGTTCAGCGAGAGCATGAAGCCGTAGGTGTTGTGGCGCCGGTCGTCGTCGATCATGGCGTCGTAGACGATCAGGGTGCCGCCCTCGGGCAGGGCGTCGTAGGCCTTGCGAAGGAGGAACTGCCGCTGCTCGACGTTCCAGTCGTGGAGGATCTGGCCCATGACGTAGACGTCCGCCGGAGGGAGCGGGTCGGAGAAGAAGTCGCCCCCCTGGAAGGAGAGCCGGCCGGAGAGGCCGTGCGCGGCGACGAACTCGTCGAACGCCGGGCGCACCGGGGGAAGTTCGAAGACGGTTCCGGTCATCTCGGGGTGGGATCGCAGCACCGCCGCGGGCACGGCCCCCAGTGCGCCGCCGAGGTCGGCCACGTGCCGGCGGCCGGTCCAGTCGAAGTCGGCGGCGAGCGCTGCGGCGAGGGGGGTGCTGACGCCGTTCATGCCGTTGAGGAAGTTGCGCCAGGCGGTGGGGTCCTGGCTGAGCGTCGCGAAGAACGGAGCCCCGGTGTGGGTGACTTCGTTCTGCTGGATGCCCGTGCGCAGGGCGTCGGTGAGGTTGTCCCAGAAGCCGAAGAGGCGGGCGTCGGCCATCTCCAGGATTCCGCCGACATAGGAGGGCTTGGCCCGGTCCAGGAAGAGGTCCGCCGCGGGGCTGTTGCGGTAGACGCCGTCGTCGTCGCGGTTCAGCAGTCCCAGCGACACCAGGGCGTCGAGGAAGTCCGCGGAGGACCTCGGGTGGAGGCCCACCTCGCCGGCGAGGGACGCGCCGTCCCGGCCGCCGGCCGCCAGGACGGTGAAGATCTGCAACTCCACCGCGCTCAGCAGGGTCTTCGAAGCCATGAACCCCAGGCCCAGCTGAAGGATCGGCTCAGGTGTGATCGGTTCGCCGACGGTCATAGGTGTCTCCATTCGTTCGGCAACGGATTCTCGGGTCGGTCAGGTGCGGCAGCCGCGAGGGTCGCCTCGCAGACGGGGTGCTCAGAGGGTCTTGACCTGGCCGCCGTCGATGACCACCTCGGCGCCGGTGATGTTCCCCGCCGCCGGCGAGGCCAGGAACAGGACGAGGTCGGCGACCTCCTGCGGCTCGGTGATCCGGCCCGAGGTGATGCCCATGCTCTGGGGCACGACGACGTCCAGGGCCTCCTGGGCCGTGGTTCCGGCGGCCGCGGCGGTGGCGTCCGCGAAGGCGCCCGGGGCCGTCCAGAACGGGGTGCGGACCGGGCCGGGAGAGATCGTGTTGACCCGGACGCCCTTCGGCCCGAACTCCTCGGACAGCGACTTGCCGAAGTTGTGCAGCGCGGCCTTGGCCGCCGAGTAGTCCACGACCATCGGGAAGGGCAACCGGGCGTTGATGGAGCCGATGTTGACGATCGCCGCGCCCTCGGCGCCGACCAGATGGGGCAGTGCGGCGCGGCTGGCGCGGACGGCGCTGAAGAAGGTCAGGTCGAAGATCCGCTGCCAGTCGGCGTCGCCGATCTCCAGGAACCCGCCGCGCGGTTCGGCGGCCCCGACGTTGTTGACGAGGATGTCGATCCGGTGGTGACGCTCCGCGGCATGGCGGACCAGCGTCTCGGCCCCGTCGGGGGTCGCAAGGTCGACGGGCACGACCGTGACGTCGTACTCGGCCGCCAGCGCGTCGAGTTCGGGCGTTGAGGCGCGGCTGCCGGCGACGACGCGGACGCCTTCGCGGGCCATCGCCTCGACGACGGCCAGACCGATGCCCTTGCTCGCGCCGGTGACGACGGCGACCTTGTCCTTGAGATGGAGTTCCATGACAATCCTTTTTGGAGTAATCGATACAGAATCACGACGTGCGAAGGCCCGGCCCGGTCGTCGCGCCCGGGATCGGCCCGCCCGCGGTCAGTCCAGGGCGCGCATCGCCACGGCGAGGGCGTCCTCGACGAAGGAGCGCCCGAGCCGGGCTCTGCCCACGACCCGGAGCCCCCGGACGAATGTGGTCAGAAAGCGGGCGAGCTCGACCGGGTCCTTGCCCGGCGGCAGATCGCCCCGCGACTTCGCCCGGTCCAGGGCGCCCGCGAGCGCCGACTCGACCCGGCACAGGGCCGCGACGGCCCGCTCGGCCACCGAGGGCCCGGCACCGTCGCCGCCGGCCTCGCCGGCCTCGCCCGCCGCGCCGGAGCCCCGCGACGGGTCCGCCCGATCGGCCTCGATCATGGCGACGAGAACCTCACGCACGGCGGGCCGGATCTCGGCCGCGTGCTCGAGGATCTTCACCGGGTCCTCCACCTGGAGGGCGGAGCAACGTTCGAGGGCGCAGAGAGAGAACTGCTCCTTCGAACCGAAGGCCGCGTAGAAGCCGAGGCTTCCGATCGACAGCACGCCGAGGAGGTCCTGCAGGGAGGTGCCGGTGTAGCCGCGCCGCCAGAACAGGTCCATCGCCCTGTCGACCGACCGGTCGACGTCGAAATCCCCGTTCCGTCCCATGTCGGAAGCCTAACACGATTGTGGATTGCCCAATAAAGTATGCGGGAGTGCGACCGAAGGACCGGCTCTGACCTGCGGCGATCGAGCTTCCCCGTAGAGAGGGGCGCGGGGCGCGAGCCCTGTGCGGCCGGGCATCGACGCGCGCCCCGAATCCGCCGCCGCGAACCCGCCGGCGCGTATCACGCGTATCACGCGTATCACGCGTATCACGCGTACCGCGCCTACCGCAGCGCTACGCGCACGCGGTGACCGGGGTCAGAGGGAGGCCAGCCAGGCCGCGGTCTCCTCGGGGCGGCCGAAGCGGTGGGTGTCCAGGGGCGCGAAGCGGGGATCGCCGATGCGGCGTTCGATCTCGCGACGACGGCCCGCGTGCTGGGACCATGCCCACCAGGCCGGATGCTCCCGGCTGAGCCAGCCGGTCCAGGATTCCCGGTTGCCCCCGAAGAGCGCCTCGCGGGTGACGGTGCGCCGTACGGACCGGCGTAGGACGCGGGGCATGACGACGCGCCGGGGGTAGTCCAGCCACACCACGGTGTCGGCACGCCCCCACAGCAGATCGCGGACCTCGGGGTAGCCGAGGGAGTCCACGACCCAGCGGCGACCGGCGGCGATCCTCGCCACGTCCTCGGAGAACGCGCCGTTCACCGCCCAGCCGGGGCCGTTGAAGTACAGCCCGTCCATCTCGTGGTAGGGCACGCCCAGTCGACCACCCAACGCACGCGCGAGCGTGGACTTGCCCGCACCCGTGACGCCCACCACCAAGATCCGCTCCACGAGCGTGCACCCTATCCCCGGTCACCGCGGCGCAGACAGCGGTTAATGCTTTGCTCCGGTACCGCCCATTCCTGATCATGGGCCGGATGCGATGCCTTCCCGCCACCGCGGACCCCACCGCCCTCGACCGCGCCGCCGCGTACCCCGCCGACGGTCCGGTCGCCGCCCTGACCGCCGAACGCGTGCACGAGGAACTGGCCGCCGACCGGTTCCGCCCGGAGTGGACCTGGCTCGCCGAGGACGAGGACGGACAGGTCCTCGCCCGCGCCCTCTGGTGGGGGCGCGCCGACAGTGAGCGGCCGATCGCCCTCGACTGCCTCCAGGTACGTTCCACGGTCGCCGATCCGGTCGCCGTCGCCACCGCGCTCCTCGACGCCGGGCACGCCGCCTTCGGCACGCGCCCCCTGTACAACCTGTCCCTCCCCGCGGACTGGCAGAGCCACCCGGCACTGACCGAGGCGGTCGCCTGGCGGCGTGAAGCAGCCCTGCGCACGGGGCTGGGCCGGGAGATCCAGCGACTGCGCTACGAGTGGACACCGGCGGCCGGACTGCCCGCGGCGGGCGGCCGGCTGACGTTCCGCGCGGGCGGCGACGAGGAGTTCCTGGAGGCCTTCGTCCGGGTGTCGGCCGGGAGCCTCGACCAAGCGACCCTCGACGAACTGCGCACGAAGGACGCGGGGCAACTGGCCGAGGAGGACCTGCGGTTCTACCTGGACTGCCCCGGTGAGCGCTCCTGGTGGCGGCTCGCGGAACTCCCCGGCGGCGCCCTCGCCGGTCTGGCAGTCCCCTCCGCGACACCGTACAACCGCAACGTCGGCTACCTCGGCGTCGTACCCGAACTGCGCGGCCGGGGCCTGATCGACGAGATCCTCGCCGAGATCACCCGCTTCCACGCCTCCGAAGGCGCCGAGCGCATCACGGCGACGACGGACACCACGAACGCCCCGATGGCCGCCGCCTTCGACCGCGCCGGCTACAAGGTGACGGAGATCCGCATGGTGCTGGAGGCTCCCGGGAACGCGTGACCCGACGACGGGGCGCCGGTCGGGACGCCGTGTCCGCTTGCCGCCCGCCGTCGCGTCCGGAGTCCCGGGGGGCATTTAGCACAACTGTGCGTGCGCCACACGTGCTTCCGCGCGCCCCATCCCTCATTCGGGTGGTGACTGGCATCATTGCTCGTCATGACGTCCGGGCCTGCCTTCCGTCTCGCGCGCGCCGCCGTGTTCGCGGCCGTGTGCGTGGCGGTGACGGGTCTCGGTCACGCCCTGATGTCGCGCGCCGTTCCGGTCTGGGCGGTGGGGTACGCGTTCGCCGCCGCGACCGCCGGGGCGTGGTGGCTGGCCGGTCGCCGTGAACGCGGTGCTCCGGCGATCACCGTGGCGACCGTGGCGACCCAGTTCGCCCTGCACGGCTGGTTCGATCTCGCCCAGGCCTTCGCCACCGCCCCGGCGGGCGTCGGCGGGATGACCGCGGGCCATCCGGTCCCGGCCACGGACGCCATGCCCATGGCCACCGCCGCCATGGACGACGGGCCCATCGGCATGGTCTCCGCCCACGCCCTGGCCGCGGTGCTGTGCGGTCTGTGGCTGTGGCGGGGCGAGGCCGCCGCTTTCCAGCTCGGCCGCTCTCTGGCCGTCTCCCTCTTCGCCCCCTTGCGCCCGGTCCTACACGTCCCGGCCGCCTTCAGCCCGCCGGACCCCGCGAGGCCGGCGTCCTTCCTCGCCCCTCCCCGCCTGCCCCGGCAGGTGGCCCTGTGGCACGGCGTCACCCGCCGCGGCCCACCGAAGCCGGCGATCTCCTTCTGACCGTCCGTCTCGCGCCGGCGCGATGACGGACGCAGTCCGGCGTGCCCTGAGGCACTGCCCGCCCGGCGCCTCCACGCGCTCCGGGTGCGGCAGGCCCGGCACGCCGTACCGCCGTCGAGGCGGACCGAGTCGTCGACTTCGCGAGCGCCCGCGCCCTGCGCGCCGGGTGCCGAATGGGGATGCACACATGTCTTCGACACAGGAACACGCGCCCAGAGACGACCGCGAGGAGGCCGTGGCGGACGCCGTGGCGGAGGCCGTCCGCCCCGCCGTGGCCCCGGACCCTCAAGGGACCGGCCCCTCCCAGCCGGGCCGTTCATGGAGCGGCATACGAGCGCTGCTCGTGCGCCTGCACTTCTACGCCGGGGTGTTCGTGGCCCCCTTCCTCCTCGTGGCCGCGCTCACCGGGCTGGCCTACACCCTGACGCCCCAGCTCGACCGGCTCGTCTACGGCGACCAGCTCACCGTGGCGAAGGCCGGTGGCGAACAGCGCCCACTGGCGGAGCAGATCGCGGCGGCCCGGCAGGCACATCCGGAGGGCACGCTCGCCTCGGTGATCACCCCTCCCGGCCCGGAGGACACCACGCGAGTGGTGCTGTCCCTG
This sequence comes from Streptomyces sp. PA03-3a, assembly GCF_033792735.1. Classification (NCBI taxonomy): domain Bacteria; kingdom Bacillati; phylum Actinomycetota; class Actinomycetes; order Kitasatosporales; family Streptomycetaceae; genus Streptomyces; species Streptomyces sp. PA03-3a. The sequence continues at coordinate 151,077 of NZ_JARAVM010000006.1, forward strand.
CCGGAGTTGGGCGAGAAGCAGCGCACGGTGTTCGTCGACCCCTACACCGCCGAGGTCAAGGGAGACCTCACGACGTGGTTCGGCTCGACGCCGCTGACCACGTGGCTGGACGACCTGCACCGCAATCTTCACCTCGGTGAGACCGGCCGCATGTACTCGGAACTCGCCGCCAGCTGGCTGTGGGTGATCGTGGCGGGCGGTCTCGTCCTGTGGCTCGGACGCGCCCGCGGACAGCGCGCCGGGTCGGCCCGCGGCGTCCTCCTGCCGGACCGCTCCGCCCGCGGCGTACGGCGCACCCGCGGCCGGCACGCGGCCAGCGGCGTCTGGATCGCCGTCGGCCTCCTGGCCCTCAGCGCCACCGGCCTGACGTGGTCCCACTACGCCGGGGACCGGTTCGGTCAGCTGCTGGACGCGGCCAAGGGGCACGCGCCCGAACTGGAGACGGCACTTCCCGGCGGAGCCGCCACGGCGGACGGCGAGCACGCGGGGCACGCCGGCCACGGCGCGGGTCAGGGCGCCGCATCGGCGGACCCCGCCGACTTCGACGCGGTCCTCGCGGTGGCCCGCGACGCCGGGCTGGGCGGCCGGGTGGAGCTGACGCCGCCGGCGGACGCGGGGAGCGCGTGGACGGTGGCCCAGGACGACGCCCTCTGGCCGGTCCACTACGACCAGGTCGCCGTCGACGCCGCCAAGGGCGAGGTCACCTCGGAGAGCCGGTGGGCGGACTACCCGGTCCTGGCCAAGCTCAGCAAGCTCGGCGTCCAGGCCCACATGGGGCTGCTCTTCGGCGTCGTCAACCAGATCCTGCTGGCACTGATCGCGCTCGGGCTGATCTGCGTCATCGTGTGGGGCTACCGCATGTGGTGGCAGCGCAGGCCCACCCGTGACGACCGCACGGCGGCACTCGGCAGGGCCCCGGCACGGGGGACGTGGCGGCAGGTGCCCCTGCCGGTCCTGATCGTCGGCGTCCCGCTGGCCGCCGCGCTCGGCTGGGCGCTGCCTCTCCTGGGCGTCACCCTGCTCGCCTTCCTGGTCGTGGACGTACTGATCGGTCTCGTCCGGCGGGGCCGCCGGGCCGCCTAGCGCCGAAGGGGAAGCGGTACGCCGTTCGCCTGCGGTCCGACGCGCTCACTGAGCCGGTCCGCAGGCGACGGGTCGGGGTGATCGGTGAAGCCCAGCGCCCGGTGGAGCGGTTCACCTTCGGCGGAGGCGCACACGTCGCGCGCACGGAACCAGTCGAGCATGAACCGCCGGACGGCCCCGCCCACCATGGGCGGGGCCGTCAGGCACGCGGAGCCGTCAGGCGCCGGAGGCGGCCTTCGCCGCCTCGAACCGGGCGATGACGTCGTTCCAGTTGACGAGGTCCCAGAGCTTGGTGACGTAGTCGGGGCGGACGTTCTTGTACTGCAGGTAGTAGGCGTGCTCCCAGGCGTCGAAGACCAGGAGCGGGATGGTGCTCTGGCCGACGTTGCTGTCGCGGAGTTGATATGTGGCGTCCGCGGGGGCGGGCTGCCTCCTGGTCGGGTACCGGTCGCGGTCAGCGGTACTCCGGCCACAGAGGCAGCCCGCGGCCGAGCGTCTGCACACGGCCCGCTAGCATCCCTGGCCATGGTGAGGCGGGGGTGGCGACTCGGTGTCGCGGCAGGCGTGGCGGTGCTGGCGGCGATCTGCGCCTCCGGCCCGGAACCTTGGGAGGTCGTCCGCACGGCGTCGGATCTCGGTCCCCTTCCGGCCGACCGCTACGGGTTGACCCCACGTGACTACCAGCGATCCCAGCGGGCATCGGCACTGCTCGTCCGTCAGTGCATGGCGGACCGCGGGCATCCGGAATTCCCGCTCGACCCCCGCTACCCCGACACCCCCGGCGTCACCATGGCCGTCGGCACGGTCGTCATCACCGACTACGGCGTCCTCGATCCGGACGACGCCCGCCGCTGGGGCTACGGCTGGGACCCGGCGACGGCGGAGGCCTCCCGGCCGAAGGGCCGCCGCATGACCGACGCCGAATACGCGGACTGGCCCGACTGCAGCGCCGAAGCGAGCCGGCGGCTGGTGCGCGGCATCGACCTCACCGGCGACTGGCTCTACGCGGCCGGACGAATGGTCGAGGTGAACAAGGCGGTCAAGCGCGACCCGCGCCTGCGGGCCGCCTGGGACACGTGGTCCCGCTGCATGGCGGCGGAGGGATTCACCCGCTATCCGGACCCCGCCGCGGCGTACGGGGACCGCGCGTGGCACCGCGGCAGCGACGGCAACACCCGCCACACGGAGCGGGAACGGGCCACGGCCGTCGCTGACGTCGCCTGCAAGCACCGCCATCGCACGCCCGAACTCTGGCACGCCGTACGGGCGGAGAAGCAGGCCGCGGACATCTCACGCCACCGCGACCGCTACGCCGCCGCCCTGCGCGCACTGCGCACCTACCGGGCCAACATCGACGAGGCGCTGCGGGGCCCGGGCCGGCGCCCTGCCTGACGTCGGCCCGGATCCGCCCGCGGCTTCACGGCCGTCAATGGTCGTCCCAGTGCCCTTGGTGGGCCGCGTGACGGTGCCCGTCGTGGATGTAGTCGTTGTGGTCGCCGTGCGGCACGGAGACGTGGCCGCAGCCCTCCGCGTGCCGGTGCACGTGGTCCTCGTGAACCGCGTGGGCCGGGGCGACGCACTCGTCGACGTGCCCGTCGTGGGTGCGGTGGATGTGCCCGTCGTGGGCGTAGTCGGTGTGGTCCCCGTGCGGCACGGAGACGTGGCCGCAGCCTTCGCCGTGGATGTGCGTGTGCCGGTCGTGCGGGCTGTGCGGGCTTGCGCTCGTCATCTGGGCTCCTTCCATGGCGCCTCGCAGGTGCACGAGCCGCCGGGTGCCGAGTGCCGGGTGCCGGGTGCCGGCGAAGCGGTCACCACCCGGTGAGCATCACACTTACCGACATATACCCGTTTTCGCCATCGGGGCCAGTCACCCTGAGTAACGGTCTCGCCGACCACCGTCGACCCCACCGCCGACGCGTGCGGGCGGACGGGACGGGGCGGGTCATTCCGAGGCCCCGACACCGCTGACCCGGACAGCCGGGGGCGCGACCTCCGGCTCGGCCCGCCCGGAAAGGCCCGGCACGTCGTCCGGGTCCGACCAGGCGAGGCGGCTCCGCTCGCTGTCGGCCAGAAATCTCCCGACGATCGGGGCGAGGTGGCCGGAAGCCACATAGGCACCACCGAACGGCAACGCATCGGGGGAAACGGAACCGGTCGAACACCGAAGCTGCCCGGCTTGTTCGTCGTGCCACACATCGAACGTCGCGACCCCCGTGAAGGCTCGTTCGCGAAGGCGTTCACGGATGGCAGCGGCAGTCCGCTCGAAGGCCGCCACCACCTGGCCGGTTCCAGCACCAGGGGCTCGTGCGCCACCTCGTCGGTCCACGTCAAGAGCACCACAGCAGTATCCGGGCCCGGTCGCATGCGGCGACCGGTCCCCCGAGGGCTCCCTTGCCCACCCCGCGTCGAAACTGGTATTCATTTTCATCTAAGCTGCCCGAGTGCGTACGGCCCCCGGCCGCACGCATCGTCCGTGCACCCCCCTTCCGGCCTTGGAGGCTTCCCCATGTCCCGCACCCCTTCCCGTCTCGCCGGGCTGCTCGCCGGCGCCGCGTCGCTCGGCCTGCTGGCCGGCTGCGGCGGTTCCTCCGACGACGCCGCGAGCACCGGGAGCGCCGCTTCCGCGTCCAAGGTCACCGTCGTCGCCTCGACCAACGTCTACGGCGACATCGTCGAACGCATAGGCGGCGACCGGGTCGACGTCACCTCGATCATCAGCGACCCCGCCCAGGACCCGCACTCCTACGAGGCCGGCACCCGCAACCGGCTCGCCCTCTCCAAGGCGAAGGTCGTGGTGGAGAACGGCGGCGGGTACGACGACTTCGTCGACCGGATGCTGGGGAGCGGCAACGCCTCCGCGGAGGTGATCAGCGCCGTCGAGGTCTCGGGCCGGACCGCTCCGGCAGGCGGGGAACTCAACGAGCACGTCTGGTACGACTTCCCGTCGGTGAGCAAGGTCGCCGACCGTATCGCCGACGCTCTGGGCAAGGCGGACCCGGACAACGCCGGCACCTTCACCAAGAACGCGGCGGCCTTCAAGAAGAGCCTCACCGCGCTGGAGGACAAGGATGCCTCCCTCAAGTCCGCGCACGCCGGCGACGGCGTGGCGATCACCGAGCCGGTGCCGCTCTACCTGCTCGAAGCGTCCGGTCTGGCCAACCGCACACCCGAGGAGTTCAGCGAGGCGGTCGAGGAGGGCGACGACGTGTCCGCCAAGGTCCTCCAGGCCACCCTGGACCTCTTCTCCGACAAGAAGGTCAAGGCCCTCGTCTACAACCAGCAGACCTCCGGCGCCCAGACGGAGAAGGTCAAGTCGGCGGCCGAGGCGGCCGGCGTGCCCGTGGTGCCCGTCACCGAGACCCTGCCCGACGGCAAGGACTACCTGACGTGGATGAACGACAACGTCGACGCACTCGCCGACGCCCTGAACAAGTGACCGGCGAGACCCCGCCGTCCGTACCCGGGCCCCGCGCGGGCGACGCCGATCTCCAGGGCAGGCCGGAACCGCTGATCCGGATGAGGAACGGCGGCCTCCGGTACGGGGACCGCACCCTCTGGAAGGAACTCGACCTGGATGTGCGCCCCGGGGAGTTCTGGGCGGTCCTCGGGCCGAACGGCTCCGGCAAGTCCAGTCTGGTCCAGGCCCTTCTGGGGCGCCGGCCGCTCTCCTTCGGCACCCTGCGCGTGCTCGGCGCCGATCCCCGGCGGGCCGCCCGCCACATCGGCTACGTACCGCAGCAGGGAACCGCTCCGGCGCACGACGTCGTACGGGCGCGCGAGTTGGTGGGCTACGGTCTGGACGGGCACCGGTTCGGACTTCGGTTCGGACTTCGCGGACGCGGTGCCGCCACCCGGCACCGCGTCGACGCCGTCCTGGAGGCCGTCGGCGCGTCGGCGTACGCGAACGCGCCGCTCGGCACCCTCTCGGGCGGCGAGCGGCAGCGCGTGCGTATCGGCCAGGCCCTGGCCACCGATCCCCGCGTGCTGCTGTGCGACGAGCCCACGCTCTCCCTGGACCTCCACCACCAGCGGGCGGTGACGGAACTCATCGACCGCAGACGCCGGGACCACCGGACACCCCGTCCTCGACCTCGTGGACCGGGTGCTCTACCTCGCCCCGCAGGGACACCGCATCGGTCGGCCGGAGGAGGTGCTCACATCGGCGTCCCTGTCGGCCCTGTACGGGTCGCAGGTCGACGTGCTGCGCGTGCGGGGCAGGTTCGTCGTCGTCGGAGCGCACGACCGGCAGCCGGTGCACCACCCGGAACTGGACACCGAGCACACGCACAACACCGACGGAGCGTATTCATGACGGCGGCCGGGACATGGCAGCAGATCTTCGACTTCCAGGACTACGGCGCTCTGCTGGGTCTGGTGCGCAACTCCCTCATCGTGGGCGGTGTCCTGGGGCTGGTCGGCGGACTGACCGGAGTCTTCGTGGTGCTCCGGGACCTGCCCTTCGCCGTCCACGGGATCAGCGAGCTGTCCTTCGCGGGCGCCTCGGCGGCCCTGCTGCTCGGGGTGAACGTGGTGGCGGGCTCGATCGCCGGCTCGCTCGTCGCCGCCCTGGCGATCGGCGCGCTGGGCGCCCGGGCCCGGGACCGCAACTCGGCCATCGGCGTCCTGATGCCGTTCGGGCTCGGGCTCGGCGTCCTGTTCCTCGCCCTCCACAAGGGACGTTCGGCCAACAAGTTCGGCCTGCTGACGGGTCAGATCGTGGCCATCGACGACCCGCGGACCGGATGGATGCTCGCGGTGTCCGCGCTGGTGCTGGTCGTCCTCGCCGCCATCTGGCGTCCGCTGACCTTCGCCAGCGCCGACCCGCAGGTCGCGGAGGCACGCGGTCTGCCCGTCCGGGGCCTGTCCGTGGCCTTCATGCTCGTCCTCGGACTCGCGATCGCCCTGTCGGTACAGGTCGTCGGGGCACTCCTGGTGCTCAGTCTGGTCGTCACCCCCGCCGCGGCGGCCTCCCGGGTGACGGGTTCTCCGGTGCTCCTGCCCCTGTTGAGCGTGCTCTTCGCCGTGCTCGCCACGGAGGGCGGCATCCTCCTCGCCCTCGGCAGCAGCATTCCGATCAGCCCTTACGTGACGACGATCTCCTTCCTCGTCTACGCCGTGTGCCGGGCGATCGGAGCACGGCGTGCCCGGCACCGCCGAACGGCCCGCGTCGCGGCGGGCGTCGGGGGCGAGGCGGTACGCGGCTGAGTTCCATCACTCCCGGACCTCCGGCGGCCGCGGTGCCGCCGCGACCGCTCCGGGAGTGATGGCACGGCGTCGGCGTTTTCCCCAACACACCGCTCTCACCGGCCGGTTCGCCGCCCCACGGACGGCCGGACGAGGGGGCGGTGCACTCGCTCCGTGCCGGCAGGGCGGTACCGTCGCCCGGTGGAGTCCGAAAGACCGAGCCATTGCTCACTTCATGGCGCGGGAGCGAGCACGCGCGGCCTGGTGGGGAGTCGGCTCGTGAACGTCGTCGCGTCGTGGCACGTGTACGGCACCGACGACCCCGTCGGCCCGCTCGATGTGTGGCTGATCGATGAAGGTGATCGCGCCATCCACATCACGACCGGGTCGGATTGGTGTCTGGTCGTCGAGACCTCGGAACCGTACGCCGGGTACGACATGGGCGACTCGGGGCACATCACCGTAGGAGCGCTCAATGGAACGACACCGTTCGAGAGGCACATCGGGGAGTGTTCTGGCGGCACGGGAGGACCTCGAACCACAGACAGGGCGCGTAGCCCTCGAGCTCTCGTTCCCCTCCGGGCGGGTCCGTTGCGAGAGCCGGGCCGGGGATCTGCGCCTGACGGGGAGGAGCTGACCTCGGTAGGAACCCCGTCGGATGTCCGACCGGGGTTCCTTCCGTCACCAGGCGCCGTGCGCGTCTCCCGTGCTCAAGCCCTGTCCTTCTCCCCCGGGCAAGGACCGGCCACGCCCTTGAAGGAGGACCGCGCCCTTTCGACCCATGCCTCCACGTCGTCGGCCGTCGACGGGAAGCACCTCGTGATCCGGGCGGACGATGCGGCGAGTTCGTCCGACGTCTCGATCAGGACGACCTCGGTCGTCCTCGAGGATCCAGGCGATGTCCACGTCAGAACCCCCTTGGGAATCGGGGACGGGAGTTCGCCCCGGCCCGAATCCGGTCACCCTTCGTCCGCTTCGGGACCCGGCCCGGCCGGGCGTCGGTACGGAGGGACGTGCCGGACTTGCCTACCGCCGGCCTGCCGAGGCGACCGTCAAGACCTACGACCCGCATCCTCGCCCCGTCGTCGGCTACGAGACGGGATGGGTGAGCGCCGGGGAACGCGGGCCCGCGAGGCACCCCACCGCGCGGACGTGAGCGTCCTGGTGGTTCACACCTCCGAACCGTCGTACGAGGGCCGCCTGGTGTCGCCGCGCGTGTCGTCCTCCCCGGCGGTCGGAGGGCCGGCGCCCTGACGAGGGGTGCCCGAGCTGGAGCGGGTGTCGTACCAGGAGACGGCGAAGGTGACGGCGAGTACGGCGATGATGAAGCTGAGCGACGCCCAGACGGGCACCTTGCAGAGGTCGGTGAGCAGGAGCTTCACCCCGACTCCCGCGAGGATGACGCCCAGGCCGGTCTGGAGGTGGCGGAACCGGCGGGCGGCGCCGCTGATGAGGAAGTAGGCCGCTCGCATGCCCAGCAGGGAGAAGGCGTTGGCGGCGAAGACGATGAAGGTGTTCTGGGTGACCGCGAAGATCGCCGGAATGCTGTCGACGGCGAAGACGACGTCGGTGGTCTCGATGACGATCAGCGCGGCAAGCAGAGGGGTGACCGCCCAGGCCCCGTTCACCCTGACCAGCAGGCGCTGGCCGTGCAGTCGCTCCGTCACGGGGGCCACGCGGCGCAGCGCGCGCAGGACGACGTTCCGGTCGGGGTGGACCTGGGCCGCTCCGTGGCGCAGCACCTTGAACGCGGTCAGCAGCAAGAGCGCGCCGAAGACGTAGATGGTCGCGTGGAAGGCGTCCAGAAGCGCCGCGCCGACCAGGATGAACACCGCGCGCATGGCAAGCGCGCCGATGATGCCCCACATCAGGACCCGGTGCTGGTACCGGTCGGGAATGCCGAAGTACCCGAAGATCAGGGCGAAGACGAAGATGTTGTCGACCGACAGGCTCTTCTCGATGAGATAGCCGGCCAGGTACTCCTCGGCCAAGACCGGGCCCTTCCAGAGCAACAGCAGACCGCAGAAGCCGAGTCCCAGCAACAGCCAGACGACGCTCCACCCGGCGGCTTCCCGGATGGAGATCACGCTCGCCCGGCGGTGGATGACGAACAGGTCCAGGACGAGCACCACCGCCAGGAAGGCGATGAGGACGATCCAGGCGGCGATCGGTATGTCCACACCGCCCGCCTTCCCGCCTTTGCCAGCCTTTTAACCATTCATGGAGATATGCGTACTATTGAAGTTCCCTGCGCGAGGGGTGCCGCCGGGGTGCGCCGATTCGACCTGGCCTCCTGACCCCCTGTCCGACCCAGTGCCGCACCTCCCTCGACCCGCCGCGGACATGCGGGATGGGGCCGATTCGTCGGCCCCATCCGGTCTGTCACCTTCCGCCGCCACCGCCTCCACCGCCGTGGCCGCCACCTCCACCGCCGCCACCGTGACCGCCGCCCCCACCGCCGTAGCCGCCACCACCGTGACCACCACCGCCATAGCCGCCACCACCGTGACCGCCGTAGCCGCCGTCACCATGGCCGCCATGGCCGCCGTGATCTCCGTAACCGCCGTAACCGCCGTAACCGCCGTAACCGTAACCGCCGTGGCCGCCGTGGCCGTGACCATGGCCGCCGTGACCGTAGCCGTAGCCGTAACCCCAATTTCCGTCGCCCCAGCCACCGTGACTCACGGAGGACACGGGCGCGCTCGTCGGTGCGGCGACGGCCGAAGTGGCCGCACCCGCACCCCCCAGGGCGAGCGCGAGGCCTGCCATCGCGGCGAGGGGCCACCTGGGAATACGCATGACAACTCTCCCTTGCCAGGTTGGTTCCTGGGCCTGGTCGAGGCGAGAGGCTGCGTGCGAGTGTGCGCCCGAGCGGCCCCAGGCCTCGCTGCGGGTGATCGGACCCCGCAGGTGAAGTGGCGATGCCCGAATCGGCTCTTATCGCCACATTCCCGTCGAATCCATGCTCTGTCCGCGATGCCGTGGAGTCAATACACCCACCAGCGGCGGTCGGCACGCCGAACAGGCTCCCCCACTCGTCACGGGCCGGCGCCGCCCGGCGCGGGCGTGGTCGTCTTGACCGGAAGATCGAGCCGGAGTTGGTACCCGCCGTCGGAGATCGGACCGCAGGTCAGCGTCCCGCCGAGCAGTGCCGCACGCTGGCGCAGGCCCGTCAGGCCGTAATGGGCGCTCGGCAAAGGGATGGTCGACCGGGTCGGAGGACCGTTGGTGACCGTGACGTGGACGGTCTCGTCGCTCTGCCAGAGCCGGATCGTCGTGGCGGCCCCCGGGGCGTGCTTGCGTACGTTGGTCAGCCCTTCCTGGACCGTGCGGTACAGGGCGCGCTGCACCGAAGGGGCCAGATCACCGGGAAGGTCGGCGGTCAGCCGGGCCTCGATGCCACTGCCGTCGACGAGGCGCTCCAGATCCGCCAGGGAGGGCTGCGGGGTCAGATCGGTGGGGCGGTCACCGGCGGCACGCAGCACGCTGACCATGTACCTCAGCTCGTCCAGGGTCTGCACGCTCAGCCTGCGGATCGTACTGGCGGCTTCCTTGGCGTGCGTGTCACGCGTACCGACCTGCAGGGCGCCGGCCCGCACCGCGATCAGACTGACCTGGTGGGAGACCACGTCGTGCATCTCTCGTGCGAGCTGCGACCGCTCGGCGGCCAGGATCGTCTGCGCGATCAGCAGCCGTTCGTGCTCGCGGGCCTCGGAGATCTCCACGATGCGCTGCGAGAGGTCCCGGCGGGCCTGCACCAGTTGCCCCAGGAAGACCGCGGCAGCCGCGGTCGCCGCCGTGTAGCTCAACGTGACCAGGTCCTCCGCGGAGACGTTGATGTCGGGCGCGAGATCGCAGAGCGTGAAGGCCACCACGCCGACGGCCAGGATGACGCGCCTGCGGGACACCGACGCGAGGGTGTAGAGCGCCGCCAGCGAGGCGAAGATCGCGTCGGAGAAGAAGACGGCGGGCAGGGTCACCAGAAACGTCAGCAGCGGCCTGCCGTGCCGCAGCAGGAGCGCGAAGGCCCCGCCCAGCGCGCACGCCAGTTGCAGGGGTTCGTCGGCGTGGACATGGACCCAGACGTCGAACAGCGCGACGAGGACCAATGCGCCGTCGAGCACCGCGGACGGCGGATGCCGGAGATTCACCTGGCCTCCCGGCCCGTCGACGGCGGCATGCCGCGCCCGCGTTCCCCGTGGATCACGGGGTGCGACGCGCAGGAGGGGCTGCCCACCGGCAACCGGGGTTTCCACTCACCCGAACAGGATCATTCATGATCGTAACAGGGCAAAGCGGAACCGCCGCCTGCCGGGGAAGAGAACCCGGTCAGAGATGGGGCGCGGTGGTCCAGCCGGCCAGGATCGGCAGGACGCGGGCGGTCGTGGAGTCGGGGTCGCAGGTGTAGACGACAAGGCGCTGGTCAGGCTCATTGGGCGCGCAGACGATCTCGATGTCGAAGGTCAGCGGGCCCGCGGTGGGGTGCTGGATGCGCTTGGCGACCGAGGCGTAGTCGCGGACGGCGTGGTCGTCCCACCAGCGGGCGACATCGGCGTCGGTGGTGCGAAGCTCGTCCACGAGCACCGTGAGGCGGGTGTCGTGCGGGCGGCGGGCGGTCTCCCGGCGCATGGTGGCGACCGTGGCCGACGCGAAGTCCTGCCAGTTCACGACCCGCTCGCGCGCGACCGGGTCCTGGAACATGAAGCGGACGAACGACGTCCCCGGCTCCAGCGGACGGCCCAGCACCTCCATCAGCATCCCGTTGCGGGCCAGCACCTCGCCGCGATGACCGAGCAGCAGCACCGGGACGTGGTCCAGCGTGCGCATCACCCGCAGCAGCCCGGGATCCGGACGCTGGACGGCGGCCGCGTGCGGGGTCGCGGCGCGGCGCCGAGCGGTGGGTGCGGCGAGGTCGCGGAGGTGGGCGTGTTCGACCTCGTCCAGCCGCAACGCCCGGGCCAGCGCGTCGAGGACCTCGTCGGAGATGTTGGCCTGGCGTCCCTGTTCGAGCCGGCTGTAGTAGTCCGGGCTCAGGCCGGCGAGCACGGCCAGCTCCTCGCGCCGCAGCCCCGGCACCCGCCGGGCCCCGGGGAAGGCTTCGATGCCCGCCTGGGAGGGGGTGAGGCGGTCCCGGCGGGAGCGGAGGAACGCCCCGAGCGCGGCGCGGTCGCGTGGCATGGCTCCAGGGTAGGCGGGACGCCGGCGAGCCGGGTGGTCCTGCCATGCCCAGGTACGTCCTGACCTGGCCCGACGTCGACGGTCCGGCTTAGACAGGGACCCATGACTACTTCGCATCACACCATGGACGGCCCACCCTCCACCCCCGGCTCCCGGCTGGCCGGCCGCACGGCCGCGATCACCGGCTCGACCAGCGGGATCGGCGCGGCGATAGCCCGCACATTGGCCGGCGAGGGCGCACACGTCGTCGTCAGCGGCCGCCAGGGGCCCCGCGGGCGGCAACTCGTCGACGACATCCGGCAGGCCGGCGGCCGGGCCGACTTCGTCGCGGCGGACCTGGCCAGCGGCTACGAGCAACTGCGGGCCTTCGCCGCACAGGCCACCGACGCGCTCGGTGGGCGCGTCGACATCCTGGTCAACAACGCGGGCATCTACCCCGCGACGCGCACCGAGGACCTGCCGGACGCGGAACTGGACGCCATGCTCGCGGTCAACGTCCGCGCCCCCCACGTCCTGGTCGCCGCGATGGCGCCGGCCATGGCCGAGCGCGGCAGCGGCGCCATCGTCACCATCGGCTCCTGGATGGCCCGCGTCGGCAGCCCCTACGCGGCGATGTACACCGCGACCAAGGCGGCGGACGAACAGCTCACCCGCAGCTGGGCGGCGGAGTACGGGCCGCGCGGCGTGCGCGTGAACGCCGTCGCCCCCGGGGCGACCCTCACCCCGGGCAACGAGGCGGCCCGGGCGGCGCTCGACGCGATGACCGCCGCCACCCCGGCAGGCGTGGTCGTCCGTCCCGAGGACATCGCCAAGGGCGTCCTCTACCTCGTCAGCGACGACGCGTCCATGGTCCACGGCATCACGCTCTCCGTGGACGGCGGGATCTCCACCACCCGCCCGTCCTGATCCCCGGCCGGTCATCGGGGGCTTTTCGACCACCGCCGCGAGTTCCTCTCCCGCTTCCGCAGGGCACCCGGACACACCGGGCGGCCCTGCGGAAGCGGGACGGCTCCGGAGGCTACTTGGGCTTGGGCACCGCGAGGACGGAGTCGGTGGGCTTCGGGAGCAGATGGCCGTCGACGTACAGGTCGACGTGCTCGTTGTAGAAGGCGACCAGGCCCGCGATGCGGTTGGCGTGGATGGTCGGGAAGTCGTACCCCCAGGCGATGTCCTCGTGGGACGCGGTGTCGCCGTCGAACGACCAGTAGCCGCTCGTCGTCCCCTTGTACGGGCAACGCGTCACCGTGTCCGAGTGCCGCAGTCGCGCCCAGTCGACGTACATCCGCTCGATGTAGTAGCGGGTGGGAAGGCCGGTCTCGAACAGCTTCACGCAGTTGGGCGCCTCCGCGAGCACGACCCCCTCCACTTCCACCCGGACGCCGCTCGACGAACGCAGGGCGTCCACCCGCGAGTAGGGGCTCCTGGGGTGTACGAAGACCGGCTCGTCCTCCTCGAACCAGAAGTCCACCGCCTCCCACTCGAAGCGCACGGTCCCGTGCAGGGGCTTCGGGCTGTCCTCGTCCCACACCCACGCCGCACCCTCGCGGACCTCCGAGCCGATCCGCAGTGAGTGCCGGCGCGCGGAGCCGGCACCGTGGTGCTCGGTGTGGTGCTCGTCAATGAGCTCACCGTCGACCAGGTCCTCGACCGGAATGCTGAACTGCGGGTAGGCCTGCCACTCCCACACGTACAGCGCACGGCGGGTGTCGAAGACGACGCGCCCGCCGATCAGCCCCCTGATCCTGCGCGGCACCGGCTCGACATGCCCGACCGGGGCGATCAGGCTCGGGTGCAGAACACTCTCGTTTGCCATGGTGGATGACCCCTCGGTCCGCTCGTTCCTCGTCTCTCAAGGGATGACCGACAGCACGATGGAACCGTGACAGGCCGCACCGGAAGCGCCATGATGTGCCCCGTGGACCGTGATTCACAGGGGGCGGCGACGCGGTGCGGCGAAGTCATGGAGTGCCGGGATGGGACCCCCGGGCCTTTCCGAACGCCGGGAAGAGCGTCCGCGAAGAGATCCAGGACCCCCGGGTCAACCTCGTGTTCGGCGCGCTGTTCCTCATCGTCGGCGTGGGTCTGCTGACCCCAACGGTGAAGAGCGCCGTGGAACTGCGCGACGGCGTGCACACGACGGGGATCATCCGGACGCACCCCCAGGGGGCCGACGACGATCGGTTCTGGGTGACCTTCACGGTGGCGAACGACGAGGTCACCTACCGGCTGCCGTCGACCACCGACCGCAGGTCGCTGGACGACGGGGATCGCCTGGCCGTCGTCCACCGGCCCGATCGTCCCGACACGGTCACCGCGGAGCGTGACATCGGCGGGAAGGGGCTGTTCGTCTCGTCCGGGGTGGCCGCCGTGGGCCTGGGCCTGATGACCTTCGCCGCGGTGGAGCTCCGGCAGGAAAGGCGACGTCGGGTGCGCACGCGCAACGGCGCGGAGCCCTCCGGCTCCGCGGGCTGAGTGAACGCCGCCTCGTCGTCCACGTGCGCGTCAGACGGGGATGAAGTCCGGCCACCACGACGGGATGTTGCCGGGACAGAACGGCGCCGGGTAGTCGTCCACGACTCCGATCCAAGCGATCGCTGTCCAGCCGATGGCGGTCTCCACGGCGACGGCGCTTCCAAGGGCCAACGTCGCGTTGGTCCACTTCGCCATGACCGAATGGGTGACGCCGGCCGCGACCGAGAAGTGGACAAAGGCGAGCGGAAGGTAGACGATCACCAGAAAACCCGAATCGGCGGAGCCGTTCACCCCGACATCGCACGAAGACCAGATGTTCGCGATCAGCCAGCATGTGCCGAGGGACATGACGATACCCATCGGCAGGGCAACGGAGCGCGAGCTCCTGGTCTCACCTGCGCCGCCCACCGAACGCCCGCCCCTTCGAAGCCGTTTCCAGGCCCGCTCCATGGCCCGCCGTTCCGGCGAAAGGATAACCGTGCCACCTGCATGCCCGAACGGGAGTGGTCTCTCGGCCTGGGCGGAGCGGGCGTTGTCCGTAGCCCGGGGGTGGCCATCCCTTCTTCAGGCGGGCCCGCAACGTCAGTCCATCAAGGGCAATCGGTCCAGTTCGGTGCCGATCGCGTCCCGCAGCACATCATGCTGGGACCGAGTCTGAACCGCTCGTCACTCCACCGCTCACGCGGATACAGCCACACAGGTTTGCCCACCAACTCGCCCGGCTCCCACTCGAAGCGCGGCCAGACATGGGCATGCAAGAACGGATCAGTGTTCCCCAGGATCTCCAGGTTGACCCGGCGGAAGTCGGGGTCCATCTGCCGGCAGGCCCGCTCGACCGCCTCCCCGAGCCGGTCCATGTCGGACAGGAACGACAACCGCTTGGCCCTTGGCAGGTCGGACAGCCGCTGAACGCTCACGTCATCCACGAGGAGAACCGAGTAGCCCGGCAGGAACTGCACATCGCCGATCACCGCGAATCCCGACTCGAGCCGCCGCAGCACGGTCGGGTTCGCGCCCCGCAGAGCCGCCCCGATCCGGTCCGTTCGCCAGTCGCCTGTCATGGCCCGAACCTACGCGCAGGCGATCAAGAGCCGCTCTTCGCCCCGGAGGGCGAGCGCCCGTGGGAACAGGCCTGGCGCGCCACAGGGCGCGCCAGGCCTGCCGTGTGCCCGTTCCTCACGTCGCTACCACCAGATGACGGCGTATCCCTTGACACCGTCCTGCGCCGGCAGCACGGCCAAGGCGCCGTTGCCACCCGTGCCCGCCCCCTGCGGCTCGGGCTCGACGATGCCGTTCACCGGAGGCCGGCCTCCCAGGCCCGCCACGCCGAGGCTCAGGGGAGGCTGACCCGCGGCACCCGTACGGGTCGTACCACTGTTCCCGAAACAGTTGCCCGTTCCGCCGGCACTGGGACTCGGAGCGAGTGAGCCGACCTGTCCGCCGGCGCCGCCGGTGGCCTCCGCGAGGGGGCCGCCGGGGCCGGACAGGGTAGTGGCGGTCCCGTCGGCGCCGTTCGCATCCGCGGAACCGGGCCCACCTTGGCCGACGGTCACGGTGTACGCCGTCCCGGGCGTCACCGGCACTGCGCACCAGGCGAAGCCGCCGGCGCCGCCGCCTGCGCCGAGGAGGCCGGGAGGAAGGACGCTGATCCCGCCACCGCCACCGCCGCCGCCCCACACCTGGACGAAGACCCGGGTGACATCGGCGGGCGGAGTGAAGGTCCCGCTGTCCGTGAAGTCCTCCAAGTCGTGCGGCGCGGCCCCCGGCCCTGCAGGACCAGCCGGACCAGAGGGACCAGCCGGACCAGCCGGACCAGAGGGACCCGCCGGACCCGCGGGCCCGGTCTCGCCGGTGTCGCCCTGCGGCCCGGCCGGACCCGCCGGGCCTCCGGGACCGGCGGGCCCCTGCGGCCCGGTGGTTCCGGGAGGACCGGCCGGACCCTGCGGGCCGGGAGGACCGGGCGGACCCGGAATGCCGGGGCGACCGGGATAGCCGTGGTGGCCGGGATAGCCGTGGTAGCCGGGCCGGCTCGGGCAGTACCCGGGGAAGTAGGGGAAGAGGAAGCACGGGTCGGCGAGGCTTGCCCGGGCGCCGGGTTTCACGGCGTCGACCTGGCCGCCGTCGGCACTTTCGGCGTGGGCGGCACCTGTCACAGCACTGGACGCCAGGGCCACGCTCGCGGCCATCGTCCACATCCGCAGACCAACTCGGCGCCGCTGAACGGGCGCCTCAGGCACGGCTATTCGGGACAACACGTCACCTCCAGGAAGGGGCTCGCGGGCGCGGCAGACACCGCCACCAGGAGAGGGAGCCGTCGGGGACAGCAGCGAACCCAACAGCAAGAATCGCCCTGCGTAATGAGGTGTGCACATTGTGTAGCCAAAGCGGGTGACGGACCGGCCGCCGACACGGCGTCAGCAGCGGCGCGTACAGCACCACCCCCAATTCCCGGGCCCGAATTCGTCCCCAATTCCTAGTGGTCCTGCCCTCCACCTGCTCACCACCCATCCCGGACGCGTCGCACGTCTCGTGGCGCACGAACCGCCGGTCGTGGAGCTCCTCCCCGACGCCCGCGAACACCGCGCGCTGGTCGCCCGCGTGCGGGACACCTACCGCGACCAGGGCCTCATGCCCGCGATGGCCGCGTTCGCCGAAGGCATGAAGAAGGACGACGACGGCAGCGGCCCGAACCCGGAGATCAAGCTCCCCCCGCACGCGGTCGCGCGGGTCGAGCGGACCAGGGCCAACCTGCCCCTGTTCGTCGGACGCGTCGTCCCCGCCTTCATGGCGTACGTCCCCGGCACCGACCGCCTCAAGGCGCTGTCGGACCGGCTCGTGCTCGCCGCCGGCCGGGACTCCCGCGGGGAACTCCCCCACCGCGCCGTCGCCGCCCTGGCCGAGCGGCTCGGCACCGGACTACACCACTTCCCCGGCGGCCACATCGGCCTGACCACCCATCCCGCCGCATTCGCCGAGCACCTCCGCGACGCCCTCGGCACCCGGTAGGCCCACACCTCCCGACCCGATCGGCTGCGGTGGGGCTGCGGGGCGGCGGGGGCGGTTGTCGGATGGGCGGCAGCAGTCCCCGGCATGGGGCGCCGGCCGGGCGGTTCGTACGGGGTCGACAGCCGGGCAGGTGGTACACGTGGCAGGCGAGGACGCTCCCACCGAACTCGACGCGGTCGCCGACGAGCTGTACGGGCTGCCGCCCACACGGTTCACCGCCGTCCGCAACACGCGCGCCCAGGCCGCCAGGAAGTCCGGCGACCGGACCCTCGCCGACCGCATCACGGCCCTGCGCAGACCCACCGCGTCGGCCTGGGCCGCCAACCTGCTCGCCCGCGAACAACCCGACGACATCGGCCCGTTCCTCCGGCTCGGCGAAGCACTGCGCCAAGCCCACCAGGCACTCGACGGCGAGCAGCTGCGCCGGCTCGGCCACCGGCAGCGGGAACTCGTGCGGGCCCTGTCCCGGCAGGCGGGACGACTCGCCGCCGACGCCGGCCACCCGCTCTCCGACCCGGCCGTGCAGGAGGTGGAGCAGACCCTGCACGCCGCGCTCGCCGACCCCGACGCAGGGGCGGCCTTCGCGGAGGGCCGCCTCACCAAGCCGCTTTCGGCGACCGTCGACCTCACCGGGCAGGCCGCCACCGGCCAGGTGAGCGACCTGCCTCGCCGCCCGCCGAAGAAGAAGCCGGCGGAGGCCGCCGAGGACGTGGAGCGGGACCGCCGTGATGCGGAGCGGCAGCGCCGGCGCGAGGAGGCCGGGCGGGCAGGACTCCAGGCACGTCAAGCCGAACAGGAAGCCCGGGCCCGCGAAGGCGACGCCGAGGCCGCCCAGGAGGACCTCGACGCCGCGGACCGCCGCCGCGAGGAGGCCCAGCGCCGCCTCGCCGCACTCCTCGAACAGGTCACCGAAGCCGAAGAGGCCCTGCGCACGGCCCGGGACGACCAGGCGCAGGCACGGCGCCGGCACCGCGACGCCGACAGGGCCGCCCGCGACGCCCGCCGTCGGGCAGGCCGAGCCGCCGCGCACGCGGAGCAGTTGACCCGAGGGCTCGAGGACGAATCCTGAGCCGCAGCCGCCCGCGCCATCTGGCGCTCGCCTCAGGTCCGGCCACCGAACTGCCAGTCGTGGACCTCGATCGCGGCGTACGCACCGGCCGTCAGAACGGCACGTGCGGTGTCCGGATCCGCTGCCCGGAGGAGCGCGGCCGTGCCCAGCCACGTGGCGCCGTCGTCGGACAGCAGGGGCCCGTACGCGATCAGGTCGTCCCGCCCGGGCGGCAGGACGAGGTCGGCGCCCCGGCCCGCGCCGAGGCCGAGCACCAGGTACCGGTTGCCGCCGGTACGGCCGCCGGGGAAGTCCCACATGGTGCGCCCCAGCAGGTTGCGCCACCGGCGCAGCAGCACGTCCCGGTACACGCCGGCCTGGTGGCCCGGCTCGTCGAAGGCGAACGCGCGGGCCGCCGCGGGGCCCGGAAGGTCGAGGATGTGCACGCTGCCGGTGGGCTCACCGTCCACGGCGGTGAGGGTCGGGCCGCGGGCGATCATCTCCTTCTCGTACCGGTCCATGTAGGACCAGTGGTCTTCGAGCAGTTCCTGACGAAGCGTCAGCGAATCGGCACGATCGCGGTGGTAGCAGAGGAACTCCATGGGCACACCCTCCCCCACGGCGCACGGCCCCCGCCCGGAGTTTCCTTCCCCCGTCCTCACACCGCGTCCGGGGCGGGGACGGAAACCGGCGGACCGGAAACGGTGGACGGGAAGCGGCGGACCGGGCGGCAGCGTCAGACGACCCATACGGGGGCCGCGACCCAGGGGCATTTGACGCATGCGGCGGCCGGGAAGCTGCTGGCACAGTGACCAGGACAGCGGGAAAGGCCTCTGATCCGCACTTTTCCCCTGCCTTGATCACCCTGCGCGCTCGGGGGCACCGGCGGCCGCCGGTGCCACGACGACGCTTCCGCGAACGCCGTGACGTCGGGGGGGAGCGCGCAGGGCCATGCCCGACACGGGCCGCCCGGCATCCCACGGGATGCCGGGCGGCCGTACAAGGAAGAGACAATGGCTCCACTCGTCGATGAACCCATGGCCGATACGCGCGACATGTACATGGCCCACAGCGCGCTGCGCCGGGAGTTCAGACTGCTTCCCGACCTCGTCCGGTCCGTCGCGCCCGGCGACACCCGGCGCGTGGACGTCGTCGGTTCCCACGCGGCGCTGGTGTGCCGGGTTCTGCACACGCACCACGAGGGCGAGGACAAGCTGCTCTGGCCGAAGCTGGTCGAGCGGGCCGGCGTGGACGCCGAGGCCATCGTGCCGACGATGGAGCAGCAGCACCACGCCATCGAAGCACTGCACGACGAGGTGACCGGACGGCTCGCGGCCTGGCGCTCGACCGGAGAGGACGGCGAGGCGCTCGCCGAGGCGTTCGAGCGGCTGCTGACCGTGCTCATCCAGCACATGTCGCTGGAGGAGAAGGAGATCCTGCCGCTGGCCGCGAAGCACGTGACCGCGGCGGAGTGGCACCAGATGGGCGAGCACGGCATGGAGAACACGCCGAAGAAGGACCTGCCGCTCGTCTTCGGCATGGCGATGTACGAGGGTGACCCGGAGGTCGTCAAGGCGGTCCTCGCGAACGCCCCGCTGCCGGTCCGGCTGATCGTCCCCGCCCTGGGACGCCGCCGGTACGCCGCGCACGCCCGGCAGGTCCACGGAACGGTCAGGCCGCCGCGCATCGGCTCCTGAGACATCCGGCGACCGGGTCAGGCCGGGGCACCATCCGGTCCTCGCCCGAGGGCCGGGCTTGCGTGGCAGGCAGGCGGCAAGCACCGTCGGCGGCAGTACCGCCGCCGCCGCTGTCCGTCCTCGACCCGGCGCCCGCCGAAGAGGGCGCGGGCGCTGCGACGCCCCGGCCGCAACGGTCGCGACCGCCCGGCGGGCCGCCGATCGCGGCTTCCGCCGGGTGTGGGTGGTTGGGCACCCACCGACACCGTTCCGTCGGCGGCGTCGCCCCTCCCGTCCTGCCGGCACGCCCCGCACGCCGCGGCCGAGCAGTTCACCCCGCTCCCGGCGCTCCACCCTGACCGCGGTCCGGGCACGGACGCCCTGGACGTCCATCCGCGCGCCGCGCCGCGGAGGCGGCCGGGCCACCGACGACGAGTTGCGCGCCGGACCGGTCGAACCGCCGGCCCAGCCGGGCGGCCCCGACGGCCGGCATCGGGCGCCGCGGGCGCCGAACCGGACGCAGGCGCCGAACGCCCGCGGGACCGGGACCGGCGCTCTCCTTCGCCCATCACATCCGGCCGGGCAACGCGCCTGAGGCGCCGGGCCGTTGCCGGGATCGGTCCCGGACGTCGCGGTCGACGCCCTTCGACGATCCGGACGGCCGGATGTGCTCGCCCACGCCGGCCGCCGGGCGGCCCGACGCCCGGCCGCCCGCTTTCTGTGCGTTTTCCGGGATGTGAGTTATATCCCATTCCCAGGAATCCCTGTTTGCGGGTGTTCCCCGCAATGTCTGCGGGTTTCCCGCATTCCCGGCCGGGCAGGCCACGACGACCGCGGCCGGAACCTACGGTGGCCGCGATGGGGTTCCCCGCGCGGACCGCGCCCGAGACGGAAGCTCCGCCGGACCCCGGGGAACCGGGCAACTCCGCACAGTTCGCGAGGACATCGTGATCGAAGCATTCTGCACCGACATGCAACCGCCTGCCGAGCGGGCCGAGTACTGGAGGGACGCCGTCCGCAGGGCGTTCACCCGGCTGGAGATCCACGCGCAGGGGACGGCGGAGCTCCACGGGGAGATACGCCGGACGTACATGGCCGGCGTCCAGGCCGGATACCTGGAGGCGAGCCCGCAGCGGATGGCGCGTACCGCGCCGCTCATCGCCGCCGACCGCGACGGCTCGCTCATCGTGAGCCTGCAGCGCACGGGTGACAGTGTCACGGTCCAGGACGGCCGGGAGACGCTGGTGACCGCCGGTGAACTCGTGATCCTCGACAGCCGAAGGCCCTACGTCCTGGACTTCACCGACCCGGTGCGGCAGCACGTGGCCACGGTCCCCCGCCAGATGCTCG
Organism: Streptomyces sp. PA03-3a; assembly: GCF_033792735.1. Lineage (NCBI taxonomy): Bacteria > Bacillati > Actinomycetota > Actinomycetes > Kitasatosporales > Streptomycetaceae > Streptomyces > Streptomyces sp. PA03-3a. The sequence goes on from NZ_JARAVM010000006.1 coordinate 172,074, forward strand.
ACCTGCCGGACTCGCTCCTGAGCCTGGCCACCGGGCGGACCTACTCACCCGGTCACGGGATCGGCGGCATCCTCGCCTCATACGTCGACGGGCTCGTGGCGACGACGGAGCACTGCGTCTGCGCACAGGACTCGCGGAGGTTCCTGCGCCAGGGCATCGTCGACGTGCTGACCGCGCTGGTCGCCCTGGAGGGGGCCGACGGGGAGCAGGCCGCGGTGGAGCGGGCCCTGCTGCAGCGCGTCCGCGGATACATCCGCGCCCACCTGGACGATCCCGCGCTCTCCCCGGCGTCGGTCGCGGCCGTGCACCACATCTCCCTCCGCTACCTGTACCAGCTCTTCCAAAACGAGCCGATGACCGTCGGCCGCTGGATCCAGCGCCTCAGGCTGGAGGCCTGCCGCAGGGACCTCGTCCGGCCGGAGCTCGTCGGGCAGACGGTGGCGGCGATCGCGCACCGGTGGGGCTTCGCCAGCCACGCCCACTTCAGCCGCACCTTCCGCGCGGTCTACGGCCTCTCCCCCGCGCAGTGGCGGCAGGCCGGCGTCCTGCAGGCTGCACCCCTGCAGGCCACCGGCCCCCTCCCCGGGCAACCTGACAGCTGATCAGTCCTGTCGCAGTTGCCCCGTGTCCTCGCAACGGGCCTCACCGGCGGGCCGGGGCAGCGCGGCGGCCGGCTCCTCCATCCGGGTCAGCGCGACCATCGCGAGATCGTCCTTCGGCAGCGCGCCGGCGTGGTCGACGAGGTCCCGGAGGATCTCCCCGAGCGCGTCCGGCAGGCGTTCGCAGTCGGCCGGGCCACCCTGCCGCACCCACCGCCACGCCGTCGCGCGGTCCAGCAGCGGGTAGCAGTGCCCGGCGGCGTCACGGGCCTCGACGAGCCCGTCGGTGTAGAGCAGCAGCGTGTCACCCGGGTCCAGATCGAAGCGTTGCTCGACGGCGCCGCACTCCCGCAGTGCGTGCAGTCCCAGCGGGGGCGACGGGCAGCCCGCCACCAGGGCGACGCTCCCCCGCCGGGCCTGTACCGGCGGCGGATGGCCGTGGTTGACCATGCGGGCGAGCCGTTCGCCGTCCCGCACCTCCAACAGCAGCGCGGTCACGAAGCGTTCGTCGGTGTCGCGGGCCGGGTCGTCGCTCTCGCCCAGGTGGCGCAGGAAGCTCTCCTCCAGGCGCGCCGACAACTCCGCCAGGGTCGCGGCGCGCGGCGCCCATTCGCGGAACGCTCCGAGCACGGCTGCCACGTCCTCGAAGGTGGGCAGCCCCTTGCCGCACACGTCACCGATGATGAGGCGGGTCGTCCGGCCCTTCCGCGCGACGGCGTAGAGGTCCCCGCCGACCTGTCCCCGTCCTCCGCAGGCCCGGTAGACGGAGGCGAGCCCCAGCGCGCCGACGCGCTCGGGGAGCGGCCGCAGCAGGGTCCGCCGTACGGTGTCCGCCACGACGAGCGCGCGCGCCGCGCCGTGGCGGTACCGGTCTTGGACACGGCCCATCACCACCGCCACCACCCCCGCGGTGACCAGCGACGCGATCCCGCACGCGAGGCTCGGATGAATGTACAGCGGCAGGATCACGCAGACCGCACACACGGCGAGGACCCACAGCGCACCACCCGCGACCGCCAGGTGCCGCAACGGCTGTCCGTCGTCCGGTTCCTCCTCGAACTGTCCGATGTCCGGCATCGGCGTCACTTCCTCAAGGTCTGTGCGCGGGGCCGGGATCCGACGGATCCTCGAGCGGTCCCGGACCCGCGCAATGGCGCCCCATTCGTGGTGGGACACCTCGACCGTAGAATGCCTTCGCACCGGGCACCTTGCCCCGTTGTGCACGGCGTCTTGCCCGCCCGTGCAGTGGCCGCGTACCGGAGTCGGGGCGGACCGCACCCACCGCGGTCAACGCCTGGCAAGGCCCGTCAGGGCGTCGCGGAGCGCCGCCCTGGAGGTGATGCGGAGCTTGGGGAAGACCCGGCCCAGATGCCCGCCCACGGTGCGGGGGGAGAGGTAGAGCCGCTCGGCGATCTGCTTGTTGGTCAGGCCGGAGGCGGCGAGATGGGCGATCTCGAGTTCCTGCGGGGTGAGGCTGACCGACTCGGGTCCGTCGGCGCGCTTGACCATCCAGCCGGTCGCCTGCAGGGTCCGCCTCGCCCGGTCCGCCCATGGGCGCGCGCCGAGTTGCTCGAAGGTCGCCAGTGCCGCGCTCAGCGACGCCCTGGCGTCGGTGGTCGATCGCGCCTTGCGCAGCCGTTCGCCGTAGGCGAGGGTCACGCGGGCCAGGTCGAAGGGCCACTGCTGGACGCCGGGGTGCGCCAGGGCCCGCTCGAACAGCCCGATCGCCTCCTCGTCCGCTTCGGCGGCCATCGCGCGGGACGCGTCGACGAGCATGGCCCGGCGGGGGGAGAGCGCGGCGATCCCGGCGTGCCGGGCGGCGGCCACGTGCGCCGCGGCCTCCGCCGGCCGCTGGGTGCGCACGGCCGCCTCCACCACGTCCCCGACCACCAGCAGAGCCACGGGGGTGTAGGGGGCCAGCTCGCCGGGCGGGCTGATGGCGGCCGCGTGCCGGTAGGCGCGTTCGAAGTCGCCCTCCGCCTGCGCGACGAGCACCCGGATGTGCTCCGCCAGGGTCACCAGATGGTGCGCGCCGCGGGAGGTCCCCCACACGCCCATCGCGTCGGCCGTCTCCTCGGCGACGCCGGCCTCGCCGCGCGCCGCCGCGACAACGGCCTTGTAGTACAGGAAGTACCAGGAGACGGCCTCGAAGGCGTGCTCCTTGCACAGGCGCAGCCCTTCGTCGGCCAGTTCGGTCGTGTCGTCCCACCGGCCCGAGAGGAACGCGTCCGTGCACAGCAGCGGGAGGGTGACGATCTGCCTGCGCCCCTGGGACGGGACGCGCGAGACGGCGTCGCGCACTCCGGTGAGCCGGTCGGCGGCGATGCCGGCGGTACCGATCCGCGTGATCCTCGACGGGGCGGTCTCCTGCGGCAGGCCCGCGATGAGCTCCTCCAGGTCGCCCATCGCCGGCAGGGCGGTGCGCGCGGGGTCGCCCTGGGTGGCGACGTTCACCGCCAGCAGGCGCGGAGCGTCGGGCCCGAGCCGCTCCAGGATCTTGTGGAGGGGTTCCCACAACTCCGCCCGGCCGCCGAGGCAGCACAGCAGCAACAGCAGGTACAGAGCCTCCTCGAGCGCCGGGTCGCAGGCCCCGTAGGGATGGTCGCCGTTCTCGATCGCGCCGAGGAGTACCTGATGGGCGGTGTCGATGTCGCCCTCGCCGTCGAGCAGCCGGTGGACGGCGACCGCGGCCGAGTAGAGGGACGCGCGGTCGTCGGAGCCAAAGCGCCGGGCGTCGTCCAGGAGGCGGGAGGCCATGGTCAGTTCACCGGAGGCGTCCGCACGTATGTAGGCGGCCGCGGCCAGCCGGCGGCCCCGGTCGGCCGCGCCGGGGCTCAGGTGCGCGGCCTTGGTCAGCGCCCGGATCGCGGCCGTGGCGTCGCCGCGCCGCAGGACCCGGTGGGCGGTGCCCTCCAGCAACGCCGCGACGTCCTCGTCCTGTTCGACGCACGCCTCCCCCAGGTGCCACGCACGCTGGTCGGGACGGTCGTGCAGCACCTCGGCGAGTTCGCGGTGCACGCGGCGGCGCTCCGCGGAGGTGGACGCCTCGACGACCGCGGCACGGTACAGCGGGTGCCGGAAGCTCAGACGGTGGTCGAACTCCTCGATCCGTACGAGGCCGTCGCGCTCGGCGGCCTCCAGCTCCGTCAGATCGGCCCCGGCGCCGAGCCGTTGGGCGGCGCACTGCAGGACGGCCAGGTCCCCCGTCCCCTCCAGCGCGGGCACCAGCAGCAGACGGCGTGTCGCCTCGGGCAGTCCCGCCACGCACGAGCCGAAGACCTCGCGCAGCCGCCGGGTGAGCGGCAGCGCGGCCGGCCGGCGCTCCAGCCCGGCGCGCTGAGGCCCGGTCAGGGCTGCCGGCAGTTCGACCAGGGCCAGCGGATTGCCCCGCGCGGCGGCGACGACGCACTCCACGACGGGAGCCGCGAGGTCCGGATGGGACGCGCTCGCCAGCAGCCGCGACGCGCCCTCGTCCAGCGGCAGGACCTCGTACTCGGCGCGTACCGCGGTCTCGGCGCGGCCTCGGCGTCCCCGGCGGGCGGCGAGGAACCGGACACGGCTGCCCGCGAGCCGGCGGGCCACGAAGCCCAGCACGGCCGCGCTGGCCGGGTCCACGGCCTGGAGGTCGTCGACGACCAGCAGGATCGGCGTGGCGGCGGCCGCCTGGCGGAGCAGCACCAGAGCCGCGTTCGAGACGAGGAACCGCTCGGGCGGCGCTCCCTCGCCGAAGCCCAGGGCCACCCGCAGGGCCGCGCTGTGGGCCCCGTCCACCGCCTGCGGATCCTCCTCCCACAGCGGGAAGAGAAGCTGGTTGAGCGCCGCGTACTCCACGCCGCTCTCGGACTCCGTGCCCGCGGCCCGCAGCACCCTGGCCCCGGCTGCCGTCGCCCTCAGGGCGAGGTGGCCGAGCAGCGCCGTCCTGCCCACCCCGGGCTCGCCGGTGAGCAGCACCGCGCCGCCGGAATCGACCGAGCCGAGCAGCCCCTCGATGCGCTCCACGTCGCCCGCGCGACCAACCAGCCCCTGGGGCATGCCGGCGCCGACGTCGGCCGTGTACACCGAGGATTGCATCGGATCTTCATGGCTCTCTGTTTCTGGGCCTGGACCCAAGCATTCTCACATGGCACCGACGGCCCGCCCGGGCGGGAAGTGGTGAGTTGTGCCTCAGGACAGGGGCGGAATTCACCTTCCGTATTCCTGGCGTACGCGTTCCGGGTCTCCGCCGTTCGCGGCGGTGCGGTCCGGGTCAGCTCTTCGGCAGCCAGCGGCTCAGCGCGTTGATGAGCCGTTCGAGTGCGGGCAGTTCGCTGGAGCGGTCCGTCATGATCGTGCGGCCGTTGAATTGCAGGGTGTACTGGAACATGTCGTGCGCCGACATGTTCATCGTGAAGTCCGGTACGTCCTCCAGCGCCGGGTCGCCCAGCAGGATGCGCAGTTCCCTGAACCGGGCGGCGCCGGCGCGGTGCACCACGGGTCCGCCCCTGCCCCTGGTGAGGACGGTGGCGTCACCGCGTAGCGTCACTTCCTGGTGGACGCCCGCGAAGCCGCCGCTGATGGTCATGACCACCAGCTTCTGACCCGGTCCGCGAACGGGGACCGGTGTCGCGCCACGGCTCGGCGAGGACGTCGGGGCGAGCGACGGGGAGGGCGCGGCGGACCCCGACGCGGACGCGGAGGGTGGCGTGGGCGACGGTGACGCGGCGGAAGCGGTCGCGGTGACCACTCCGCCGTCCGCCGGCGCACCCGAGGTCTTGCCGATGGTGAGGGTGCAGCCCGTCGAGCCGAGTGTCGCGGTGGCGAGAACCACCACGGCCAGCAATGCCCCGCCCCGTACCCTCACGGCTCTCTCCTCCGCCAGTCGATCGCCCCGACCCAGGCCTGGATACCACGGAATCACGCCTTCCGACCCCGGCCATCCACCCCCCGCGGGCGCCTGGGCCCATCGCCCGGGCGGCCGCTGAGGGTGCCTCGGTGGAAGCCTTCACCTGGAGGTGGTGCCGCGATACCCCGCTCAGGCGCTCGCCTCGCTGGCGATCCGCGCGAAGAGCGAGGCGCAGACCCCGGGCATGGACGGGAACGGCGAGTGGTGACTGGGTAGCCGGACCGGCCCGGCGGTGCGAACGGCCATGTCCTCCTGGAGGGCAGGCCGCAGGGCGCGGTCCCGCTCGCACACGACATACGTGGACGGGACCGCGCGCCGGCCCGCACCGGCCAGGGGCTGGACGAACGACTTCGTGCTCTGCGGCCCAGCCGCGCGACCGCCGCCTCGGCCGCCCCCCGCGGTACGTCACCGCAGAACGTGGCGACCGGGTCGTCCGTGACCGGCCGGAACCCCCGCGGCTCCGGGACGACGGCGGCCGGGTGACAGCCCAGAACGGTCTCACCGGCCCGGCCTCCAGCCGGTAGGCGGCCGGACAGACGACGTGCGCGATCCCGGCCGCCTCCGCGAGGACCTGGCGTAGGAGTGCGCGACCACGACCACCGGACCCTCGACCCCCTCCAGGCCCCGCAGCACCTCGCACGCGTCCTCCCGGACTCCGGCGGTCTCCCGCGCGGCGCTGGGGAGGTCGGCCACGCGCGTCGCCCGGCCGTCGGCGGCGAGCAGGGACCGCACCCGGTCCCCGCACCAGGAGCCGTGCCACGCCCCGTGCACGAGGAGCAGGGTCGGTGCGTTCGGTCGGGAGCCGGCAGCACCACGTATACCTGCGCATACCTCCGGATACCGGGGCAGGGCGAGCGGCGTCACCAACCCCGCCGCCGCGACTTTTTTTTGACTCGTCAAGTACTTTGCTAGGCTCGGGCGACAAGGCCGGCCGTCCAGCTACCGCCACGGAGACACGATGAGTTTTCTGCTGACCGGGACCGATCCCGACGACCCGATCCGGAACCGGCGCGGCGCGCTTTATGTGCCCTCCGGCCAGGGGCCCACCGTATGGGCCGCGGACGACGTCTACACGATCAAGGCGACGGGCGCGCAGACCAACGGGAACATCGGCTTCGTCGAGGCCACCGTTCCGGCCGGCGGCGGCCCGGTCCCCCATGCGCACACGCAGGAGGACGAGACGTTCTACGTCCTCGACGGCGAGCTGGAGTTCGTGGACGGCGACCACGAGTTCACCGCCGTGGCCGGCGACTTCATCCACGTGCCCAAGGGAATCCGGCACGGCTTCAAGAACAAGCGCATCCACGCCGCACGTCTGCTCTTCATCTACACACCGCCCGGCCTCGAGCAGCTGATGCTCGACCACAGCACACCCGCCCGCCCCGGCGAGGCACCGCCTCCCCTCGACGAGGACATGGGCGCCCGAGCCGAGCAGGTCATCCGGAAGTCCAGAACGATCATGCTTCCGTAGCCCCGCGCACGCCGCCGCCGGCCCCCGCCTCCCGGGGCGGGACGCCGGCGTCATCCGCGCCGCGCGAGGGCGCTCGCATCCGGTGTGGTCGTCACCGGCCGCGTGCAGCCGACCTCCGGGACCTTGGCCATGCGCGTACGGATGTGCAGGACGTCGCCGATGAAGAGGTCGTAGACCAGGACCCCGATCACGCCGCCGATGAGCGGGCCCACGATGGGGACCCAGAAGTAGTCGCCGAAGGCGCCCGGTTGGGAGCCCGGCAGGGCGAGTTCGCCCCAGCCCATGGCCCAGGCGAACAGCCGCGGACCGAAGTCGCGGGCGGGGTTGATGGCGTACCCGGCGTTCGCGCCGTAGGACAGTCCGATCGCGGCGACCGCCAGTCCGATCACCACCGGGCCCAGGTAGACCCGCACGGCGGGGTTGCGCAGGTCGATGACGGCCATGATGAAGATCAGCATGAACGCCGCGCCGACGATCTGGTCCACCAGCGGGCCCCACAGGCTCCCGTGGAAGTACGAGGCCGGGACGGTGCCCAAGATCGAGAAGGTGGCGAGCGTGTGCCCGTCCGTCTTCGGCCCCTTCATCGCCTGGTCCAGGGCGCTGATCGCGTCGTGGTACACCGCGTACACCAGCACGGCCCCGGCGAACGCGCCCACCAGCTGCGCGAACACGTACGGGACGACCTTGACCCACGGGAACCGGCGGCGCACCGCGAAGGCGAGCGTGACCGCCGGTTGAGGTGCGCGCCGCTGACGCCGCCGGCCACGTAGATCCCGAAGGTCACCGCCAGCGCCCAGCCGAGCACGGGCATGACCCAGTCGCCGGCGCCGACGAAGCTCGTGGTGACACCCGAGGTGCGGCCCGATCCCGGCAGCGCCGCGACCGCCATGGCGGCCACGCCGCATCCGAAGGAGGGAGCCGATGCTCAGTGTGACGGAGTGGTAGGTGCTCCGGTCCTCCCGACTGCCGGCGCGCTCCCCCACGCCCGCGTCAGGGTGCCCGCCGTCGTTCTCACCGGTGCTCGGCGTGATCTCCTCGGGCTTGGGCAGGGTGCGGGCGTCGGTCTTCTCGCCGTGTGCGAAGGGCGGAGCGGTACTCCGGCGAAGCGCGGCGGGTCGCGTGGAGCGGGGCGGTCGTGTCCGCCGGGCCGGACGCCCGGCGGACACGACCGCCCGTGCCGCCTCACACGGCCTCGGGCGCCTCCGCGGGGTGCGCCGGCGGGGCGATGAGGGACGCCACCGGGTTCGTCACCGTGCGGCAGCGGGTCCAGCGGGTGGCCTCGCCGTCGTGGGGCGAGGCGATCTCCGCGGGCTCCGCGGCCGGGGCGGCGCCGAGCAGCCCGCGGTCCCGGCAGTACTCGTCGTCGTAGACCGTGGACAGGTAGCGGTGCGGGCCGTCGGGGAAGACCGCCACGACGCGTGCCCCGGAGGGGTAGGTGCGGGCGGCCCAACCCGCTACGAGGGCGACGGCACCGACGCTCCAGCCCCCGGACGCGTAGTGGGAGCGCGCCAGGGCACGGCACGTGTGGACCGCTTCAGCCGGCGTGACCCAGTGCACCTCCGTGAACTGCTCGTACGCCACGTTGCGGGAGTGGATGCTGCTGCCGATGCCCCGTACGAGGCGGGGCCTGACGGGCTGGCCGAAGGTGAGGGAGCCGACGGTGTCCACCCCGATGACGTGCAGGTCGGGGTTGAGGGCGCGCAGGGTGCGGCTGACGCCCGCCGAGTGGCCCCCGGTGCCGACGCTGGTGACCAGGACGTCGACCCGGCCCAGTTGCTCGGTCAGCTCCCTGGCCAGGGGTGCGTAGGCGTCGGCGTTGTCGGGGTTGTCGTAGGGGTCGGCGCACCACGACCCCGGCTCTGCAGCGAGCAGTTCGCCGACGCGCCTGCGGCAGGCCTCCTGCCATCCCCGGAAGGGGTGGGCGTCGCGGACGATGTCGAGGCGGGCACCGCGTGAGCGCAGCAGGCGCTTCATGTCCGGCTCCAGGTCCGGGTCGGTCACCAGCGTGACGGGGTGGCCGAAGACCCGTCCGGCGAGCACCAGTCCGAGCCCGAAGGCGCCGCTGGTGGACGCGATGACGGTCCCGCCGGGGAGGAGGTCGCCGCGCTCGCGGGCCCGGCCGACCATGTGGACGGCGGAGCGGTCCTCGATGCCGCCGGGGTTGGCGCCTTCGAGTTTCGCCCAGAAGCCGCGTCCGGGCGTGGTGAGGGGGTGGGAGATCCACAGCAGGGGCGTGTTGCCGACCGCGGCGGCGAGGTCGCGGCCGGTGGTGGGCTCGTTCATGGTGTCCGCCTTCTGGTATCGGGAAGAGTGCCGTGCACGGCTCACCCGCCTCCCGTGCGCTCACGGGCGGGGGCGAGGGACCGTCAGCCGGTCCTGGGGGCGTCTTCTAGATGCGCCAGAGGCAGAGGACGGAGGGATCCGCGGTCGCTATGCGCGCGTCGGGGGCCGGGGCGCTCCCGGGTGTGTTGTGCGAGGCGGGCACCTGTCCGGGCGCCGTTTCGGCGGCTCCGGTCTGTGTGGGGCCGGGTCCGTGCTCACGCGGTCCGGTGCGCGACCCCGGCAGTTCGGAGGTGTCCGGGGAGCAGTCCTCGCCGGGGTGGTGCGGAGCGACGGGGTGGGGCCGCTCCTCCGCGTTCGCCGGATGGACGTGCGCGTGGAGCCCGTCGTGGGCGTGCGCGGGCGAGCCGGCCACGGTGAAGCAGAATGCGGCCAGCAGCGCGACGAGGAACGTCGGGCACGTTCCGCGGTGGCGGCCTCGCACAGGGCGCACATTACGCCATGAAGCATCCCCGAACGGTCTCAGGCGTGCGGTGGTTTGCCGCCCAGGTGGTGATCGGCGAGGTTGAGCACCTCGTCGACCAGCCTGCGCAGATGGCCGTCGGAGAGTTCGTAGACGACCCGTCGGCCCTCCTTGCGGGACGAGACCAGACCCGCGATCCGCAGTTTCGCCAGGTGCTGGCTGACGGCGGGACGCGCGGCGCCGACCCGCGCGGTCAGCGTGGAGACGTCCGCCTCCCCCTCGGTCAGCGTGTGCAGGACGGCGAGGCGCGTGCGGTCCGCGAGCAGGCTCAGGATCTCCGCCCCGCGGACGTAGTGCTCGGTGCCCGGTTCTCGCGGATGCGCACGATGCGCAGCTGACAGGTGCATGCGTGCGTTCATATGCACATAATGAGGGGAGGACTCAGCCCGTGTCCACCCGAGACCCCCGGAAGGCGGACCCATGAACGGCGGCCGGCACACGCATCCACATCCGCACCCCCACCCGCAGCACGACCACGGCCGCGACCACGGCCGCGGACCGGAGCACGGGCATGCGCACGGCCACGAGGGCCGTCGGGGCACGGCAGGTCTGCGCCACCGGCTGGGACACCTTCTGCGCCCGCACTCGCACGAGTCCGCCGACAAGGTGGACCGGGCCCTGGAGTCCTCCGCCGAGGGCATGCGGGCCCTGTGGATCTCGCTCGCCGTCCTCGGCGTCACCGCGATCGCCCAGGCCGTGGTCGTCGTCCTGTCCGGCTCGGTCGCCCTCCTCGGCGACACCGTGCACAACGCGGCCGACGCCCTGACCGCGCTGCCGCTCGGCGTCGCCTTCGCCCTCGGGCGGCGGGCCGCCACGCGGCGCTTCACCTACGGCTACGGCCGGGCCGAGGACCTCGCCGGGATCGTCATCGTCCTCACCATCACCGCGTCGGCCGGCTTCGCCGCCTGGACCGCCGTGGACCGGCTCCTGCACCCACGGGACGTCGCCTACCTGCCCGCGGTGGCCGCCGCGGCGGTGATCGGCTGCGTCGGCAACGAGTGGGTGGCCCGCTACCGCATGCGCGTCGGACGGAAGATCGGCTCGGCCGCGCTGGTCGCGGACGGCCTCCACGCCCGCACCGACGGCTTCACCTCGCTGGCCGTGCTGCTCGGCGCCGCGGGCGCGGCGATGGGCTGGCGCCTGGCGGACCCGGTCGTCGGTCTCGCCATCACGGCGGCCATCCTGCTGGTCCTCCGCGACGCCGCGCGCGAGGTCTTCCGGCGCGTCATGGACGCGGTCGACCCGGCGCTGGTCGACGGTGCCGAGCGCGCCCTGCTCGACGTGCCAGGGGTGCGCGAGGTGGCGGAGCTGCGCCTGCGCTGGATCGGGCACCGGCTGCGCGCCGAGGTGGCCGTGGTCGTCGACGGCGACCTCACCGTGCGTCAGGCCCACCACGTCGCCGTCGCGGCCGAACACGCCCTCCTCCACGCGGTACCCCGGCTGACCGCCGCCCTGGTCCACGCCGACCCCGCGCCCGCACCGGGCATGGCCGACCCGCACGCCGGACTGGCCCACCACGCGGCGTGAGGCCCGGCCCACCGCTCCCACCTCCGGCGCATCGACGGGCAGGGCCGCCCTCGGAGCGGCGTTGGTGCAGCCCGACGCCACGTCAGCCCGCGGACCGGGCACGTCGGGGAGGTCCGGAAATGCCGGTAGTGTGCGCGCATCCACCGAGACTTGACTGGGCATATCTTCCGATATGCACCAGATTCGGCACCTTCGACTCGTTCCACCGCCCCGTGCGCCTGAGCACCTCGGCGGCTGTCACTGGGTGAGGTGGGCACGTGGGCATAGCGGGGATGACCCTGACCGTCGTGATCCTCGTGCTCGCTGGAGTGGCGCGGCGGCTCCACCGATACCCCGGCGGCTGGAGATTCGCGCTCTCCGGCCGTCATGACACCGACAGGGACGCCCTGGACCGCGCCAGGCGGGCCGTCCGGAAGCTGCGGCGCAGGGCGCGGCGCGAACTGGCCGGGGCACGGGCGCGGGTCGCCCGGGCCGACCGCGCGCACCGGCGCCGTGTCGGCGACGCCGAGCGGCACCTCGCGCGGCTGCGCCGGCCGGGCAAGGGTGCCTTCGTCGCGGCGCTCGGCAAAGTGTCCCTGCACGAACACGTGATGGTGATATCCGGGCCGAAGAAGAAGGTCCTGCCCCTGGACGGACTGCAGGTTCGGTTCGAGCACAGCACGATCGGCAACCACATCTACCTCAGGCGGCCGGACGGGGTCCACTTGCAGTCCTATCCGCCCGGCGAGCACGGCGAGGACACCGTTCGCGGCTTCGGCGTGCGCATAGAGAACGCGGTCGCCACGGAAAGCACGTACCTCATCGGGCTCGCCACGTCGGTCAAGAAGGCGGAGGACGCCCTCAAGGCGGCCCGCGCGGACACCGGCCCCGCCCAGGAAGCCCGCAGGCACCTGGGCCTGATGACCGCCCGCCGCGACCCCGCGCTCGCCGAGGCACTCGTGGGCCTCGAAGCCGCCCGCGACCGGTGGCAGCGGCTCACCGGCCGGCGCCCTCCCCGCTGACGGGGCGAGCGGTGCCGGGCCCGCCGCCTGCGTGGCGTCGGCTTGGCCGACCGGCCGCAGCGCGCTCCGGGTGGCGGCGAGGGAGGGATCTCCTTCGGCGCGCCGCTGACACGGTGCTTCCTCCGGCTGGGTGCGGGCCTCGGCTGTCCGTCCATGGTCCACGCGGTTGCTGGCCCAGGTGCTGGAAGCAGAAGGAGAGCAGGTCCGAAGCACGGGCTTCGGAAGGCGGAGCGCCTGCCGGTAGTGAGGCTCCGCGTCATCCGGAGCACCGGCGTAGCGGCGCGCGTCCGCCGCCCAGATCGAGTGTGGACGGCGACACAGAACGTGCCCTCGGCGCCTGCCGGTGTGACGGCCTCCTCGTCGCGCGTCGGGACGAGCAACTCCGCGCCCACCCGGCGCAGTTGCGCGGGCCGGCCGAGCGGGTCAGCCGGCGTGGCCGTTCGGTGGCCGGTTCGGCCGCTCCGACCCGCCGGGCGACGTGAAGGCGTCCCAGTCGGCGCGGCCGCCGGCCCCCATGACGCCGGTGGCGGAGCCCAGTTCCGAGTCCGCCGAGGCGAGCAGTTCACGTCGGGCCATCCAGGAGACCACCGGGGGGAACAGCGGCCGCAGCGGCTGGCACCAGCGCAGCCAGGGCGGGGCGTACACATGGTGGGCGCGCCGGGCGATGCCGGTGGCGAGCAGGTCGGCGACCTCTGCCGGCGGGTGGACGCGGCGGGCGAAGGACGGCTGGCTCCGCCGCAGGGCACGCAGCACGGGGTGGTCGTCGAGGTCCGTGATCATGTCCGTGCCGGTCCAGTGGAGGTAGGCGATGCCGACGGTCACGCCGTCGGCCTCGACCTCGCCGCGCAGCGCCTGGGCGAACGACTCGGCGCCGGCCTTGGAGGCGCAGTAGGCGCTCATCAGCGGGGCGGCGGAGAAGGCCGCGGTCGAGGCAATCTGCAGGAAGTAGCCGCGGGTGCGGCTCAACTGGGGGAGGAAGGCCCTGGCCGTGTTCGCCGCACCCACCAGGTTGACGTCGATGACCCGTTGCCAGAGGGCGGCGTCGGTCCGGGCGAAGGGCCCGCCCGCGGCGATCCCCGCGTTGGCCACCACCACGCTCGCGGGCCCGAGTTCGGCGTCCACCCGCCGGGCGGCGGCGTCGAGTGCGGCACGGTCGGTGACGTCCGCCTCGACGAAGATGTTCGGGCTGGGCAACGAGGCGGCCGCCTCACGCAGGGTCGCCTCCTCCCGGCCCAGGAGCGCCACCCGCGTGCCGAGGGCCGACAGGTGACGGGCGAGTGCCTCGCCCACACCCCTGGCGGCGCCGGTCACGACGGCCACGCGTCCCTGCAGCGGGTTCTCCGGGGCTGCGCCGCCGCGTGGGCTGATACCGGTCGTCCTCACTGGCACCCCGTTCGGTCCGGGTACGAAAGTGCGTGGGCACCACCGAGTGAAGCCGAGATCCCGGCCCGGGGCCGCATGGCGCGTCGGACGGGTGCGGAGCCGCCACTCGAACGGTGGCCTGGATACGTGCCACTCGCGCACACGACAGGAGAGGGCGATGAGCATTCTGCGGGCCGGACAGACGGCGGTGCGCCGCGACGTGGACCGCCGCGGCCGTGTGTGGAGCGAGCACGCGCTCCGCGTCGGCCTGAGGCGGACCGCGGCCGCCACAAGGGAGTGCCGCCGGGAACCCCTCCGGGCCCGTGCCGAAAACGGGCCCGGCGGGGCGTACCGCGTACGCGTTACCGGACGGGGAGCGGGTCGCTCAGGCGCCGACGCGGGGCGGGGTCGGCGTCCCGTACACCCGCCTGGCGTGCGCGGCGTACAGACGCGGAGCCAGCAGCGGCATGATCAGACGGGGCACCAGGGGGGCGTGCGACAGGACGGCCTTGATCGTCGCGGGGTCGCCCTCGTACATCATCATGCCCAGGGCCAGCGGGAGGTCCTTCTTCGGGGTCTTCTCCATGCCGTGCTCGCCCATTCCGGCCCACTCGGCCGCGGTGACGAACTCCTCGGCCAGGGGCAGGATCTCCTTCTCCTCGAGCGCCATGTGCTCCAGGACCCGCTCGAGCAGCACCTCCAGTGCCGCGGCGAGGGCCTCGCCCTCCCGGGCGGTGGTGCGCCACCCCGCGAGGAGGCCGGTCACCTCGTCGAGGGCGGCGTCGATGCCGTGGTGCTGCTCCTCCATCGTCGGGACGATGGCCGCGGTCCGCTCACCGCCGCGCTCCAGCAGGCGCGGCCACAGCACCTCGTCCTCGCCCTCGTGGTGGAGGTGCAGCAGCAGGCACACCTTGTCGGCGTGGTCCGCCACGACCCCGGCGCGCCCGACGTCGCCCGCCTCCACCTCCCGGACGAGTTGCGGGAGAAGGCGGAACTCCCGGCGCATCATCGTGTGCGCCATAAACATGTCGCGCACGTCGGCCATGGGTTCGCTGACTGTCCGTACCACTGCTGAAGCCTCGATTGGTGTCTGGAGATCGCGGAAGAGCGCTACGCATGCTCCCGGCGGCACCGGCACGAGGGCATCGGGAGAATTACCGATCTTGCCGCGGAACCCGCACCGCACCGCCCCCGCCGGCGCACAAGGCGATCAAGACTTCTCCCGATGGCCGCGACGGCCCCCTTCCGCCAGCATCGGAGGCGCTCCGCCCCGGCCGTCCGTCGGAGCCGCCGCTTCGCGGGAACCCCCGCTCGCGAACGCAGCGCCCCGTGGCCGAGCCGGTCGGGGGGCTCCCCACGGGGGTCGCCCCCCTCCCCGCGGGTGGGACAGGATCCACAGGTTGTTACCCTTCGGCGAGAATTGTCCGCATGACCACGACGAAGGGGGCGCAGCCCCCGGCACCCGGTGGTCACCCCCCAGAGGTCCCCACAGGTCCCCTCAGATGAGCGCCCCCACCCCGGCAGGTCCACGCGTCAGCCCCGTCTTCGTGGGCCGGCAGGCCGAGCTCGCCGAGCTGCTGCGGGCAGCCGAGGCAGCGGACGACGGGGACCCGCAGGCCGTCCTCGTCCGGGGCGAGGCCGGGGTCGGCAAGACGCGGCTGGTCGGGGAGCTGCTGCGGTCCCTGGAGACGAGGGCGGCCGTCGCGGCCGTCGGCGGCTGCGTCGAACTCGGCGGCGACGGCTTGCCCTTCGCGCCGTTCTCGGAGGCCCTGCGCGTCCTGTGGCAGCGGCTGCCCGACGAGGTGCGGGCGGCGAGCGCGGGCCACGAGGACCTCCTGGCCCGGATCCTCCCCGGCCCGGAGGGCGCGGCGTACGCCGACCAGCGCGACGACGACGTGACGCGGCTCTTCGAGCTGACCACCCGCGTCCTGGAGCACCTGGCCGCGGACCGGCTGGTCGTGCTCGTCGTCGAGGACCTGCACTGGGCCGACGCCTCCACCCGCAACCTGCTGAGCTACCTGTTCCGCACCAGGCGGCGCGGCAGGCTGCTGCTCCTGGGGACCTACCGGTCCGACGACATCGACCGCCGGCACCCGCTGCGCCCGCTGCTCGCGGAGCTGGGCCGGCTCCGGTCCGTACGCCGTGTCGCACTCCCCCGGTTCACCCGGGGCGAGGTCGGCGGACAGCTCGCCGGCATCCTCGGCGCGCCGCCGGACCCGGCCGTCCTCGACGAGGTCTATGCCCGCTCCGACGGCAACGCCTTCTTCGTCGAGGAACTCGCGGCCGGCGGCCGGGACCACCTCGGCACGGGACGCCGGGACCTGCGCGACCTCCGCGACGTGCTCCTGCCCCGCCTGGAGTCGCTGCCGGAGACCAGCCAGCACATCCTGCGCACGGCCGCGGAAGGAGGAGTGGCGACCGGGTACGCGCTGCTGCGGGAGGTGGCCG
The DNA here is from genome assembly GCF_033792735.1 of Streptomyces sp. PA03-3a. NCBI lineage: Bacteria > Bacillati > Actinomycetota > Actinomycetes > Kitasatosporales > Streptomycetaceae > Streptomyces > Streptomyces sp. PA03-3a. The sequence goes on from NZ_JARAVM010000006.1 coordinate 188,167, forward strand.
GGCTGCCCGAGGACGAACTCATCGAGGGACTGCGCCAGGCCGTGCTGGCCCAGGTCCTCGTCCCCGAACCGGACGGATCGGCCTACCGGTTCCGCCACTCGCTGGTACGGGAGACGGTCAGCGAGACCCTGCTGCCGGGCGAACGCGCGCTGGTCAACCGCCGGTACGCGAACGCGCTGGAGGCGGACCCCGCACTCGTGCCCGCCGTGGAGCTGTCCTGCCGCCTGGCCCGGCACTGGCACGCCGCGCAGGACTCCGTGAAGGCCCTGCGCATGAGCGTCACGGCCGCCGAGGAGGCACGTCACTGCTACGCCTACACCGAGCAGTTGTGGCACCTGGAGCGGGCGCTCCAGCTGTGGGACCGGGTCCCGGACGAGGCCCGGGCGGCGCTGCCCGCCCCGCGCTGCCCGCAGACGTACCCGAGCGGGAACCTTGCCGCGCCGGAGCCCCGTCAGGACGGGAACGGGCCGGACCGCGGCGGGCCGAGCCGTCTCGACCTGCTCGCGACCGCCACCGTCGCCGCCCTGCACGGCGGCAACCTCGACAGGGCCCTGGCCCTGACCGACGCCGCGCTCGAAGCCCTTCCCCCGGAGAACTGGCCGTTCCGGCTCCACGCCGCCTGGTTCTGGACCCAGCGGTCGCGGGTGGTCCAGGGACTGAACCGCGGCGACGGATGGCAGGAGCTCGAGACGGCCCGCAAGCTGACCGCCGGCCTGGCCCCGACGCCCGTACACGCCGACGTCCTGGTGCACATCGCCAACTGGACCGCCGTCCACCGCCCGGGACCGGCGAACCGGGCCGCCGCCGACCAGGCCGTGCGGTACGCGGCCGCCGTGGGCGCAGAGGCGCTGGAACTGCACGCCCGGATGACCAGGTGCCTGCTGGACGCCGAGACCGACGCCGACGGCACCGGGGTCTCCGAGTTGTACGAGGTCAGACGCCGGGCCGAGGAACTGGGAGAGCTCGGCATCGCCGGGCGGGCGAACCAGAACCTGCCGTCGGTCCTGGAGGGCATGGGCCTTTCCGAGGAGGCCGTCGCGGCGGCCGACCACGGCATCGCGCTGTGCCGCTCCCTCGGGCTGGGCGACCACGAGGCCTGGGTGCACTCCAACAAGGCGATCAGCCTCTTCTCCCTGGGCCGCTGGGCGGAGTCCGAGGCCTCGCTCGACGAGGCCGAGACGGTGGCCCGGTCGCACCTGCCGCGCTGGACGTTCGCGGCCCGCCGCGCCTACCACCTGCTCCACCGCGGAGACGCGGACGGCGCCGCCCGGCAGTTGGCGCTCGCCGACGAACTGCGCGGCACCGAGCGGCTCCGCACCCAGCTGCTCGTCGCCCTCAGCCACTGCACGATGGAGATCGCGGCAGGCCAGGGCCGTCTCGCGGACGCCCGGGCCGAGTTTCTGCGGGCCGACGCCGCGGGCCTGACCACCGGCCCCGTCCGCTGGTCGCTGCCGCTGCTGCGCACCGCGGCGGCGGTCGAGGCGGAGGCCCGCGGTTCCGCCTCCCTCGACGGGCCCTCGCCCGAGGTCCTCGCCGCGATACGCCGCGCCGCCGGGCGGCTCGACGCCGTCTTCCCCGTGTGGGTGGGGTACGAGCGGCTGCTGCAGGCCGAGTTGGGGCGCGCCGAAGGGGACGACGACCCGGCCCCGTGGTCCCGGGCCGTGGCCGCCTTCGCGACCGTCGACCGTCCCTACGAGTCGGCCGCGGCACTGCACGGCGAGGGACGCGCCCTGCTCGCCGGGAACCAGCGCCGCGCGGCGGCCCTCGACCGGCTGGACCGGGCGCGGCGGATCGCCATCGACCTCGGGGCGGGACTGCTCCTCGCCGACGTCGAAGCGGCGATGCGCCGTGCCGGCACGGACCCGGCGCAGGAACAGGAACCGCCGCCCGCGAACGCCGCGGCAGCCGCCTCGGCCGCCACCGCCGACGCTGGCGCCGACGTCGGCGAACCGGCGCCGTTCGGACTCACCCCGAGGGAATCGGAGGTGCTGGGGCTGGTCGCGAAGGGGTACAGCAACCGCCGGATCTCCGAGGAGCTCTACATCTCGCAGAAGACGACGAGCACCCATGTCTCCCACATCCTCGCCAAGCTCGGTGCCTCCAGCCGCACCGAGGCCGCGGCGATGGCGCACCGGTACGGGCTCCCGCCCTCCCCCTGACGGATCCGGGGATACGGCGCTTCTGGGATCCGGGAATTCGGTAATCCTCCCGATGCCCGGGGCGATGGCTCCCTGCCACCATCGTGCTCCGGGGGCACCCCCACGACGTCACCAGAACGACATGCTTCGGCCAGGAGTCCGTACGTGAGGCACGACCACGACCCGCCGCACAGGGAGCGGGTCGACGCAGCGCGCAACCGCGCCGCGATACTCAAGGCCGCCGCACTCCTCTTCGCCGAACACGGTGCGGACGCCGTCTCCATGGACCGGGTCGCCGCCGCGGCGGGCGTCGGCAAGGGCACCGTCTACCGCCGCTTCGGCGACCGTTCGGGACTGGCCGCCGCACTCCTGGCCGCCCGCGAGCGCGAACTGCGGGAGGCCGTCGTCGACGGACCGCCCCCGCTCGGCCCCGGAGCCCCCGCCGGAGCCCGCCTCGCCGCGTTCGTCGGCGCGTATCTCGACCACGTGGCCGGACACCTCGACCTCCTCCGCACCTCGGAGACATCGCCGCCCGGGGCGCGTTACCGCAGCGCCGCCTACCGCTTCTGGCACGACCACCTGACGTCCCTGCTCGACACCGCCCCCGACCCGCACACGACCGCCCACGCGCTTCTCGCCGCGCTGTCCGCGGAACACGTCGGCGCCCTGCTGCCCGAACTCGGCGCGCACCGGCTGCGCATGGGCCTGCTGGACCTGGCCGTCGGCTGTGCGGCGCCGGACGGGCCGCCCGGCGCCGTCCTGCCGCGACGCTAGACGCGTTCGAGGGGTCGGTGCGGGGCGGGCGGGAGTTCGACCTCGACCGGGTCCTGGGGGCGGACGACCCCGCCCTGCCGCACCACGCCCATCACGCCGGACTTGAAGGTGAACTCCCCCGACTCCGGGTCCATGGTGAACATCTCGCCGAGCAGACCCTTGCGAAAGTCGTTGATCTTCTGGCACGGGTTGCGCAGCCCCGTCACCTCCACCACGGCCTCCTCGCCGAGGTGCAGCAGGGTGCCGGTGGGCAGGCCCAGGAGGTCCACGCCGCGGGTGGTGATGTTCTCCCCGAGCTGGCCGGCCGAGACGTCGAAGCCCTTGCGGGCCAGCTCGTCGAAGAGTTCCTCGTGCATCAGATGGACCTGGCGCAGGTTCGGCAGGTCGGGCTCGTAGGTCATCCGGAACTGGTGGCGGATGGTCTCGCCGGCGTGGACGTCCCCTTCGACGCCGAGCCCCGCGAGCAGCGTGACGGACTCGCGGTGGGGCTTGCTGAACGAGTACGTCGCGTTGCGGCTCACCGCCGTGACCCGGCCTGCCATCTGCCACCCCGTCCGTCCGCGTTCCGCGTGCCAGGCCGATCCTAGAGAGTGACGCCGCCGGTCCTGAACCCGGTGGCGTCCGGAGCCGAAGTCAGGAATGCTCGCGCCCATGGTTTCGGTGGTGCAGAACGTGGCGATCGACTGTGCGGATGCCTATGGGCTGGCCCGCTTCTGGAGCGCGGCGACCGGCCGCCCTCTGCATCCCGAGGACCGGCCGGGCGACCGGGAGACCCAGGTGATGTCGGCGGAGGGGCCGGTGCTGTACTTCAACCAGGTGCCCGAGCCCAAGACGGTCAAGAACCGGCTCCATCTGTGTCTGCGCCCCGAGACCACACGTGATGAGGAAGTGGAACGGCTGCTGGGCCTCGGTGCCACCTTCGTCGGGGACCACCGGAATCCCGACGGCACCGGCTGGGCGGTTCTCGCCGACCCCGAAGGCAACGAATTCTGCGTCCTTCGCGGCGAGTCCGAGCGGGCCGCGACGGCGTCCTGACGCGTGCCACGGACCCGTGGATCCGGGCTCTCAGCGCTCGGCGCGGCATCCGCCCGCTCCACGGGCGCGAGTCGGCGGCGGCGTCACCGGTAGGCCTTTCCGGGCTCGGCGGCGGCCGGGGAGAGGAGCTGGGAAACGGTGACGAACGTGTAGCCCTGGGCGCGGAGCTCCTTCAGGATGCCGGGCATGGCGGGCACGGTGCCCTTGTGCAGCGGGTGGAGCAGGATGATGCCGTCGCGGTCGGCGCCGTCGAGGACGCGCCTGGTGATCAGCGCCGAGTCGGTCGTCAGGTAGTCCTTGGCGGTGACCGTCCACAGGATCTGTGCCAGCCCGAGCTCCCGCGAGATCCGGGAGACCCGGTCGTCGCTGCGTCCCTGGGGCGGGCGCATCAGCGTGGGTGTCCTGCCGGTGATGTCAGCGATGGCCCTCGCGGTGCGGCGCAGCTCGTCGCGGATCTGCGTGTCGGAGACGTCGGTCAGCCGCGGGTGCGTCCACGTGTGGTTGCCGATCTCGTGTCCCTCGTCGGCGATCCTCCGCACCACATCAGGGTGTTTGTGGATGCGCCTGCCCTCGAGGAAGAACGTCGACGGCGCGTCGTAGCGGTCCAGGAGATCCAGCAGCCTGTCGGTCGGCTCACCGGGGTTGCCGTCGAACGTGAGCGCGATGCACTTCGCCCTCTCGCAGTCCACTCCCGCAGGTGCCGCGTTCCCCTTGGCCGCGGCCCGGCCGCGCACGTCGCGCGGGGCGATCGTGTCCACGCCGTACGACCGCACGGCGATCAACCCCGCGGCCGCGGCGAGGATCAGAGCCATGAGTACCCACAGGCGGCGCACCCGCCGCTTCACAACGTTCATCCGAAAATCCTACTGTTCACAACATTCACCTTTCGCTGTCATCGCCAGGCGCCGACCAGCCTCCCGAGGGAGAAGCGCCAGTTCAGATGCCCTTTAGCGCGGCCTTCGCCGTGACGCCGGCCGCACACCACGGGGCCTCCATGTGGGGGGACACACACTCTTGACCCTCCGACGCCCGGAGAATCGCCCATGCAGGGAACAGCGCGACCTCTCCCGGAGTTACGCCAAGAACGACAAAACGCCGTCCAATTCGAGGCGATGCTCATGCCGGCGGAACACCACCTCCTCACATCGGACGCGGACATCGCCTTCTGGGACGAGGGGGAAGGCGACGCGGTGCTGCTCGTCCACGCCTCCTTCGGCGCGGACTGGTTCGCACCGCTCGCCCGGCTGCTGCCCGGCCTCCGCGTCGTTCGCACCCACCGCGCCGGGTACGGCCGGAGCCGGGATCTGAGCGGCCGGCTGAGCGTCACCGACCACACGCGGCACCTCGCGGAAGTGCTCGGCGCGCAGGGGATCGGGCAGGCCCACGTGGTCGGCCACTCGACCGGGGGCACCCTCGCCCTGCAACTGGCCGCCGCGCACCCGGGGATCGTCAGGTCGATGGTCCTGCTGGAACCGGCGCTCCCGTAGCCGCCGACGAACCGCCGGGCGACGCCATGCGCCGGGCCGTCGCCGCCGCGGCGGAAGGGGACCTGGCACGGGCTTACGGCCACTTCCCGGGGAGCGTGTGCTCCCCCGGCTACCTGGACGTCATGACGCGCGTGCTCGGCACGGAGGGCTTCCGGAAGTCGGTCCTCAGCGGCAGGTACTTCTTCGAGCACGAGCGAGCCGCGTTCGCCGCGTGGGACGCCGACGCCGCGGGTCTCGAGGCGCTGCGCCGGCCGGTGCTCCTGGTGGCGGGCGGTGATGCGGAACGCCTGGGCAGTCCCTACCGGGCCCGGAACCGCCCGCGCGTCTCCCCCGCGCCGAGCAGGTGACGCTGCCGGGCGTCAGCCACGCGATGCCCCTGGAGGACCCCGGCCTCGTCGCGTGGACCGTCTTCGACTTCGTACGGCGCCACCCGGTCGACGCGGTCTGACGGCCCTCACGGCGGAGTCGGCCGTCAGGGTGACGCTCCCCCCGCGCGACGCGTCGCAGTGGCGGCGGCGCGAGGGCGGGCGCTTGCATCAGCACATGGCGACCGTACCCATCCCCCTGCGCACCCCGTTCACCGATCTCGTCGGCTGCGACGTGCCGATCCAGCTGGCCGGCATGGGCTGGGTGAGCGGGCTCGACCTCGCCGACGCGGTGTCCGCCGCGGGGGCCCTCGGCATGGTCGGCTACCCGATGGTGCCCGCGCGGGTGCTCGGTGAGCTGCTCGACGCGGTGCGGCAGCGTACGTCCCGCCCGGTGGGGGTCAACTTCATCCTTCCGCTGCTCGAGGACGAGGCGTGCGTCGACGTCGCCGCGGAGCGGATGCCGGTCGTCGAGTTCTTCTACGCGGATCCCGTCCCCCGCCTCGTCACGCGGGCCAAGCGGGGCGGGGCGCTGGCCGCGTGGCAGGTCGGTTCGGTCGAGGAGGCGCGGGCCGCGGCGGACGCGGGGTGCGACTTCGTCGTCGTCCAGGGCCGGGAGGCCGGCGGTCACGTCCGCGGGGTACGGCCGCTGCTGCCGCTCCTCGACGAGGTGCTCGACGCGGTCGACGTACCCGTCGTCGCGGCCGGCGGCATCGGCAGCGCGCGCACCCTCGCCGCGGTCCTGGCCGCGGGGGCGGGGGCGGCCCGCATCGGGACGAGGTTCGTCGCCACGCACGAGTCCGACGCCCACCCGGACTACAAGGACGCCCTGGTCAGGGCGGGTTGCGGCGACACCACACTGACGACGCAGTTCTCGACCGGATGGCCGGACGCGCCGCACCGCGTCCTGAGCGACTGCGTCGAGCGCGCACGTTCCCTGGACACCGACATCGCGGGTGAGGCGGTGCTGGGCGGCGTGCCCGTGCCCGTCCCCGCCTCCAGCCCGGTCTGCCCGATCCGGACGACGACCGGGCACCTGGACGCGATGGCCCTCTACGCGGGCGAGGCGGTCGGCACGGTGTCCCGGATCGAGTCGGCCCTCGACATCGTCCGCGAACTCGCCGACGGAGCCGCCCGCCGGCTGTGCAAGGCGTCCGGCGGCATCGGGAAGGAGCCGGCCTGACCGCGCTCCCGGCGGACCGGGCGCCCGTACCGGACCCGCCCGCGGACGCCGAGGTTCTCCACAGGCGCGGTCCCCGCTCCGGGCCCGCTGTCAGACCCCTGCACCAGGATGCCGGACATGACGACAGTGACCGCTGACCCGCTGGTGTCCCGTGAGGACTACCGTTCCGCCGTGGACACGGCCCTGCAGGCGTGCGCCGCCTACTACGGCGACGGGACGAGCCCGATCGACGACGCCGCCTACGACCTGCTGGCCTCGCGCATCCGCGACTACGAAGTGGGCCACCCCGAGGACGTCCGGGTGGACTCCCCCACGGGCAAGGTCGGCGGCGGTGCCGCGCCGACGGGGGATGTCGCCCACATCATCCCCATGCTGTCCCTCGACAACGTGTTCAGCCCGGAGGAACTCGCCAAGTGGGACGCGTCCGTCGCCCGCCGCCTGGGGGCACCGGTGCAGGGCGGCTACGTCATCGAGCCCAAGCTGGACGGCGCCGCCATCGCCGCCCGGTACGTGGACGGGCGCCTGACGCAGCTCGTCACGCGGGGCGACGGCACCTTCGGCGAGGACGTCTCCCACGCGATCGGGTCGATCGTGGGGCTGCCCCTGCGGCTCGACTCGCCGGCCACCTTCGAGGTCCGCGGCGAAGTCCTGCTCACCCGGGAGCAGTTCGAGGCGGCCAACGCCATACGCACGGCCCACGGGGCGAAGGTCTTCTCCAACCCGCGTAACGGCACGGCCGGCACGCTGCGCGCCAAGGACCGCCCCTACGTGATCGAGACGACCTTCTACGCGTACGGCGTCGTGGGCCTGCCCGGTGCCACGCACACCGAGATGATGGACGCCGTCGCAATCGCCGGGGTGCAGACCACGGCCGCGACACCGGTGGGTCCGCGCGTCTGCGCCACGGTGGAGGAGGTCCAGCGCCGCGTCGACGAGATCGCCGCGCTGCGCGCGGAGTTGCCGTTCGGGATCGACGGTGTCGTCATCAAGGCCGACGCGGTCGCCGAGCAGGAGCGCGCCGGGTTCGGCAGCCGCCACCCGCACTGGGCGACGGCGTACAAACTCGCGGCCGCCGTGCGGCAGTCGAAGCTTCTCGCGGTGGAGTGGAACGTCGGGCGCACCGGCGTCATCGCGCCGCGCGCCGTGCTGGAGCCGGTCGAGGTCGACGGCAGCGTCGTGCCGTACGCGACCCTGCACAACCCGAAGTTCATCCGCGACAGCGGCATGATGATCGGCGACACCGTCATGGTGTGGAAGGCCGGCGACATCATCCCCCGTATCGAGGCCCCCGTCGTGGAACTGCGCACGGGCGAGGAGACGCCCGTCGTCTTCCCCGAGTCGTGCCCGACGTGCGGCGGCGAGATCGACACCTCCGGCGAACGCTGGGAGTGCGCGGGCGGCGCCGGCGGCGGATGCGGGCTGCTCGCGGCCCTGCGGTACGCCGTGGGCCGCGACCAGCTCGACATCGACGGTCTCGGCGTCACCTACCTCGAAGCCCTGGTCGAGGGCGGCGCGGTCTCCGACGTGGCCGACCTGTTCGGCCTCACGCGTGGGCAACTGGTCGACGCGACCCGCAGCGAGAAGCGGGCCGACACCGTGGTGGCGCAGATAGAGGCGGCCAAGAACAAGCCCCTCAACCGGGTCTTCTGCGCGCTGGGCATCGTCCGCACCGGACGCACGCTGTCCCGGGAGATCGCCCGTCACTTCGGCACGATGGACGCGATACGCGCCGCCGACGCCGACGCCCTGGCCGCGGTGCACAAGCTTCCGGCGGCCAACGCTCCCCGGATCGCGGCCCACATCGCGGCCATGGGCCCCGTCATCGACAAGCTCGTCGCCTCGGGCCTCACCATGACCGAGCCCTCGGCGAACCCCGCCGGGACGTCCGGCGAGGCGAAGCCCCTGGACGGTGAGGTCGTCGTCATCACGGGCGGCATGAACGGGCTCCTCGCCGGCCGGAACCGCAACGAGATGAACGAACTCGTCAGCAACGCCGGCGGCACCTCCTCCGGCAGCGTGTCGAAGAAGACCACCATCCTCGTCGCGGGGACGGGAGCCGGGTCCAAGCTCGCCAAGGCACAGGAACTGGGCACAAGGGTGCTCACCGAGCAGGAGTTCGCGGACCTGGTCGCCGACCACCTCGTCTGAAGGCCCGGGGAGCCGCCGCCGCCCGTGGCCGCGGGCGGGGCGGTCAGCCGAGGCGGTCAGTCGGAGCGGTCAGTCGGAGCGGTCAGCCGAGGCGGGTGAGCTTCGAGCCGAACGACGGCGAGGACAGGTGGCCGCCGACGGCGACCGGGACCTTGACGGCGCTGTCGGCGTCCCCGACGGTGAGGGTGCCGACCGGGGCCCCCGCCGGCGCCGCGTGCGGAACCCCGTTCCGGGGTGCGTCGAGGGAAAGACGGACCTTCAGGCCGCTCCAGCCGATCGCCCGGACGTCCTCCGTCGCCATGACCCCGGTCCGGCCGCCGAGGCCGTCGTCCACGTAGCCGACGGTCTCCCCCTTCCTGACGACCGTGTCCGAGACGAGCGCCCGCAGCGTGGCCTGGAGCAGGGTGTCGCTGCGGCCCAGCACCGTGTCGAGGATGTCGGCCTTGTGCTGCCCCAGCATCGCGCCGACGACGAGTTGCTCCGTTCCGTCGAAGTCACGGACGGCCGCGAAGAGGAGGTTGCCGCCGGCCTTGGTGCTGCTGCCGGTCTTGATGCCGACGACGTCACCGTTGCCGAGGAGCCGGTTGACGTTGTGCTGCACGTCGCCGTTCAGGTCCGTGTAGCGGGTCTTGCCCGCGAGTTCCGCGAAGACCGGGTCCTTCATCGCGGCGTGCCCCAGCTTGACCTGGTCGCTCGCGGTGCTGACGGTGGTCGCCTCCAGGCCGCTCGGGTCGGTGTACGTCGTGTCGTCCATCCCGAGTCCCCTGGCGGTGGCGTTCATCTTCCTCACGAACGCCGCCTCCGATCCCGCGTCCCAGCGCGCCAGCAGGCGGGCGATGTTGTTGGCCGAGGGCAGCATGACGGCCTCCAGCGCCTCGTACTCGCTCAGCTCCTGCCCCTCGGTCACCTTGACGACGGACTCCCCCTCCGTCTGCCCGCTGCCGAACTGGTCCTCGGCCTTGCGGTCGACCTCGACGGTCCTGCCCGTGTCGCCCGGCTCGATGGGGTGGTCGCGCAGGATGACGTAGGCCGTCATCACCTTCGCGACGCTCGCGATCGGCACCGGCCGCTGCTCGCCGAAGGCGCCGATCCGGCCCAGGCCCTCGGCCTCCAGCACCGCCTGGCCCTCGGCGGGCCACGGCAGTGACGGACGCTCGCCGCCGAAGGTGTACGAGGGCGCCGCGGTCAGCTTCAGCGTGGGTGCCGGCAGCGGGCGCAGCGCCTGGACCACGCAGAACACCAGGGCCAGCAGCAGGACGACCGGCACCCAGGTCTTCAGCGGGTTCACGGGGGTGCGCTCCGCCGCCTCCGGGGGCGGAGGCGGTGGAGGCGGCGGAGGATTGGTCAGCTCGTCCAGCAGCGTCCGGCGCCGGCCCGTGGGCGCGGGGGCCTCCACCGCGCCGTTCGTCTCGTTCGGCTCGGTCGTCTCCCCGGACGACTCCTGCTGATCCGCCCTGCCGGGGGACTCGCCCGTCACGCCGACCTCCTCGACGACATTGAGTTGCCGAGCACCAGTCTCCGGACCGTGGCGGCCACGGCATCGTGAGCGCGGCCGAAGGAGTGCCTCCGCCACCCGCACGGCTCCTCGCCTCGCCCCCGCCCCGGGCCGGGGACGGGGCCATGGGGACGGGGCCACTGGCGGCGGTCGCCGCTTCGGGTGGTGGCGGCAACATGGGCGATATACGTTCGAAGAGGGAGGACGACTACGGGCTGCCATAGCACACCGTGACCGCGAGGGCAGCCCCGAGACCGCGCTCCGGGAAGGTGCCCCCATGAAGGTCCAAGGGTCCGTCGCCCTCGTCACCGGAGCCAACCGCGGACTCGGTGAGCAATTCGTCCGCGCGCTCTTCGAGGCAGGGGCCGCCAAGGTCTACGCGGGAGCGCGCGACCCCGCGAAGGTCTCCGTCCCCGATGCCGTCCCGATCGCGGTGGACATCACCGACCAGGAGTCGGTCCGTGCCGCGGCCGAGCAGGCCGGGGACGTGACGTTCCTGATCAACAACGCGGGTTCCACGACCCGGGCGAACGTCCTCACCGCCGAGCTGGATGCGTTCCGTTCGGAGTTCGAGACGCACGTCCTCGGCACCCTCGCCATGAGCAGGGCGTTCGCACCCGTCCTCGGGCGCAACGGGGGCGGCGCGATCGTCAACGTGCTCTCCGTGATGTCCTGGGTGACCGTCCCGCGCACCGCGGGATACGCCGCCGCCAAGTCCGCCGAGTGGTCGATCACCAATGCCCTGCGGGTGGCGCTCGCCGAGCAGGGCACGCAGGTCACCGCGCTCCACGTCAGCTATCTCGCGACGGAGATGGCCGCCGCCGTGACCGGTCCGAAGGAGGACCCCGCCACGGTGGCGCGTGCCACCCTCGACGGGGTGGAGGCCGGAGCGGACGAGGTGCTCGCCGACGACGTCACCAAGCGGGTCCGGGCGGCACTGTCCGGCGGCACCGAGGCGCTGTTCCCGCAACTGCACGGCGGCGAGGCACTGGTCTGAACCCTGTCACGACGGGACGGCAACCGGAGGTGCCCATGACGGGCCGCGAGGCGCACCACGACCCCTCTGACCTGGACGGCCAGACGGTCGTGGTGATCGGGGCCAGTGCGGGCATCGGGCTGGAGACCGCGCGCCGCGTACGGGCCGGCGGCGGCGAGGTCGTCCTGGTCGGACGCAACCCCGAGCGGCTGCGGCAGGCCGCGGACGAGCTCCGCCCGCTGAGCACGGCGGCCTTCGACGCCACCGACACGGACCGTCTCAAGGAGTTCTTCCAGGGCCTGCCGGGCACGGTCGACCACGTGCTGCTCACCGCCGGCAGCCCCTTCTACATGCCGCTGGCCGACATGGACCTCGCGGAGGCCCGCCGCCACTTCGGCGAACGCCTCGCCATGACCTTGGCGGTGGCGCTCTACAGCGCCGACAAGGTCCGCCCCGGCGGCACACTGCTGTTCATCGGCGGCACGGGCGGCCGGCGACCGGGCGTCGGCCTGGCCGTCGCGTCCACCCTGACCGCGGCCCTGCCCGCCCTCACCGCGAACCTGGCGCTCGAGCTGGCGCCGATCCGCGTCAACCTCATCGCCGCCGGATTCGTCGACACCTCCCTGTCGGCGTCGCTCCTGGGCGACCGGCTCGAGGCCCGGCGCGAGGCACTGCGCGCCGAACTGCCCATCCGGCGGGTCGTCGGCCCGGCCGACGTCGCCGCGCTCGCCACCCACATCATGTGCAACGACGCGCTCACCGGCGGGACGTACGACATCGACGGCGGCCAGAACCTCATCGCGCACTGACTCCGGGAGGCCGTCTGTCATGATCACTTGGTTCATCACCGGCGCGGCCCGCGGATTCGGGCTGGAAGTGGCACGTCAGGCGCTGGAACGCGGCGACCGCGTCGTGGCGACGGCACGTAACCCCCGGGACGTGGAACATGCGCTCTCCGCGTACGGCGAACGGGTGCTCGCGGTCGCCCTGGACGTGACCGACGAAGCGCAGGCCCGCGCGGCGGTCGACGCGGCCGTGTACGCCTTCGGCAGGATCGACGTCCTGGTCAACAACGCCGGACGCGGAGTGCTCGGCGCGGTGGAGGAGACCTCGGACGCGGCGTTCCGGGCGGTCTACGAGACGAACGTCTTCGGTCTGGCCAACGTCACCCGCGCCGTCCTGCCGGTCATGCGCCGGCAGAGGTCGGGCCGCATCCTCAACCTCAGCTCCATCGGCGGTTTCCGCGGCGCGCCGGGCTTCGGTGTGTACTGCTCGACCAAGTTCGCGGTGGAGGGGCTGTCCGAGGCCCTCCACGGCGAACTGGCCCCGCTGGGCATCCATGTCGTCATCGTCGAACCGGGCTACTTCCGCACCGACTTCCTCGACGCGTCCAGCCTCCACACCGAGGGCCGGGTGATCGACGACTACGCCGCCACAGCGGGCGCGGTGCGCGACGCCGTCCCCGGCCTCAACCACACGCAGCCCGGCGACCCGGTCAAGGGCGCGAGGGCCATGATCGAGCTCGCCGACTCCGACCACCCGCCGATGCGCGCCCAGCTCGGCAGCGACTGCGCCGCAGCGATGGACGGCAAGATCGCCGAGCTCCGCAAGGAGACCGACGCCTGGCGGGACCTCGCGCTGTCCACCGACCACGACGCCACCGGCTCCGCGGCCTGACGGTTCCCCGCCCGCGGCGGCCTGACGCGGCCCTGTCCCGCTACGCTGCGCCGATGACGAGGGACCGACCCGGGGAACTCCGGGAGGCGTGGCGGACCGGCCGCGTCTTCGGCCCCCCGATCCGGCGGATCTTCCGGGACGTCGTCGCCGACCGGCTGCCCGACCCTCACCGGTTGCCGCAGGCCGAGATGCTGTTCGCGCCCATGGCCGATCCGTACTGGGAGGACGACCTCCGGTTCCTCGGCGACTTCCACAGCGAGATCCTCCACCAGGACACATGCCAGGCCGGGACGGCGGAGGGGCTGGTGTTGCTCGCGGTGCCGGCCACCCGACGACCGGGTGCCCGCCCGGGAGCGGTTCGGAGCGGTACGCACACTGTTCAGGGCCGCCACCGTCTCGGAACGCCGACTGGCAGGCTGCGGGCCCGCCACCCCACCCCACGCGGACCCGGACAGCGAGACCCGGGCCCGGGCGACCGTCGAGTCCCTCACGCCGGAACTCCTGGCCCGATGGCGGGCCGAATGCCCGGCGGTGCGGCTCGCACTCGCCGGCCTGGCCGTCGTCTTCCCTACGGAGCGAACACTGCCGGCGCAGGCCCCGCGCCCACGGGTGTTCACGGCGGGGCACCCGCCCGGCACGGACATCGGCGACTACGTGCGGTTCGTGCAAGTGCCGGCCGCCCGGAACGAGGTGGAGACCCTGACCGCCGTCGAGGGATACACCGACGTCCACTGGACCGGGACATCCCGCCGAGCACCCATCCGGGCACGGGCCTTCCACCTGCTCGCCCAGATGCTGGACGGGGTCGGGGCCGATCTCGGTCGTTTTCCGAGCGTCGGCACGACGGCCGGCATGTGTTCCGGTGCGGGGGAACCTACCTCTGCAGGAAGGACTGCAGCAGGGCGGTCACTTCCTGCGGCTTCTCCTCGGTCACCCAGTGCCCCTCACCCTCGATGACCCGGCTGTCCACGGTCACTGCGTACTGGCGCCACTGATCGGCGATGCTGCCGCCGAACGACTCCTGGCCGCCGATCGCCAGGATGGGCATCCTCAGTTCGCCCCGCGCCGCGAACTTCTCGTTCCGCGCGACGTCCGCGCCCGGTTCGCGCGACGTCCGCGCGCATTTCGCGCCGGATGTCCATCCAGGCCTTCGTACGGCCGGGCCCTTCAAGTAGTGGGCGCAGAAGTCGTGGTCGGCCGGGCTGAAGGCGGACGTGACCGTCAAGTGCCACGCGATGGAGTCCCGGATGAAGGGCCGCTCGTGTCCGGCGATGTGCCATACGGATGGCGTCCTCGGGCTGACCGGCAGAGCGCGCGGGCCGCGAACAGCGGTGCGGTGGTGCGCCGCCGTCGGTCACACGCCCGGGTCGTCGGCGGCCGGTTGCCGCACACCGGCGCGTACCGCCTCCAGTTGGGCGGCGAACGCGAGGCCGAGGAAGAGCGCGACCGAGGTGAGGTAGGACCACAGGAGCAGCGCGACGAATGCGCTGAGCGGCCCGTACATGCTGGTGAAGGAGCCGCTCGCCCCGACGTACAGGCTCAGCGCCCAGGTCGACAGGATCCACAGCACCAGGTACACCGTCGCGCCGAAGGCGAGCCAGGTGTAGCCGGGTTGGTCGCGGCGGGGTGAGCGGCGGAAGATCGCGCTGGTGGCGAGCACCGCGAGAAGTGCCCCGAGCGGCAGGCGCAGGGCGTCCCAGGCGTGCGTGGTCGCGGTGTCCAGGTGGTAGACCTCCGCCAGGGAGCGGGTCAGATGGGCGCCCATGACGGTGAGGACGAAGCTGAGGCCGAGCGGCATGCCGGCCAGCACGGCCATCACCAGCCCGCGGCTGTACTTCCGGAGGAACGGGCGGTCGCGCTCCACTCCGTAGATGCGGTTGGCGCCTCGTTCGACCTGGCAGAGGCCGGTGGTGACGTTGGCGACCGAGAACAGCAGCCCGAGCCACAGGGCCGCCTGCCCGCCGCCGTCGCCCTGCCGGTGGCTCTGCCGCAGGGCGTCGTCGATCACCTGCCGGCTGGGGCCGCTCGCGATCCGGCGCACGGTCAGTTCGGCGACGCGGCCGACGTCGTCGGTGTGCAGGACGCTCGACAGGCCGATCACGGCGATGGCGAGGGGGACGATGGCGAGGACCGTCTGCAGGGCCAGCGCACGGGAGTGGCTGAAGCCGTCGGCGTAGCGGAACCGCACGAAGGAATCGCGCAGCAGACTCCAGCCGCCGTACCGGCGCAGCGCGGCCCAGGCCTCGTCGCCGGACAGTTCGTCGCCCTGTACGTCGCGTCGCTGCGGGACGCGGGTGGCGGTGCCCATCGCTCTCCTGACTGGTTCGGCGGCGGCTCAGCCGCCGGAGGTGACGGCGCGGTCGACGTGTTCCGGGGCACGGACAGCGGCCGTGGTGGGTACGGGGGTCGGGGCGGGCAGGTGGACGCGCAGGGCCCCGGGCTGGACCTCGATCGTGAGCCGGGTGCCGTCCGCGACGACGTCACCGTCGAGTTCGCGTGCCTGAGGCGTGGCGAAACCGATGTCGATCCGCCGGGCCTGGAAGTACTCCAGCGCCCCGCGGGCCACGGGCGATCCGGCGGCGGTGACGCCGCCACGCCGCCCGCGGCGGCCCGGCAGCATGCGTATCGCCAGGTGCCCCGCGGCGGCCGCCCACCCGGTCAGGCCACGGGGGTTGAGCAGCACGAGGTCCAGCCGGCCGCTGTCCGGTCGCGCCGCGGGCAGCAGCGGCAGGCCGCCCTGGAGGACGCCGACGTTGCCGACGAGCACCATCCGGGCCCGGCGGTGCAGCTCCGGGCCGCCGTCCAGACGCATCGCCAGATGCATGCGGGGATCGGCGAGATGCCCGGCACCGGACACGACATACGCGCTCCAGCCCAGGCGCGCCTTGAGGCGGTCGGAGGCGTCACGGACCATGGCGGCGTCGAAGCCGGCGCCGGCCATGACGGTGAAGCAGGTCGCGGGCAGCCCGTCGCCGTGCACCCGCCCCGCGTCGATGCGGGTGGTCCGCCCCGCGAGTGCCCGCTCCAGGGCCGCCGCCGGGTCCAGGGGCAGGCGGAGGTTGCGGGCGAGCAGGTTGCCGGTGCCGCACGGGACGATGGCCAGGGCGGTGTCCGTGCCCAGCAGGGGCTCGGCGCAGGCGCGGACGGTGCCGTCGCCGCCGCAGGCCACGACGAGCGGCGCGCGGTGTCGCGCCGCCAGCGCCCCGAGTTCGCCGTTGGGCCGCTCCGCCGTGGTGAGGGTCCACCGCTGGTCGGTGTAGCCGTGGCGGTCCAGGACGGCGCGGACGGCCTCGGCCAGTTCTTCGGGGCAGGCGTGCGGGTGCCGTACGACGACGGCCCGGCGCCCCCCGGCGGCGTCACGGGGGCGGGGGCCGGGCGGCCCTTCGCGCGCGCGGTGCGGCGGCAGGGCGCGGGCCAGCACGAACAGGGTGAAGGCGCCGTTGAGGAGACCGCCGACGACGTCACTGGGGTGGTGCATCCCCGCGTACAGCCGCGACACGGCCACCGCCGCCGGGAGGCACAGCAGCAGCGCGACCGCGGGCAGCCGCCAGGGGCGGCGCGTGCCGCGGGCCGCGAGCACGGCCAGGCCCCCGTACAGGGCGAGCGCGGCCCCCGAGTGCCCGGAGGGGAAGCTCGAGGTCGGCGGCGCCTGCTCCAGGTGCGGCACGTCCGGGCGGAGCCGTTCCACGCACAGGGTGACGAGGACGAAGACGGCCGACTGCGCCGCCACCGCACCGGCCAGGAAGTACGCCGCGGCGCGCCGAGGACCGCGCGGCGGCACGAGCAGCGCCACCACGCAGAGAAGCGTCACGGCGATCACACCCTGTGTGCCCGCGACCAGGGACAGCCCCTGCGAGACCGCGTCACCCGCGGCGGTGCGGTGCCCGGACAGGTACCGGACGAGGCCGTCCTCCGCCGACACCGGCCACCGGCCCGCCCACGGGCCGGTCACCAGCGCGCCGAGCGCGACCAGCAGCGCCCACAGCAGGGGCAGCGTCAGCAACCACCGCGGCCGTGAGGGGACTGCTGCGCCATCGATCCTCATGGCTGCCGTCTTACCCGTCCGGCGCGGGTGACGCGTGTCCGGCGGTAACGGCCGCCCGGCCGCTCGCAGCGCCTCAGATGTCGCCGTCGGCGAACTGATTACCCGTCAGAACCCGGAACGCCTCCCTCCGCACGTCGTCGCGGCCCGCCCGCCGGAGCCCCCGTGTGCGCGTCATCGCCTCCGGGTCCAGCTGGAGCGGAGACGGCGGCACGGTCAGGACCGGGCACGACGCGTGCGCGAGGCAGTGGCGGACGACCGGGGAGCGCCACGGGCCGCGCCCGCGCCTGCGTCCCGCACCGACGACCAGCAGGTCGCCGTCCCGCTGCGCGATCCTGACGAGGGTCTCCCCCGCGCTGCGGCCCACCCCCCGGGCGCGGCCGCGGCTCCGGGTTGTGGCGGGGGCCCGTCAGCGCCGCCCACGGAGGCGGGCGAGGCCCTGCTTCCCGGCCTCATCGCGCTGTTCACCGCGCTGGCTGCGGCGAGCCCGCCCGGGACGGTCCCGCTCACGCCCCCGGCCGAGCCCTGGCAGCTGCGGTACGAAGGCCGCTTCCGCCGTCACGGCAGACCCGCCGCCGGGGTGTGGACCGCCGAGACCGTCGGCTGCCCGGCCTGCGGAGGGCAGGCCGGCCCCTGGACGGTGACCTGCGACTGGCGCCGGCTCTCGCTGGGCTGCCCGTGCGGGGTGGTGACCGACGGGCACGGCCTCGCATTCTCCGAGGTCTGGCTTCTCCTCCCTGACCTGTGACGGGAGTCGGCGGCCGGGGAGCGCACGCGCGTCGTCCCGTTCCAGGCCGTCTCCGCACGGGCGCGAGGGCCGACGCCCACCGCCGCGGCGCCCCGGCCCCGCCCGCCCCTGGCGTTCAGTACCGGCTCCCCCAGCTCCCGTGCCCGGTCCGGGCTTTCACGGAGGCCGGGCGGCTCCTCGATGCCGAAGGCGCGCTGCCGGCTATCGAGATCGACAGTCCGTCCGTCAGCCATCGGTGAGCCACCGTCATGTTCAGCACGCGCCCACCGGTGACGGTGCCGACCAGGGCCCAATAGCGTTCCAGGCGGGGGTCGAAGCCGGACGACCTGGACACCAGCCCGTACAGGAACGCGCGGAAGGCGGGGGTGTCCGACTCGCGCCGGGCCCGTGCGTGGGCGGACACGAAGGCGTTCACCGCGTCCCCGGCGCCGGGCGGCAGGCCCCGGGCGAGAGCGGCGGTCGTCAGGGCGGCGGCTTCGTCGATCTCCTCGTAGAAGGCCGGGGCGTCCCTCATCTCTTCGTCGTGGTCCTGGGTCCAGCGGGTGAAGCTGGGCGTGGAGATGAGCAGATGGAGCTCGGCGTAGGCCAGGACCGTGGCGGGATCGGGGTCCCGCGGCGGGTCGGGGGACAACATGGCGATCATGATGTCGAGCCGGCGCCTGGGCATCGTCGCGGGCAGCTCGCGATGCCAGTGGTCGGTGAGGGTGCGATGCGCCTGCGGGAGACGCTGCACGCGGGAGAGGATCTCCAGACGCCGGAGCCGTTCGTCGCTCGGGCAGTCGTCGAGGGACTCGAGTGTGGCCTGGCGCCACCGCAGCTCGGTCAGTCGTTCCTGCACCGTCTCCAGCTCTGTTGTCACCAGTTCACCGAAGGAGCGCTCACCGGTGACCATCTGTGTGATGGTCGCGATCGGGGTGTCCAGCGCCCTCAGGCGCCTGATGAGGCGGATCCGCTCCCACGCCTCGGGACCGAAGCGCCGATGACCGCCGGTGCTGCGGGCTGCCACGGGCAGCAGGCCGCTGTCGGAGTAGTAGCGGAGGGTCTTCACCGGGACCCCCGTCCCGGCCGCGAGTTCGCCGATGCTCCACGTGTCTTGCGTCACAGGCTCTTGAACCTCCAGCGCACGGGAGGTCCTAGCGTACTGATCACTGACCGCGCCGGTCGCACCGTATCCCCGCCGCTCAGGCCTCGTTCGGGCCTGCCCGGCCTCGTGCGGTCTCGTGCGGCCCCGTCCGACTCCGTCCGATCCCGTCCGATCCCGTCCGACCGAGAACGGTGGATACGCATGTCCCTGGCCATGACAGCACGGCGTCCGAACCGAAGAGACCGGCTCCGTGCGGTGTTCTTCACCCTGCTCTGCGCGGTGGCACTGCTCGCCGCCACCGCCGTACCGGCGACCGGCGCGCAGCCCGGTTCCCCGTCCTCCTCGGGGGAGGGCGGCGCCGTCGTACGTACCGACCGCGGCCTGATACGCGGCGTGTCACACGGCGCGTACACCACCTTCGACGGTGTTCCCTACGCCGCCCCGCCGACCGGGGCGCTGCGCTGGCGTGCCCCGGTGCCGGCCGCGGCATGGCGTGGTGTCCGGGACGCGACGGCGCCGGGGCGACCCTGCGTGCAGATGCCGGCACCGGGCGCGGCCACGGCCCTCGGGTCGGAGGACTGCCTCTACCTCAACGTCACGATGCCGACGCCGACGCCGACAGCCACGCCGACGCCGGAGCCGGCCGGGCGGAAGCGGCCCGTGCTGGTGTGGCTGCACGGCGGTGCGTTCCTGGGCGGTGCCGGCATCGACTACAGCGCCGAACGACTCGCGGTGCGGGGTGACACGGTCGTCGTCACGGTCAACTACCGCTTGGGCGTCCTCGGTTACTTCGGCCACCCCGGGCTGGGCTCCGCCCCGCCGTTCGGACTGGCGGACCAGCAGGCCGCGCTGCGCTGGGTGCGGGCGAACGCGGAGCGCTTCGGCGGCGATCCGGGCCGGGTCACGTTGTTCGGTGAGTCCGCGGGCGCGCTCGGCATCTGTGCGCACCTCACCTCGCCGACGGCCGCCGGACTCTTCCAGCGGGCCGTGCTCCAGAGCGGTTCCTGCCTCATGTCCTTCCCCCGCGGCGCTCTCGGACCCGGAACACCGGTGTACGAGCCGTTCGCCTCACAGCGCGAGGTCCAGACGGCCGGTGCGGAGGCCGCCCGGCAACTCGGCTGCACAGCCGGCGGCCCCGACGAGGTGCTGGCGTGCCTGCGCGGGCAGAGCACGGATCGCCTCGCCACCGCGCAACTGATGCAGTCCTTCAACCGGCCCGCCTACGGCAATGCGTTGCTGCCGACGGCGCCTGACCAGGCGTTGGCCTCGGGGCGCTTCCATCGCGTTCCGGTCGTCCAGGGCAGCAACCGCGACGAGATGCGGATGTTCGTCGGCCTGTCGCTCGCCGCGTTCCCGATCCGCACCGATGACGACTACCGCGCCCGTCTGGTGGAAGCCTTCGGCCCCGCGGCCCCGGCCGTCGAGGCGCGCTATCCGGCGGCGGGACACCCGACGCCCGCACTGGCCTGGGCCGCGGTGCTGACCGACCGGTCCCTCGCCTGCACCACGCTGGCGGCCGACCGGGCCATCGCCGCCCGCGCCCCCGGTCTCCCCCTCTACGGCTACGAGTTCAGCGATGCGGACGCTCCCGTCCTCGCCGGTCTGCCGGCGAACCTGGGCTTCCCGTACGGCGCGGCGCACGGCTTCGAGATGCCGTTCCTGTTCCCCTCCCTCCCCACCGAACAACCGCTGACCGAGGCCCAGCGCGCCCTGTCGGACCGGATGGTCGGCTACTGGACGGCCTTCGCGCGTACCGGCGACCCGAACACCGCCGACGCTCCGCGCTGGCCCGTCCTGCGCCCTTCGCCGGCTCTCGGGCGATCGGCGTGGTCGGTGCAGTCGCTGGCTCCCGGACCGGGCGGAATCCGCCCCGTTGACGCGTATGCCGCGCACCACTGCGCCTTCTGGGACCGCCTGCCCCGGTGAGCCTCCCGCCGCGCGGACCTCGCCGCGCGGATGCGGCCGGGGGCACCACCGGTGGCGGCCGGCCCGCCCCCCGCACCCGTCCCCTACCCGTGGCGCACCTTCCCGGCCGGAGGACTAACGACCGTCCCTGGTGCGCCACGCGTGCAGCTTGTCCGGGTGCATCATGAGCCACAGCCGGCCGATGCGGCACTCCTGGGTGAGGTCGATCCCGATGACCGCCGCCGTCACGCCGTCCAGGCACCCGACGAGGCCTGGGCGGCCGCTGACGTCCTCCACCCGGAACGAGACCCCTGGCGCCTTGCGCAGGACGCCGAGGATGAGGCGGGCGATCTTGTCGGCTCCGACGACGGGCCGCAGGGCGGTCCGCACCTTTCCTCCGCCGTCGGCGGTCGCGGTCGCGTTCACGTCGAGGAGCCCCACGAGCCTGTCCAGATCGCCGGTCTCGCAGGCGTGCTTGAACGCCGCCACGACGTCCCGGTGCCGTGAACTCCGGATCGCCGGGGGCTCGGCCGCCCTGAGACGGCGACGGGCGGACGTGGCGAGCTGGCGGCAGGCAGCGGGGGAACGCCCCACCGTCTCCGCGATCTCCGTGAAGGGGACCCCGAAGATGTCGTGCAGGATGAACGCGACGCGTTCGGCCGGGGTGACGGAGTCCAGGACGACCAGGACCCCCAGGGTGACGGATTCGTCCAGGCTGATCTGGTCCGCCGGATCGGGGCCGGTCGCCGCCGGGTCCACGCCCGCCCCGGCCGACCCGGGCAGCGGTTCGGGCAGCCACTCCCCCACGTACCGCTCCCGGCGCACCCGGGCCGAGGACAGGTGGTCCAGGCAGATCCGGCCGGCCACCCGCACCAGCCACGCCATGGGCGACCTGATCTCGCGCTGGTCGTCCGCCGAGAGGGCGTACCAGCGCATGTAGGTCTCCTGGACGACGTCCTCAGCGTCGTACGAGGAACCGAGCATGCGGAAGGCCAGATTCAGCAGCACGCGCCGCTCGCCGAAGAGGTTCCATCGTGCAGGCAGTGGCGGAACCCGGCGAGCCGTCGCTGCGGGACGGCTCAGACGGCGGTCCGGCCCGCCTCTCCCAGCCGCTCGCGGGTGGTACGTCCCCGCAGCGCACGTCGTTCGCTCTCCGTGGTGCCGCCCCAGACGCCTTCCATCGGGCCGGCTCCCAGCGCCCATTCCAGGCACCGGGATGTGACGGGGCAACGCCCGCACACGGCCTTGGCCTCGCCGATCTGCACCATTCCCAGCCCGCTGCCGCTGATGGGGAAGAACAGTTCCGGGTCTTCCTCACTGCAGGCGGCGGCGTCGCGCCAATTCATGGAAGCCTCCTCCAAGGTGGTCACAGCCGTTTCCCGGTGGCGCCGGCACTCGCCGGACGAATTCCCGCGAGTGCCATGCCCAAAGGCTATGGACGAAGGCGCCGCCCCGTCCAAGACGCATAGTGGAAGGCGTCGATAGACGCAGCCTATGGTCGTAATCCGGACGTCCTGTGGCGGCACCCGTACGGGTGCCCGGTATTCCGTAAGCGGTCGTTTTTCTCCCGCGGGGATACGACGGCACAGCCCGCCGGGTTGTGAGGCGGCGGCCGGAACCCGCTCCTCACGCCTCGTTCCACCGGCGCGGCTTGCCGGGGTTCAGGACCCGTGGGAATGACGGCGCAGGGCCTTCGATCCGAGGTCCGGCCCGGCCGGGGGTTCGGCAGCCCGGCGAGTGCGCGTCCGGCGGGACCACCCGGGACACAGCCGGAGAAAGCCAGACGCAGGCCGGAGAAACGCTGGTGCCGTGTCCGGTGCCGTGTCCGGCGGCGAACCCGTCCGTGGAATTGTCCTGCGAATTCTCCATGGAAGTGGACCAGTGTCCCGAGTTTTCGGCAGCGTAGCCTTGCGAACGTGGACGTGTACGGAGCACCCGCGAACCACGCACCTCCGACGGACACCTGACGCACCGGCCGCGCGGCCTCCACCGCCGCGAAGGCCCTCACCGCAGGGGGGACATGGGAGGAAGACCGATGAGCACCACCGAGACGGCGACGTCGGAAGCCCACGAGGCCCCCGCGCCGGGCGGCGCGGCGACCGCCCTCCTCGACGCGGAGGGCACCGTTGCCGGCTGGTCGCAGGCCGCCGAGCGGCCCGTCGGCTGCTCGGCCGCGGAAGTGGTGGGCCGGCCGGCGGGCGCGATGCTGCTCGACGGCGGGGTCCCCCAGGCGCGGGACAGCCGGGAGACGAGGAAGAGACGTCGCCGACGACCAGGGCCACGCGGGCCCCGGACAGCGGGATGACGTCGAACCAGTCGCACCCGACGCCGTGGTGGCTGTCGGCGGGCAGATAAGGCCAGGCCACGTCGGCCGCGGCCCCGCCCGTGGGACGGCGGGGGAGCAGGTGGCGCTGCAGCGCGAGGGCCGCGGAGTGCTCGCGCGCGTACTGGCGGGCCTGGTCCACGGGCAGCCCGCCATGTCCCGGACGGCAAACTCATCTGGGTCGACCAGCGACTGACGCCGGGGCCCTGCACCGAGCCTTGCCCCGAGCCCTGACCCGCGCCATGACCGGACCCGAGCCCCGGCCGGCCCCACGTCACGCCCGATCCGTCCGATTTACACAAAAATGTTAGCGCTTGTTGCATGTCGCGGCTTATCAGCGCTACGCTTCCTGGACATCCCTCAATAGCACTGGCCGGGGACTTCCGGACGCCGCGAAGACCATCGCCCTCCCTCCCCCACCCTCACGGGAAGCGTCCTCGAAGCCCTCCGCACACGCGCCGGGGCCAGTGGCGAGCGGCCGCCGACTCCGGTTCTCCGAACGGGAGCCCGACACGGAGCGCGCGCCGCCCAGCAGAGCCCCGGCGACACCGCCGACGTGCACGACGCCACCCAGCGCGCGCCCGACCCGAGGGCGCCTCGCGCGCACCCGCGTCGCATCGGCTTCACCCTCGCTCTGGCACCAGCGGCCCCAGCGCCACGTCAGGGTGCCGTGCTGCCCGCGAAGCACGGCGCCACCGCACAGCAGGAGAACCACCCGTGACCCTCACCGGCGAGAACGCCGTCCAGCAACTGCTGATCGACGGCACCTGGCAACAAGCGGCCGACGCACACACCTTCGCCGCCCGCGACCCGTTCACCGGCGACATCGCCTCACAAGCCGCGGCGGCCCTCTCCGCGGACGTCCTGCGGGCGGCCGACGCCGCCGAACGGGCCTTCCCCGCCTGGGCGGCGCTGCCGCCCAACGAGCGCCGCCGCATCCTGTGGGCGGCCGCCGACACACTGGACGACCGAGCTTCGGAGATCTCCGAGGCGATCACCGCCGAGATGGGCGGCCCCGCCGCATGGGGCCACTACAACACCAGCGTCCTCGCGGAGAACTTCCGCTACGCGGCGAGCGCCGTCCACGACGGCCTCACCGGCGAGCTCATCCCCTCCGAGGCACCGGGACGCACCTCGATAGCGATCCGCAAACCGGTCGGCGTGGTCGCCTGCGTCATCCCGTGGAACGCCCCGGCGCTGCTCGTCGGCAACTCCGTCCCGTACGCGCTGGCCGTGGGCAACACCGTGGTGATGAAGGCGTCCGAGCAGACCCCGCGCACGCACGGCCTGGTCGCCGAATGCCTCACCGGGGCGGGGCTGCCGCACGGGGTGTACAACCTCGTCACCAACGCGCCCGAGGACGCCCCCGAAGTGGTGGACGCGCTGGTCGCGCATCCCGCCGTACGGCGGGTGCACTTCACCGGGTCGAGCCGCGTGGGCCGCCTCATCGCGCAGCGGGCCGCCTCGCACATGAAACAGGCGATCCTCGAACTCGGCGGCAAGGCGCCGGTTCTGGTCCTCGCCGACGCCGACCTCGACCGGGCGGTCAGCGCGACCGTCTTCGGCGCGTTCGCCAACTCCGGCCAGGCGTGCCTGTCCGCCGAACGCATCGTCGTCGACGCCACCGTCGCCGACGAGTTCACCCGGCGCCTGGCCGCCGCCGCGGCCTCCGTCGTCTGCGGGGACCCGCGCGACCCCCGTACCGCGCTCGGCCCCGTCGTCGGACCGGACAGCATCGCGCGGCTGTCCGGCCTGGTCCAGGACGCGGTCGCGGCCGGGGCACGGCTGCTGACCGGCGGTACGTCCGACGGCCCTTGCTTCGCGCCGACCGTGCTCGCCGACGTCACCCCCGCCATGCGGGTCTACCGCGAGGAGTCCTTCGGCCCGATCGTCACCGTCGTCACCGTCGACGGACCCGAGGAGGCCCTTCGCGTCGCCAACGACAACGACTACGGCCTCACCTCGGCCGTGTTCACCCGGGACATCCCTCTCGCCCTCGACCTCGCCAAGCGCATCAACGCCGGCATGTGCCACATCAACGGCACCACCCTCGACGACGAACCCCAGACGCCCTTCGGCGGAGTCAAGAACAGCGGCTACGGCAAGTCCGGTGGACGCGCGGGCCTGGAGGAGTTCACCGAACTCCAGTGGATCACCATCGAAGGCTCCCAGCCGCCGCGTTACCCCCTCTCCGAATGACCGACCGGGACGACCATGGAATCGACGACCGACACCTACGACTACGTCGTGGTCGGCGGCGGGACGGCCGGCAGCGTGATCGCCGCCCGGCTGTCCGAGTCCGGCGGCCCCCGCGTCCTGCTCCTCGAAGCGGGCACGGCGCAGACCTCGACCGACATGAGCGCGCCGCCCGCCTGGCCGGCACTGCTGCGGACGTCCGCGGACTGGGGGGACACCACCGTCCCGCAGCGCGCCGGCGGCGCCGGCGTGCTCCTCGCCCGCGGACGCACCCTCGGCGGCGGATCGGCCATCAACGTGATGAACTTCGTGCGCGGCCACCGCTCCAGCTACGACGTGTGGGCCGGGTCCGGCCTGACGGGCTGGGGGTTCGACGGCCTGCTGCCCTACTTCAAGCGCAGCGAGAACACCTCGGGACGGGACCCGGCCCTGCGCGGGGTCGGCGGCCCCCTGACCGTGGGACCGCCCGAACCCGCGAACCCGGTGGTGGCGGCCATGCTCGAGGCGGCGGCCGAGACCGGTCACCCGCGCGCGGCCGACGTAAGCGGCGGCGCGGAGGAAGGCTTCGGCTGGTCCGACCTCAACATCGTCGACGGCAGACGGCAGAGCGCCGCCGACGCCTACCTGGCCCCCGCCCTGCACCGGCCCAACCTGACCGTGGTGACCGGGACCCAGGTGCACCGGCTGCGCATCGGCGGCGGTCGGTGCACCGCGGTGGAGTACGTCACCACGCGCGGCACCGTGTCGGTCGTCGGCTGCTCGGGCGAGGTCGTCCTCACGGCCGGGGCCATCGGGTCACCGCAACTGCTGATGCTCTCGGGCGTCGGGCCCGCGGAGCACCTGCGCGGCAGGGGCATCGACGTCGTGGCGGACCACCCGGGCGTCGGGGCGAACCTTCAGGACCACCCGATCGCCAACCTCGTCTACCGGTCGGCGCGTCCGGTGCCCGCCGGCGTCAACAACCACGGTGAGGCCCTCGGTCTGGTGCGCAGCGGCTCCGGGCTCGACGGCCCCGACCTCCAGGTGCTCTTCGTCGACGCCCCGGGCCACATCCCCGTCCCCGGCGCACCCGGCCCGGGCCGGGGCTACACCATCGCCGTCTCCGCGATACTGCCCCACAGCCGCGGCTGCGTCCGCCTGGCGAGCGCGGACCCGGACGTGCTGCCGCTCGTCGACCCGGACTACTACTCCGACGACCGGGATCTCTCCGCCATGGTCGAAGGGCTGCGCCTGGCACGGGAGATCGGCCGGGCGAACGCGCTCCGCGAATGGCACGGGCACGAGGTCCAGCCGGGTCCGCGGGCCCGGGACGACGCCGCGCTGCGGACGTACGCGCTCAGGACCCTGTGCTCGTACATGCACCCCGTCGGCACCTGCCGTATGGGGCTGGACGCCGCGGACTCCGTCGTCGACCCCGCCCTGCGCGTGCACGGCGTCGACGGCCTGCGCGTCGCCGACGCCTCGGTCATCCCGTCGATCCCCTCCGCGAACACCAACGCGACCGTCTACGCGATCGCCGAAAGGGCCGCCGAACTACTGCGTGCCTGACGGTGGGCCGTGCGGCGGCCGGCCGGACGCGCCGGACCTCACGGGGCCGAGCCCGCTCGGCAGATGACGAACCGCGACCGCCACCGCCTCCCGCGCCGTGGCGGCCCCCTTGGGGCGGGCTGACGGCGGGCCTCACGGCCCGCCCGCCCCGATCGTTTCGGTGTGGCCGCCGGTCAGGTGGAGTACAGGCTCTCGATGTTGTCGTGCAGCTGGCCGGCCAGCGGCGGCGCCGTGTACGTGTCGGTCATGACCTCGATGTAGCAGCCGGTGCCGGCCTTCCCCGCGGCGTCCATCGCCCGGTCGAGCTCGGCGAGGGTGGAGACGCGCGCGGTGAACCAGTCCTCGCAGCCCAGGGCCTTGGGCAGGTCGGAGTACCGCCAGTCGGCCAGGTCGTTGTAGGCGATGTCCGGGTGCTTGCAGAGCAGGCGCTCGATCAGGTAGCCGTGGTTGTTCAGGACGAACACCACCGGCCGCAGCCCGTACCGCCCGAACTGGCTGATCTCCTGCGCGGTGAGCTGGTGCGAACCCTCCCCGGTGATCAGGACGACGCGCCGGCCGTCCTGCGCCGCGACGGCCGCGCCGACCGCGGCGGGGGTGGCCCAGCCGATGGAGCCCCACAGCGTCTGGTTGTGGAACGTCGCGCCGCTGGGCAGCTTGGCGAACGCCAGACCCATCGAGACCGTGCCGGTCTCGGCGACCAGGATGTCGTCGGGCCTGAGGAAGTCCTCCCAGCGGGGATAGAGGTTCTCGGCGGTGATCGAGTCGCCGGCACTCCCGCCCGCCGGGGCCATACGGGTCACCTCGGCCGGGATGTGCGGCCACTGCCTGCGCGGCAGCGTCCCGGTCAGCGCGGCGAGGAGGTCCTTCATCTCCACGCTCTGGTAGGTCATGCCGTCGACGCTCACGTGGTGGTGGCGGATGTCGATCGTGCGACCCGGGTCGAGGTGTGCGGTGAACGCACCGCTGTTGAAGTCGTGCATCAGCGCACCGATCAGCACGACGACGTCGCTGCCCTCGACGAAGCGGCGGACGCCCTCGTTCATGAGCTTGCCGTCGTACATGCCGGAGTACGCGGGCTGTTCCTCGTTCAGGACGCCCTTGTCGGCCATCATCGTGGCGAAGGGCATCCCCGTGGCGTCCAGGAACCGCTGGACCTCGTCCGCGAGACCCGAGCGGGCGGTGAGCACGCCGGGCAGGGCGCAGGCGCTCTTCGCCCGGCCCAGCATGTCGGCGACGGCCTGCACGGCGGCGTCCAGTTGCGCGGGGTCGCTGGCGGGCGCGGGGATAGGCGGGGCCGACCCGACCATGGGCATCGTCGCCAGGTCTGCGGGGAAGGCCATGTAGACCGGGCGGCGGTGGTAGAACGCCGCCGCGATGAGGCGCTCCACCTCGGACGCGACGTTCTGCGGCGTCATGATGGCGCTCGCGCACACCACGGCCTCGGACATCTTGAGGAAGAGGTCGAACTCTCCGTTGCCCAGGGTGTGGTGGACGATCGAGTGGTGTGCCTGCACGGGCATCTTGGGCATGCCGACCAGGTGGAACACCGGCAGGTGGTCGGTGTATGCGCCGGCGACGGCGTTGATCGCGCTGAGTTCCCCGACCCCGTAGGTGGTGCTCACCGCTCCCACTCCGTGGACACGGGCGTAACCGTCGGCGCTGTAGCCCGCGTTGAGCTCGTTGCAGCTGCCGATCCACTGGATGTCCGGGTGCTCGGCGATGGCGTCGTTGACGGGGAAGGCGTAGTCGCCCGGGACGCCGAAGACATGACGCACGCCGATGTCGCGCAGCCGGTTCAGGACGTGCTGGATGACGGTGGTGGACATGCGGAGGTTCCTTTCCTGGTGACGGCACCTCCGCCCCAGGGCGCCGGCCTCCGGTGGAGTCGGTGCCGGCCCTCGCCGGGGGTTACGGGGAGCAGCCACCGCCGATACCGGAGGGGGGACAAGCCGGACTTTTCACCCCCGCAACATGCTGTCGGCATCGCGCCACCGATGCAACCGGAGCAATCACACCCATGAACTGCACGAACGGTCGCCAGAGCCCGCCGGATCCGCCGATATCCTCACCCCATGACCGACACGACTCCGTCCCGGCGCCGACTCGCCGTCTCCGTGCTGGTCGTCTGGCCGGCGCTGTGACTCGCCGGACGGGGGCCTCGCCCACGCCCTCGGCGGCACGGAGGAC
The DNA here is from genome assembly GCF_033792735.1 of Streptomyces sp. PA03-3a. Lineage (NCBI taxonomy): Bacteria > Bacillati > Actinomycetota > Actinomycetes > Kitasatosporales > Streptomycetaceae > Streptomyces > Streptomyces sp. PA03-3a. Next base: position 217,478 of record NZ_JARAVM010000006.1, read on the forward strand.
CTCGTCGACTCCGCCGTGAAGGTGGGCCTGCTCATGCTGGCCGTGGCCGCGGTGGACAGGACGCGCCGGTGGCGGCACCGCCGCCGCGCCGGGTAGTTCCACCGCCCGCACCCCACGCGGTCGTCCGCACCCGGCGGTCCGTGGCCAGGTCGCACAGCGGGCGAACCCGGATGCGGCTCGTGGGGGCGCACGCACCGGCCCTATGATCCGGGCATGAGCGGACAGACGACGTTCCGGAGGGGGGACCGGGCCCTCGACTGGGCGGGGTTGGTCCCGTCAGCTCTCCTGCTCCTCGCCTTCATACGGGACTACCGCCACGGCGGCTCCTTCGGCTGGCCTCTCGCCGGGGCGTTGGTGGTCCTGGCGAGCCTGTGGCAGGTCTACCGCGGCGCGTCCCGCCGGCGCCGCGGGGCCGGCAGGGCGTCGTAGGGCCGGTGGCGCGCGTCGTCCCCATGCCCGGCACCAGGACCGCGAAGTACCTCGCAGACAACGCGGCTGCCGGGACGTCCGGCTGTCAGCAGTGACAACGGTCAGGGCACTCGGCGAGCAGCACTCCGAAGACCCACGAGAAGAGCACCGGCACACCGGTGACCGCTCCCATCACGACGAACCGCCCGCGCGCCTTCCGTCGGCGCGCGACGGAGGGCCACCACGAACCCCAGGAGGGGCGCGAGCACGGCGCTGACCAGGGCAGCCGTCCCGAAGAACCTGCCGAAATCAGCCCGCAGTTACGGAAACCCCAACGTGTGGGCGATCGCGGGAGTGAGCAGGACGGGAAGCGTGGTCAGCCACCGGCACGACAGCGCCATGACGGCCCGATCCGCCCAGGACGCCCTCCGGCCAGCGCATCACGGGTCGACCGCGGGGCCGGACCGGCACCAAAAGAAGGCATGCCCGCACCCTAGGCGGCCCCATGGGCCGCGAGTCGTGAGGCGGCCTCCTCCCAGCCGGCAGGTTCCGGGAGTTCGGCGTCACCGTGGCCGTCGGGCCGGTACCAGCCGCCTCCGGCGAGCCAGGTCTCCAGCCAATCGGCCAGGCCCGGCTCGTCGACGAACCAGCTGTCCGCCGGGTCACCGGTGTCCGCGTTCGGCTCGAAGACGAGGACGGTGCCGGATGCGCTGAGGCAGTCCACCGCGCCGTACATGCCGCAGCCCCAGTCGATGACCGGCAGTACGCCCTCGGGCCAGTGCGGGGAGTCCGGCGCCTGCGGCTCCCCCCGCTCGGCCAGATACGCGCTCACCGCCGTGCGGCCCTGCCCGGCCAGCGGGAAGAGCCCGTTTCCGAAGGGCCCGAAGCCGCCGTCGGCCACCTCCGTGTACAGGCGCGCGAGCAGCGGCGGTATCGCGAAGCCCAGAAGGGCTTCGGCCTCCTCCACCTGCACGGCCGGGGCAGGCGCGGGCAGGGTTCCGGCGGCGGCCGAGGCCCTGGCCGCCACCCGCGCGATCAGGTCGTCGGCTCGGGTCATGTGGCGATCGTGCCAGACGGCACCGACAGCCCGTCGGGCCGCCCACAGGGGGTGTCCTTGCTTCGGCAAATAGCCCCCATATACTTGTGCCCGCAATCAATTCCGGGTCCAGGGCAGCACGGGACCGGGGAGCCGCGCCGCGACGACGGTCCGCCCCTCAGCGGTCGCGCTCGCGGCACAAGCACACAGGTGATCTCGATACCCATGCGCATCCTCATGTTCAACACCCCCCTGACCGGGCACTTCCTGCCCCTGCTGCCGCTCGCCCGCGCGCTGCGGACGCAGGGGCACGACGTCGCCTTCGTCTCCGCCGCCGCCATGGCCGACCCGGTCGGCGCGGAGGGCTTTGAGTTCATCCCCGCCGGTCCCAGCGTCGACGTGGCGATCGCCGAAGTGACCCGCCGAACCGGCGCGAACCTGATGACCGATCCGTCGCCGGCGCTGGTCGCCGAGTTCTTCGCCGGGGCGCGCGTCGACCTGGGCGTGGACGAGGCGCTCACCGGGGCCCGCGCAGGGGAACCGGACCTGGTCGTGTCCGAGCACTGCGACTTCGTGGGTCCGCTCGTCGCCGCCGTGCTCAAGGTGCCGTCCGCGGTGATGGGCATCGACCCGGCGCTGGAGCCCGACGTACTGGACGCCCTGGCCTCCACGGCGCACTCCCGTTACCTCGACCGCGGTCTGCAGGCCCCCGCCCACGCGCCGTCCGGCCGCTGGCTGCTGGACGCCTGCCCGCCCGGCCTGCAGCGCGACGGCGCGCTGCCGCCCCTGGAACGCATCGCGCTGCGCCCCGAGCCCCACCGAGGCCCGGAGGGCACCTCCCGAGCGGCCAGGGTCCCCGGTACCGGCCGGCCCCGCGTGCTCGTCAGCCTCAGCACCACCCGGGACGCGGCGCCCACGCTCGGTCCGCTGCTGCGTTCGCTGAGCGCCCTGGACGTCGATCTGGTGGCCACCTCCGGAGGCATCCCGGTCGGCGACCTCGGGCTGGAACCGGGCCGGGTGGAAATGGTCACCTTCGTGCCCGCGGCGGAACTGCTCGACGGCGTGTCGGTCATCGTGCACCACGGCGGTTCCGGGACCACCTTCGGGGCGGCGGCGCGCGGGATCCCGGCCGTCGTCGTGCCCGGCGCACCGGGGCAGCAGCGGCAGGCGTTCCGGCTGCAGGCGGCGGGAGCGGGTCTGGCGCTGCCGATCGGCGACCAGGCTCCGGAGTCGGTCACGGCCGCGGTCGTCCGGCTGCTCGCCGAGCCCGGGTTCACCGCGGCGGCACAACGCCTGCGGGACGAGATCGCCGCGATGCCGTCGGCCGCGGAGGTCGCCCGGCGCCTCGTCGCCGCCGTGGCGGCCTGACCGCGAGCGCGCAGGGCCCGTCCGGTGGACGGGCCCTGCCACCCCACGGGCCTCCGCGCGGCGATCAGCCGCGGAACATCAGCACGATCACGCCCAGGACCACGCCGAGGAAGACCGCGGCGACGCCGTGGCCGGCCCGGTGGGCCCGCACGCCCGGAAGGTGACGGTCCAGCGCGTACCGGCCGGGCCCGACGACGGCCAGCACGACCGCCAGCGCGGCGATGATGAGTTCGTACTCCACCCCTGACGGGGCGAAGAACCCGCCGCCCCACTTCAGGGCGACGGCGTTGACCATGACGCCGACCACCGCCGCCCCGGCGAGCGAGGTCAGCAGCCCGAGGGCCAGCCCCACGCCCCCGAGCACCTCGCTGAGCCCGGCCATCACGGCCATCGCCTTGCCCGCCGGGTAGCCCGCGGAGGTGAAGACGCGTCCGGCGCCGTCGAGGCCCACCCCGGAGAACCAGCCGAACAGCTTCTGCGCTCCGTGGCTCGCCATCGTCAGCCCGAGCGCCAGCCGCAGGAGCAGCAGCGCGGCGTCGTGGACGTAGGGCGGAACGCCGCGCTCGGCGACGGCGTGGGAGCTGGAGCGGGACAGGGTGCCGAGGGGGGAAGCGGACATGTCTGAGGCCCTTCGTGGGAATGCCGTGTGCGGCCTGCGAGCCGGACGTCGCGACGGGCGGCTCACCGCACGGCCGATCACGCCAGCAGCGTGACGCGCCGCGGGGCCGTCCGGCGCGCGGCACGCCGGACGTTAGGTCCATGGGGGTCGGATGCCGTGCCACCGATGGCCCCGTCCCGGTTCTGGCAGGATCGCCGGGTGACCTCTCTGTTCCTGATGGTCGGCCTGCCCGGGGCCGGCAAGACCACTGTGGCCCGGCGGCTCGCCGCCGAGCACGCCGCGCTGCGACTGACGCCGGACGAGTGGATGATCCCGCTGTTCGGCGCGCCGGAGGCGGACGGCAGGCGCGACGTCCTGGAAGGGCTGCTGCTGCGGCTCGCGCTGGAGGCGCTGGCGCTCGGGACGAACGCGGTCCTGGACTTCGGGTGCTGGTCGCGTGACGAGAGGTCGGCCGTCCGCCACCTGGCCGCGTCCGCGGGCGGGTCCTGTCGGCTCGTGTACGTGCCGGTGGACCACGAGACCCAGTCGGCCCGCGTCGCCCGGCGCCAGGCCACCACGCCGGAGCGGACGTTCCCGATGAGCGAGGCGGACCTGCTCCGCTGGCGGGCGCTGTTCGAGGAGCCCGACGCCGCCGAGCTCGCCGGAGGGGACGTGGGCGGCCCTCCCGGCGGGTGGCCGGGCTGGCGGGAGTGGGCCGAGGACCGGTGGCCGTCACTGAGGTGACAGATGCCCGTGCCGCGGCGGGAGATCTTTGACCCGGCAAGTATCGAGTGCGTACACTCCATCCCTGACTTCGACATTGCTAGCCAGGCACATGCCGAGACGCCCTGCCCACAGGAGGAGTTGACGTTGGCTTTCCCGTTCGACCCGGAACTGGCCCCGCGGATGACCAGGCTCGCCCTGGCGGACGCGTACGCGGAGGTCGAGCGCATGCGGACGGAAGCGGCGCGGATGGAGGCCGATCCCTACACCTCACCGGTCCCGGTCGGCTTCCGCGAGGTCACCGTCCCGGGCCCGCCGGACGCTCCGGACGTCCGCGTGCACATCTACCGCCCCGCGGACCACGACGGGAAGCTGCCCGCCCTGCTCTACCTGCACGGCGGCGGCTTCGTCATCGGCCTCGTGGACTTCTTCCGCAACGAGACGACCCGCATCGCCGCCGAGGTGGGCGCCGTCGTGGTGTCGGTCGACTACCGCCTCGCACCCGAACACCCCTACCCGGCGGCCCTGGAGGACTGCTACGCCGCCCTGCGCTGGCTGGCGGAGCACGCCGGCGAGCTCGGAGTCGACCCGGACCGGATCGGTGTTGCCGGGGAGAGCGCCGGCGGGAACCTGGCAGCGGCGGTGGCCCTGTACGCACGCGACCACGGCGGCCCCGCGCTGAGCATGCAGTACCTCGGCGTGCCCATCCTGGACGACCGTCTCGCCACCCCTTCCATGCGGGCCTTCGCCGACACCCCCGGTTTCAACCGCCGCAACGCGCAGCGCAGCTGGGACCACTACCTCGGCGGCACGGGACTCCGCGGCGGCGAGGGCGTCAGCCCGTACGCCGCCCCGGCCAGGGCGGAGGACCTCGCCGGACTGCCGCCCACCTACCTCGCGGCCGCCGGGCTCGACCCGCTGCGCGACGAGGACCTCGCCTACGCCCAGCGGCTGATCACCGCCGGTGTGCCGACCGAGATGCACCACTTCCCCGGCGCCTTCCACGGCGCGGCGCAACTGGCCCCGCGGGCCGAGGTGAGCCGGCGCATGATCGCCGAGCAGCTCGACGCCCTCCGCCGCGGCCTGCGCGCCGGCGAAGCCGACAGCGCCGCCTGATCGTCCGAGGAGACGCGAGGCCTGCGCCGTTCGGGTGGCGGCCGCCCCGCGGCGGCGTACGGCGTGGGCGAGTCGGGCGGCATGGAGCCCGGGGCGGTAGGGCAGGCGGTTAGCCTGAGCCGGCCAGAAGCCCGGTCGGCGTCGGGAGCAGCACGTGGCGAGGCTGGGAACGGGGAAGTGGGCGGGAGGACGCGGCCGTCTGCTGCCGGTCGTCCTGCTGTGCTCCGCCGTACTGGTCGACCTCCTCACCCCACGCACCGTCAGCGCCGCCGCCCTCTACGCGGCCGCCACCCTGGCGGCCGCTCCCCTGCTGTCGCTGCGCGGCACGATCCTCACCGGGGTGAGCGCGTTCCTCCTCGACTGGGCCATGTTCCGGTACTTCGGCTACCGGGAGAGCGCGGTCGTCTTCAGTGAGCTGTTCATGGTCGCGACGGTGACCGCGGTCGCGGCCTTCCTCAACCGGCTCCTGTACCACCGCAAGAAGCGGTTCGAGTCGGTTCGCGACATCGCCTACGCCGTCCAGCGCGCCGTCCTGCCGACGCCGCCGGAACGGATCGGCCCGCTGCGCTTCGCCGCACGCTACGAGGCCGCCCAGACGGACGCGCAGATCGGCGGGGACCTCTACGCCGTGGTCGACACCCCGTTCGGCGTCCGTTGCATCGTCGGCGACGTACGCGGCAAGGGGATGGGGGCGGTCAGGGCCGTCTCCGTGGCCGTCGGCACCTTCTGCGAGGCGGCACTGCAGGAGCCCAGCCTGACCGGTCTCGTGCGGCGACTGGAGCGGGCCCTCACCCTCGAGGCCCGGCAGTCGGGGGGCCCGGCCGAACTCGAGGGGTTCGTCACGGGGGTGCTCGCGGAGTTCCCCCGGCGGGGAAACGAGGTCCGGCTCCTCAACCGCGGCCACCCGCCGCCGCTGCTCCTCGTGGGCGACACCGTGCGGTACGTCGAGCCCTCGCGCCCGGGCCTGCCGCTGGGCCTCGGCGCCCTCGGCGACGGACCGCAGGGCGTCGACACGGTGCCGTTCCCCGAAGGGGCCGATCTGCTGCTCTACACGGACGGCCTCACCGAGGCCCGCGACGCGTCGGGGGCCTTCTACGACCCCGTCGCCGGATGCTCGGGCCGCCGCCACCCCGGCCCGGACGCCCTCGTGGACGCCGTGCTCGCCGACCACCACCGGCACAGCGGCGGCCGGCGAACCGACGACACGGCGCTCCTCGCCGTCACGCACACATCCGAGGACGACAGGATTCCGGACGCCTGAGATGGCTGCCTCTGGCGCGCGCGGAGTCGAGGGGGCCATGGAGACGTCGTCGCCGAACGGCACGACAGGGGAGTTCACCGGCATGACCCCAGGGCCTGCCTGGCCGTTCTGGCAGTCGTTGCCCCCGGGCGCGCGGGCGTTCGCCTGCGACCCGGGCCACTACGACGTCCAGGCGCCGCGATGCGTCAGGGAACTGAAGCCCACCGCACTCCCCCGGCCCGGCCCGCGGCGTCGGCCGGGTTCGGACTCCGCCTCCTGTGCTGCCGGGGCGAGCAGGAGCACGGCCTCACGCTCCGCTGCACGGGCGTGTCCGGGGTCGACGTGACCACGGACGACGGCGGCCCCTTCGACCTCGGCGGCGTCAACGGCCTCCGCCTGGACGAGATCCTGCCGCACCCGGCGGGCTGCGCACACGAGCCCCGTTTCACCGCAGCGACGATCCGGGTGACCTGCGCCCATCCCGTGGCCGACTGGGATCCGGATCCCGGCGCGGACTGACGCGGACGGACGCGGGCCCGCGTGGGAGCCCGGGCAGAAGTCACCTGCCGCCGCGGGATCACTCCGTGAGCGCGGAGCCGTCGCGGTCCGCCGCCCGTCCGGCGATCACACCTCCGCGTCCGCCGCCGGCGCCGACGTGGCGAGGCCCAGCGCCGCGCGTGCCTTGACCGCCGCGTCGACGTCGCCCGACAGGTCCTCGGCGGCCTCGTAGTGGTCGTGGTACGTGTCCGCGTCCTTGGCCTTCGCGGCCTTGGACCAGAGCGGGCGGGCCGCGGCGATCTCCGCGTCGATCGCGGCCACGTGCTGCCTCACGTCGGCGGGCCACTCGTGCGCACGCAGGATGCGCGCCTCCTCGTCGAGGGCGGCCGTGACGTTCTCGGCCCACTGCTTGTAGGCGGCAAGATCGTCCTCGACGTACTCCGCCTCCGGGGCCTCCGCCTTGGCGTCGTCGAAGGTGTTGACCGCCTTCAGGTAGGCGACCTGGTGCTCGTCGAGCGTGGTCTCGTCCTGCCGCAGCGAGCCCTTGAGGGGGCCCTCGTCCTTGCCGAACAGGCAGCTCACCTGGCGGTCGCCCCACACCCAGCTCTCGCTGCTCGGCGCGAGGTAGTACACCTCGACGTCCTTCGGGAACGCCCAGGTGTCCATGGCGTACGCACTGGTCAGTCTCCAGCAGCGGCTCTCGGCCGCCTCCGAGATCGAGTCCTCGCCGGGGTAGCCGCCCCCGGGAAGCTCGAAGACGCCGAACACCTCGGCGGTGTGCGTCCGCGCGCACGGCGCGACGGCCGTCCTCGCGATCCGGTCCACCAGATCGTCATGAGGTGTGTCGACGCAGTCGCCCTTGTGGAGGGCGAAGGAGCCGCCGCCGCGCGACCCCGCGGAGGAGCCGTCCTCCGCGCCCTCGCCGGACTGGAACGCGCCGCCGGCCGCCATCACGGCCAGGTACAGCGTGCCCAGGGCGGAGAGCACCAGACCGGTGACGGCGAGGCCCTTGCCCCGGTCGCCCGTCCTCTTGATGCGGGACAGCGCGACGGCGCCCAGTACGACGCCGACCACGGGCAGCCCGCACAACAGCCCGGCCACCAGGGCCGCCACGGCGAATCCGTCCAGCGCCGGCCGCGGGGGTGCGGGCGGCGGCGCGGGGTACGGCGAGTCCACGGAGAAGTGCTCCTCAGAGGGTTTCGGGCGAACGGCTGCGCGAATATATCCGATCGTCGTGAACGGACGTCCTGTACCGCGGGGGCCCGGGATGCCAGCATGATCCGGTCGATCGGGTACCACACACGGGGGTTGATGTGTTCCACCACGTACGACGGCACGCCCTGGCGGCCTGCGCCGCGTCCGTCCTCGCGCTGAGCGGCTGCACGGCAGGCTCCACGCCGCACTCCACACCGGACTCCCCCGCTCTCGAACGGCGGGCAACAGCGGCGGCTACGGCGTCCGCCCCCTCCGCCGCGTCGTGGCACGACCCGTCGGAGGACCTGGACGACGCCGTGGTGTGGCTGTCGACGGGACGCCGCAGCGGCGCACTGGCACAGGCCCTGCCCGCGAAACCCGCGGGCGGGACGGTCTACGTGTCGACGCAGTGCCAGGGCGAGGGCACGCTCACGGTGGACGCGGGCCGCTACGGCGCGACCACGGAACACTGCTCCGACCGGCCGGACGGCAGCCTCAACGGCGCCGCGACGCGGACCCACGAGGCCGCCACCCGCCTCGAGGTGACCGCGAGCCCCGGCGTCACCTGGGCGGTGGCGGTCGGCTGGGACCGCCACGCCCCGCGGCCGCCGCAGTGACGGCCCCGCCGCAGGCTGCCGCGCGGGGCCGGGACGGCCTTCGAGGACGGTCACCGTGATCGGCGGGCGGTCCCGGAGCGTTGGGAACTCGTCGGCCACGTCCACGACGCGTCAGGCGCAGGGCACGAATCTGTCCTTCTGGCCGTCGCCGGTGGATGCGGTGAGACGGACGGCGAGGAGGCGGCTCGCGGAGTTCACCTTCACCTCCAGCGACGTCACGGCCGCCATACGGTCGTCGCGGTAGGGGTAGGTGACCGTCCAGGTCTCACCCATGCCGTCGTCGGCGCGGTCCACAGCGGGCCGCTTCGTGTCGGCGGTGGGATAGTGCGCGGCCACATAGCGTCCGGCGCTCCGTTCGGCGGCCGCCTCGTCACGGACGGGCCCGGCGGACCCCGGGATCGGCCGGCCGGCGGCCGCCGCCTCGGTCCGGGGTCCCATCGACACGTCGAGCTCGAACCTGTCCGGATCAGGCCAGCGCATGGAGGCGACGCCGTTCGGTTCCAGGTCGGCCCACACCTCCTCGTTCACTCCGTCGACTCCGCACGGCGTGTTGTCCGAGACGCGGCCGATCCTGACGTCGTCGCCCAGCGCCTTGCGGATCGCCTGCCCGATCACCGCCTGCTGTTCCGCCGAGGCCTGCCTGCTCGGCTCGGCGTGGTCGACCACGCGCACGTCGACGACGGTCGACAGCACGCAGGCGACGGCGAAGAATCCCGCCCCGGTCACGGCCAGGAGCCCGCGGTGCCGCCTCGGCCAGGGCGACAGCCCCGAAGCACCGAGGCGCAGGGACAGGGACCCGACGCCCACGCCCACGACGGCGCCCGTGACGTTGGTGACGAAGTCACTGGTGTCGCAGTAGCGGCCGATGACCGGCAGGCACGCCTGGACGGTCTCGATACCGCCGGCCAGGAGGACGGACAGCAGCACAGGCTGCAGCGGACGCCGGGCGGCGCGCACTCCGAAGAATCCGATCGGCACGAAGAGCGCGACGTTCATCCATCCCTGGGTCGTCCCGAACGACTCCAACACGTCTTTGCTCACCGTGCACTTGACCGCCCCTGTGCCCACGGGTCTCAGCCAGAGGGTCAGGAACAGCGTGGCCGTCGTCGTGGCCGCCCAGGCCGCATAGGTCCACGGCCGGTCGGACCGGCCGCGCAGGGCGGACGCGACCACCCCCAGCACCGCGGCGGAGACGAGGGCGACGAGAAGGAGGTACAACACGTGCCCTCCGAAGACGAGAGCGATCAATGCCGTGCCTTTCGAGCGTGCGGAGACCAGCCGACGGCGCGCGGTTCGCAACGCGTCGGCGATCACCCTGGCTCCCGCACGTCATGGGTCCTGGCTCAACTCATGACCAAGCTGTAACAGGCCGCCCCCGCCGGTCCGAAGATCACCACGACGTGCTCGCCCCCGGGCTCCGGCCCAAAGCTCGGGCCCCGCGGCCGGAGGCCGTCCTCTACGGCTGCGGTGCGGTCGGCGTCGCCGCCGGAGAATCGCTGGACGGCAGAGCCTGTTGTCCGACTACCACCGGCTCCTCGCGGCCCATCGATTCCGCGCCGTCGGCATCACCGTCGCCATCGGTCTTCCGGCGTTCCTGCTGGACACGTGCAACCATCTGTTCCTGATTTGTGCGGACTTGAGCGACAGCGGCAACAACACACCACGCGACTGCGCCCCGGGACCGCCGTACCGCCTGCGCTGAGGCGGACGGACGCACGGCGAACCACCGCGGCGCTCGTCGTCACATGCCGGAAACTTGCGCGGGGTGATCCGCCAGTAAGGTCCCCGCATGCTGCTTTTCCACTTCACGCGGCCGGGGCTGTGGCCGCTGATTTCGGCAGACGCGGAGATCAGGGCGACCTGGCCGGAGGGGCTGGACGACGTACCGGAGCTGGCGAGGGCAGTGCACCTGACCACCGACCCGAGCCCGGGGTCGCTGCCCGGGCCCTTCCGCGACCGCACGGTGCGGATCACGGTGGAGGTTCCGGCGCCCGAGACGCGGCGGTGGCACGCCTGGGCGGGTACGAGGCTGCCGGCCGGGTCCGCGGAGACGCTTGCGGCGACCCGCTTCGACGGGCGGCCGGACGAGTGGTTCGTACTGGAGCGGGCGATCCCGTCGGCCGAGTGGGTGTCGGTGATCGACCTGGGCGTGATGCAGCCGCTCTGGCCGCGTGCGTGACCGCGCCGGTGCCACCGGCACGCACGCTCGTCACCAGGTCGTCGGGCCGGCTCCGCGCCACTCGACGAGGTCGCTGTCGTACAGGTCGCCCAGGCGCATGCGGAGCCCGGCGCGGCGGACGAGCGCGAGGACGTCGCGGGGGCTGTAGGCGAGGCCGAGGATCCTGCCGTCGCACCGCACGCGGCGGCCGCCACTGCCCGACGGCGGGTAGACGATCACTCGGCATGACACCCGCCCAGCCTGGCCCCGCCACGGCGGCGCCGCATCCTGGCGGAGTAGCCGAACGCGCGCCGCGCTCCCGCAGGGCTTACCAATGAAGGGACATCAGAGGGCCGGAGAGAGTGGCTGGGCATGCGCGTTGTCGTGGATCTCACCCGTTGCCAAGGCTATGCACAGTGCGTGTTCCTTGCGCCGGACGTGTTCCAACTGCACGGCGAGGAGGCACTGCTGTACGACCCGGCGGTTCCGGAAGCGCAGTACGAACGCGTGCGCCAGGCGGCCGCGGCGTGCCCCGTGCAGGCGATCCTGGTCGGCGAGGAGGTGAGCGCCGGTGTCCGCTGAACTGAAGGATGGCCGGATCGTCGTCGTCGGTGCGTCCCTGGCCGGTCTGCGGGCCGCGGAGGCGTTGCGCGAGAAGGGCTTCACCGGTTCGCTCACCGTCGTGGGCGACGAGCCCCACCCGCCGTACGACCGGCCGCCGCTGTCCAAGCACGTCCTGCTCGGCAACGCGTCGGCGTACTCCACCGGGCTGCCGATGCGCCGTGATCCGGAGGCGGAGTGGCGGCTGGGGGTGCCCGCCACCGGACTGGACCCGGTCGGCAAGCGCGTCCTGCTGGGCGACGGTTCGTCGCTGCCGTTCGACCGCCTGCTGATCGCGACCGGGACACGGGCGAGGCCCTGGCCCGTTCCCGAGGAGGCGGCCCTCGACGGAGTGTTCACGCTGCGCACCAGCGACGACGCGGCGCGCCTGGCCGAGCGGCTGTCGGCCGGGCCGCGCCGCGTGCTGGTGATCGGCGCGGGCTTCACCGGTTCGGAGATCGCGTCGGTCTGCCGCGAGCGCGGTCTGGAGGTCACGGTCACCGAACGCGGCCCCGCCCCGCTGGTGGGCGCGCTCGGCGGGACGCTGTCGAAGCTCGCGGCCGCCATGCAGCGGGCACACGGTGTGGACCTGCGCTGCGGCGTGACCGTCACCTCGCTGCGCGGCAACGGCAGGTTCACCGGCGCGGACCTGTCGGACGGCACCCGCGTCGACGCGGACGTGTGCGTCGTCGCCATGGGCGCCGTCCGCAACGTGGAGTGGCTGGCGGATTCGGGGCTGGCCGCGGATCCGCGCGGGATCGCCTGCGACGCCGGGTGCCGGGCGTTCGACATGTACGGGATCGTCACGGACGACGTCTTCGTGGCCGGTGACGTCTCGCGCTTCCCGCACCCGCTGTACGAGTACCAGTTGCTCTCCCTCGAACACTGGCGCAACGCGGTGGACCAGGCCGAGGTGGCCGCGCACAACATGATCAGCCCGGGGCCGCTGCGGCGTCCGCACCTCTCGGTCCCGACGTTCTGGTCGAGCCAGTTCGGCCACAACATCAAGTCGGTGGGCGTGCCCACCTTCTCCGACGAGGTGGTCATCGCCCAGGGTTCGCTGGAGGCGCGCCGGCTGGTGATGGTCTACGGCTACCGCGGCCGGGTGACCGCGGCCGTCACGGTCAACATGGCCAAGTCGCTGGAGTACTACGAGCGCCTCATCGAGTCCGCGGCCCCGTTCCCGCCTCCGCCGGGGGCGGCGGACCGGCGTGCGGCGGCCGAGGTCCCCCTCCCGTCCGACGTGCCGGACCCGAGCAGGCTCTCGCACGGTCCCACCGTCGCGCTCACCGGGTACCTGCCGGACCGGCGGCTGGTCCTGGCGAAGCCCACCGGGTGACCTGCCCCCGCCCATCCACGAGGAGCCACCACGCATGACCGCCGAGACCCTGCTGGAACGGATCACCGACTACGCCAGCCGCCCCGACCCCTACCCCCTCTACGCGGAGCTCCGCGAGGCCGGGCCCATGGTGCGGCAGACGGACGGCAGCTACCTGGTCGGCACCTTCCACGAGATCGCGGGCCTGCTCCACGACCCGAGGCTCAGCGCCGACCCCCGCAACCGCACCACCCCGGCCCCCGCGGCGCCGGAGGAGACCCAGCACCTGCCGTTCCTGCGGCTCGACGACCCCGAGCACCACCGCCTGCGCACGCTGGCGATGCGCCCGTTCGGCCCTCCGCACAGCCCCGGGCGGGTCGACGCCATGCGGGGCGAGATCACCCGGATCACCGGGGAGCTGGTCGACGGGCTGCGGGGCCGCGACCACGTCGACATCGTCGACGACCTCGCCTATCCCCTGCCGGTCACGGTCATCTGCCGGCTGCTGGGGGTCCCGCGCGAGGACGAGCCCCGGTTCCGGGAGTGGACGGACCTGCTCGTCGCCTCCGCCGACATCAGCCCGGGCGAGGACACGGCCGCGCGGGCCGAGGCGGGCCGCACGGCCCGGATGGAGATGGGGGCGTACCTGCTCGGTCTGGCCGAGCAGCGCCGCGGCCGGCCCACCGGCGACCTGCTCTCGGACTTCGTCAACGAACCGGATCCGGAGCTGCGGCTCACCGGGGAGGAACTGGCGATGACCGCCATCCTGCTCCTCATCGCGGGGCACGAGACCACGGTCAACCTGATCACCAACGGCGTGCTGACACTGCTGCGCCACCCCGACACGCTGGAACGGCTCCGTCGTGAACCGGGCTTGCTGCCGGAGACGGTGGAGGAACTGCTGCGGTACGAGCCGCCGGTGCACCTGCGCGAGCGCATCCCGCTCGCCGACGTGGAGATCGCGGGGACCGTCGTCCCGAAGGGGACGTCCGTGATCCTCGCACTCGCCTCGGGCAGCCGTGACCCGCTGCGGTTCCAGAACCCCGACCGGTTCGACCCCGCCCGCAGGGACAACGAGCACTTCGGCTTCGGCAGCGGCATCCATCTCTGCTACGGCGCGCCGCTGGCACGCATCGAGGCGCAGGCGGCGCTCGGCGCGCTCCTCCCCGGCCTCGGCACGGCGACCCTGCTGCAGGACCCGCCGCCCTACCGGAGCAACGCCATGCTGCGCGGGCCCCGCCACCTCCTCGTCGGGTTCTGAGGCCTCAACCGGCGAGCGGCAAGAGGAGGACGGCTCCACCGGAAGCCCGGTGACGCGCCGGTCGCGTCTGGAACGCTGTGGGGCGTGGATGCCTCGCAACTCACCACGGAGGACCATGCGTCCGCCGATCGAGCCCAACAGCTTCTGGCCGACCGGTTCCACAGCGCTCCCAGCCTCTACGTCCAGATGAGGTCCTGGGAGTACTTCGTGGTCGGTGTCGAAGAGGGCTACGACACCACATGGGTCTTCGAGTACCACAACGACATCGCCTGCCGCGACTGGTTGCACGAGGCCTTGCCGATCCTCACCCCGGCGATGCGGATGTTCTGCCTGGAGCGGTTGGAGCCGTTGGACGCCCGGTACCGGGCCGCGACGGGGCCGGTGAAGTCGTTCGACGCGCAGTCCGGCCCGCGGCCGGAGCGGGAACGGTGGTGGCGCGACCGCTATCCCCTGCTGATCGACCACGACGAGAACGTAGAGCTGCCGGCGGCCTGGTCACCGGCGCCCCGCCGGACCACCTGAGGACCACCGCACTCCGGCTCCCCGGTCGCCTCACTCCGCCGCGGTGCGGTGGCGGGCGCGGAAGGCGGCGGCCTTGACGCGGTTGCCGCAGGTCCGCATCGCGCACCACTCGCGGCGGCGGCCCCGGGAGTGGTCGAGGTACACCTGGGTGCACTCGGGGCGGGCGCACTCGCGCAGCAGTGTCCCCTCGTCGCCGCCGATGATCTCGACGGCCTCGCGGGCGAGGGCGGCCAGGCCCTGTGCTGCGGAACCGGAGCGGCTGGTGCCGTCGGGGGCGAGCTGGGTCACGACGGGGGTCTGTGCCGCGTGGCGGTTGACCGCCGCGACCGCTCCGGCGGGCAGGGCCGCGCCGTCGAGCCGCGCCTCGACCAGGGCGTAGATCGACTCCCGCAGCTCCAGGGCCGCCGCGAGGTCCGACGCGTCGGCACCGGGCTCGCTGTCGAGCATCCGGGACTCGACGAACCAGGAATCGAGGAGCCCGGGCGTGGCGAGCTTTTCCGTGGGCACCGCGTTGCGTCGCGCGCGCAGCGTGCCCAGGAAGTCGAGGGCGAGCGTCCCGCAGGGAAAGGCATGGTTCACATCACCATCCTAACCGGTGACCTGCGATACGTCACTGGCTTGACAGGTGATTTCCATCCGTGCCAAGGTCGTCACCGTTCAGAACGGTTACTTTTGATTGTGGGGGACGCCGCAATGGCTGTCGTACGTTTTCACCTGACCTCCTCGCTCAGCCCGGCCGAGGCGCTGGCGGTGCTCACCGACTTCGGTCCCGCACGGGCCCAAAACTGGCCCACCATCGACACCGAGCACCTCACGGTCCACGCCATCGGCGACACCTGGGCCGAGGTGACGGAGGGCACCGCGTCCGCATGGGAGCGGGCACGCTACGACTGGGACGCCGAGAGGGGACGGGTCGTCATCACCACGCACGACTCGAAGGTCTTCGGTCCCGGCGGCGGATGGGTCTTCCAGCTGACCGCCGAGGGGGACGGCACCCGGGTCGACGTGGAACTCACCCGCACGCCCGGCACACTCAAGGGCAAGGTGCTCGCGACGCTGCTGCCCGTCGCCGCCGGGTCCCTGCGCAAGTCCTATCGGGTGCCCTTCAAGGCCGTCTGACCCGCCGGGGCCGGCGCCCGCGCGCCGGCCCCGGACGCATGGCCCCCGCGAGGCCCTGTGGCCCGAATCCGCCCCTCGAACTCACTGTCGAGATCCGGCTACCGTCCGTACACTGACGGGTTGCAGGCATGCGGGCAGTGCTGACGGGGGGAGCCGCCATGTCCGAGCAACCGCACGGGGCCACGTACGGATACGGCTACGGATTCGCCGTTCCGCCCATGCCCTCCACCCCGCCGCCGGCGCCGCCGGACGGGCTGCGGGCCGCGGCGGTCGGGCTGCTCAACCTCAGCGGCCTCGGCCTCGGTTACGCCCTGACCCGGCGCTGGGCGCTCATGGCCGCGTGCTGGTTCGCGACCGGCATCCTGCTGCTGGTGGCGCTGCCCGCGGACCCGGACGGCGTGCCCATGGGCCTGGTCGTCGCGTACCTGGTCCTCCTCCTGGCCGCGGCCGTCCACGGCGCCGTGGTCGGCCTGCGCACCCGGCTGGTGTGGCCCACCGGCTCTCCCCTGGCCATCGCCCTCGGCCTGGTGCTGCTGGCGGTGCCCGCCGGCGGCGTCGTGCTGTACGACATGGCCCGCGACGAGGCCAACGAGCAGGCACTCCTCGACCGGCTCGACCAGGCCGACCGACTGGTGCGGGCGGGCGGAAGCAGACCCTTCGGCGTGGCCGAATCCGACTACCGCAAGGCCCTGCGCGAGTACCGGGACATCAGATCCGGCCACCCGGACTCCCGGGCCGCCGCCCGGGTGCCCGACCGGCTGAAGACCTACTACACGACCGTCGGCGCCGCCTACGAGCAGCAGGACTACTGCACGGCGATACCGGCGCTGGCGTACCTGCGCACGGTGCCCGCCACCATGGGCAGGCAGGCACTCGGCACGCTCGCCGCATGGCCCGACGACCGCCTGGCCACCTCCCTCTACGAGTGCGGTGCGCAGCGGCTCGGCGGCGGGGACGCCGACTGGACGGGGAACTTCGGAGACCTCCTGGGCACCTTCCCCGACTCGGAGCAGGCCGCGAAGGTGGCACCCGCCGTCGACTCGGCCGTGGACAAGGCCGCTCAGGGCGTACGGGGCTCGGATCCCTGCACCGCCGTCGACCGGCTGCGCACCCTCGGCACCCAGGCCGGGGGCCTGAACGCCGGGACCGGGGAGGCGGCCGAGGCCGTCGCCGCCTCCGCCGCCCGGGCCGGCAGGAGCGCCGACTCGGGGGTGTACGCCTGCGGGGTCGACCAGTACAAGGAGGGCGACTTCGGCGAGGCGCGGGAGACGATGAACAAGTACGTCGCCGACAACAAGAACGCCGCGAACCGGGCACTGGCCAAGAAGTTCGCCATCGCGGCGGAGGTCGCGGACGAGATCCCCTCGGCGGGCAAGCGGCTGCCCACACTGGCCTCCGGCGGCAGCATCTCGGTCACGATCAAGAACGACAGCCCCAACCCGATCACGGTGCTCTACACCGGGCCGGTGACCGGCAGCCTGACCCTCAAGGCCTGCCGCGGCTGCACCTCCTACTCCCTCCTGACTCCCTCGCTGGCGGGCTTCAAGCCCTGCCAGGACAGCAGCAGGAACTACCCCCAGCGCACCATCCGGCTGCCCGTCGGCACCACGTACTTCCTGCACAAGTCGACGTCGTCCGACGGGTCGAGCCCGGCGTCGGACACGGCGAAGCTCCAGTCCGGCTACCTCTACACCGAGTGCGCCTACACGACGAGGTCCCTCGGCTTCTGACCGCCGCCGCGCGCCCGCTCCGGCGCCGTCGTCAGTCCGAACCGCCGCCCCCTCCGCCGCAGCCGAAGCCGCCGCCGGAGTGGTCGGCGCAGTGGCCGCCGTGGCCCGCGCCGCCGTCGGAGCCGTAACCCGGGCCGTCCTCGGGGTAGTCGGCACGCCAGCGCAGGAACTCGTGCCGGCCGAACGGGAACAGGCCCTCGTCCGCCGCCGCTCCCCGGCCGGTCAGCCCGGCCTCGGCCGTGAACGCCGGGACGAGCGCTGTCAGGGCGGGGTCGCCGTGGAGGGCGACCGCGAGCAGGATGTCCTCCTCCGCGAGTCCCGCGCGGTGCTCGGGCATCGGTGTGTTCCGCCGCAGGTCGGCGACGTACCGGCGGGCGGCCCGGGTCGGGCTGACGCGCACCAGGCGCAGCAGCCCCGCCCCGGCCAGCTCCGCCCGCATCAGCGACAGCGCCCTGCGGACGACCGCGCGGCCGAGCAGTTCCCTGATCCCCGCCGGCCGGTACAGCCCGACGCGTACCGCCTTCTCCAGCGGATGGCGGTGCGGCGGCGGGTCCGCCTGTTGCGGGGAGGGCTCCCGGCGCAGGGTGCCCGGCCGGCCGGACTCCACGGCGCCGCGCAGGTGCAGCGCCACCACGGCCACCGTCAGGGCGGCCCTGGGGCCGCCGCGCAGCATCGCGATCTCGTGCGGTTCCAGCCGGACCGCCGTTGCCTCGTCCATGTCCTCTCCCCCCGTGCCCTGCCGGGTACGTGCCCACCGCCGGGGGTGGTCGAAGCCTTCCCGGCCGGGGTTCAGAGGCGGATTTGAGTGTGCCGTAGGGGGCGTACGCCCGATGGTGCAGGTGCGTCCGGCCCGCTCAGGGCCGGCCGGAGCCGGTCAGACGGGCGCGGAGCGTGGCGGCGGAGTCCTCGGCGCGGGACAACTGCACGCGCAGCTCCTCGATTCTGCGCCCACCTCGCGGACGTCACGGCCGTCGTCGACCCCGACGGGACGACCGTCGTCTACTCCGTGACCGGAGAGCTCTTCTTCACCTCCTCCAACGACCTCGTCGGCCGGTTCCGCTACGCCACCCGGACCGGGTCGTCATCGACCTGTCCGCCGCGCACATCTGGGACGCCTTCTCCGTCGCCGTTCCGGACACCGTCGAGACGAAGGACGCCCAGCGCGGCGAGGCGGTCGAGAGCGTCGGCCTCGACCAGCCCAGCGCCGCCCTCCACGGCAGGCTCACCGGCGAACTCACCGGCCACTGAAGGCGGCCCGCTGTTTCGGTGGATACGGGAAGAGACCGCCGGGGCCGATGATGCGCGTGTAAGGAAATGTGCCGGGGGAATTGCCTTGGGGCCGTTCCCTACGGCAGGCTGTCGCTCCAGTCAGGCCCTGTCCTCGGCACCTCCGTACGTACTCGCGTACGGGGCACCGGAGTTGGCGGCAGGGGCACGATCGCGTCCGGGAGGTCACCGAACGGGCCACGCTGGAAGGAAACCGTGTGAGCCGGATCTCGGTCCGGGGGATCGCGGTGGCTTCGGCCACGGCGGTCACCTCCGTGGGCGCCGTCGTCGGTGTCGCCACAAGCAGCCAGGCGAGCGTGCAGCCCGTCGCCGCCACCGACTCCACCGTCCTCGCGGACATACCCGCCGGTCAGCAGGTCCAGCAGGCGTCCCTGACCCAGCAGGTGAAGGCGCAGTCCGACGCCGCCGACACCGGCACCAGGAAGGCCGCCGAGCAGGCCGCCCGCAAGCAGGCCGCCAAGGACGCCACCGCCCGCAAGGCCGCGGAGGCGAAGGCCGAAGCCGACCGCAAGGCCAAGGCGGCCGCCAAGGCCGCGCTGGTCGTGAAGGCCTCGTACACCGTCGCCGAGGTCCAGGCCATGGCGCAGGCGATCATCGGTGACGCGTCGCAGTACCAGTGCTTCTCCAACATCGTCACCCACGAGAGCGGCTGGAACTACACCGCGACGAACTCCTCCTCGGGTGCCTACGGCCTCGTCCAGGCCCTGCCCGGCTCCAAGATGGCCTCCGCCGGAGCCGACTGGCGCACCAACCCCGGAACCCAGGTCAAGTGGGGCCTGAAGTACATGGACAGCCGCTACGGCAGCCCCTGCGGTGCCTGGTCGTTCTGGCAGGCCAACAACTGGTACTAGCGCCGACCCTTCGGGCGGCCGGTCAGCGGGGCGGGAACGCGGTCAGGGCGTCCGGCGTGCGCACACCGGTCATCGCCGCATGGCTTGCGCGAGGTCCGTGACCGACACGAGCTGCCGCCCGGTGAGACGGCGCACGTCCCAGATGAGTTCGGCGACACCGGCGGTTGCGGCGTTCGCGGTCGGTGACGCGTCGGGCCCGGGCAGCGCCACGCCGGTCATGGCTGCCAGGTCGTCGCAGGGCACGTCGAGGACCTGGCAGAAGTCGGCGAGGAGCTCGGCGGTCAGCGGGACGTTGCCGCTGCCCACGCGTCCGTAGGTGGACGCCGCCCAGTAGCGGCCCGTGACCAGGAAGAACGTCTTGGCCGTTGCCGTCCAGCCGAGGTTGCGGTTCCGTACCAGGCGCATGAGCAGGGCGCCGGGGCCGTCCGGGTGCCCCTGGTACGGCGGCGGTCCGGGGGGAGGCGCCACGCGCTCCTGCTGCGGCAGCGACGCGACGTACCGGCGCAGAACGGTTCGCTGTCGCGGCGGCAGGGCGACCGCGTGCCGGACGAGATCCGGAAGGTGGCGTCCGGCCGTCGGGTCGACGGGAGCGAGGTCGCCGGGGACGTCGACCCCGGCGATCACGAAGAGGTCCGGGGTGTGCAGCCCGAGCCCGGGCGCGAGCCGCCGCAGCGCGGACGGGGTGGGTGGTTCGCACAGGTCGACGGCGCTCGCACCCGACCGCTGCCGGAGCGCGGCCAGCCGGCGAAGCGGCGCGGCAATGCTCTCGTCGGCCGTCATCGTCCGCGGAACTTGCGGCGAGGGCCGGTCCGGGACCGGCGGGAGGTCGGGATTCACGCGCCCAGTGTGGCGCCGCCTCGCCGCGCGGGGAAGGCGAGACAGCCCCCTCACGACCCCGGCCCGTGCGCGCCGGGCCGGGGCCGTGAAGGGATGGGGTGGCGGCGGTCAGCGCAGGGACTCCGGCAGGTCCTCGCGGTGGACGATGCCCAGGCGCTGGGTGGCCCGGGTCAGGGCCACGTACAGGTCGCTGGTCCCGAACGCCGCGGGTTCCACGACCAGGACGTGGTCGAACTCGAGCCCCTTGGCCTCGCGGGGGCCGAGCAGCACCACGGGCCGGGTGAGATCGGGCTCGGCACCGGGCGTGACCCCGTCGAGCGGGGCGGCGATCTCCTCGTGCAGCGCACCCGGCGCGATCACCGCCAGCCGCCCCTCCTCGGGGGTCAGTTCCGCGACGGCCCGGGCCACCGCGCCGGCCAGATCCGTACCGGCGTGCCGCGTCCACGGCTTCTCGCCGGTGGAACGCACCGAGCGGGGCGGCTCGAAGGCCGGGTCCTCGGCACGCACGACCTGTGCGGCCAGGTCCATGACCTCCGCGGGCGTGCGGTAGTTGACGCCCAGCCGCACGTGCTCGAAGCGGTCGCCGACGTACGGAGCGAGGATCTTGTCCCAGGAGCCGACGCCCGCCTCCTCGGAGGTCTGCGCCGGATCGCCGACGAGGGTCAGCGAGCGGGTCGGCGAGCGGCGCATCAGCAGGCGCCACGCCATCGGCGACAGCTCCTGCGCCTCGTCGACGATGATGTGACCGAACGCCCAGGTCCGGTCGGCGGCGGCCCGCTCGGCCGCGCTGCGGTGGTCGGCCTCCTCCTGCCGGTCGGCCATCCGCTCGGCGTCGATGATGTCGTGGGCCGCCAGGACCTCGGACTCCCCGTCCTCGAACTCGAAGGACTCCGAACCACGCGACACCTCCAGGACACCCTGTGCGTAGGCGATCTGCTCCTGGCGCTCGGCCTCGGCGGCGGCCCGTGCGGCGCTGTCGTCGACGCCGAGCAGTTCGGCCGCCTCATCCAGGAGCGGCACGTCGGCCGGGGTCCACTCGCCGTCGCCGGGGGCGCGGCGGATCGCCTCGGCGTCCCCGTCCGGCAGGTACGCCGGCTCGGCCAGGTAGCCGGCGAGGAACTCCTGCGGGGTGAGCATGGGCCACAGCTCCGCGACGGCCGCCCGCACCTCCTGACTGGCGGCGACGCCCTTGCCGAGCTGCGCGAGGTCGTCCGGGCCGAGGAAGTTGGGGCCGCCGTACGGGTCCGCGCCGATGCGGTCGGCGAGCTGCGCGGTGAGGGCGTCGATGACGTGGAACGCGAAGTACGGCCGGGCCAGGTTGTGCGGCAGGCGCGTCTCGCGGGCGGCCTCACGGGCCTGGTAGGCGATCTCCCAGTCCAGGACGAGTTCGCCGTCGTCGTGCCGGATGACCACCGGCGCGCCGGGCTCGGGCAGCGCCTGGCGGTCGCGAACGGCGAGGGCGAGCGCCTCGGCCATGCCCGCGGCGCCCTTGACGGCCGCCGCGCGCGGGGTGTCGGTGCCGCGTGCGTGGACGCCGGGGAAGAGCTCGGCCTGCGTGGCGAGCATGACGCCGGTCTCGCCGAGGGCGGGCAGCACTTCGCCGATGTAGCGCAGGAAGGCCGGGTTGGGGCCCACGATCAGGACCGCCCGCTTGGCCAGCAGCTCACGGTGCTCGTACAGCAGGAAGGCCGCCCGGTGCAGCGCGATGGCGGTCTTGCCGGTGCCGGGGCCGCCCTCGACGACGAGGACGCCGCGGTGCGGGGCGCGGATGATGCGGTCCTGGTCGGCCTGGATGGTCCGCACGATATCCGCCATGCGGCCGGTGCGGGCCGAGTTGAGTGCGGCCAGCAGCACGGCGTCGCCGGTGCGGTCCTCGAAGCCGCTGCGGTCGTCGTCCTCGAGGTCGAGGATCTCGTCGTGCAGTTCGGTGACCCGGCGGCCCTCGGTGCTGATGTGCCTGCGCCGGCGCAGACCCATGGGGGTGTGCCCGGTGGCGAGGTAGAACGGCCGGGCGACCGGTGCGCGCCAGTCGATCAGGAGGGGGGTGTGGTCGGTGTCGTCCTCACGGATCCCGATGCGGCCGATGTGGTGCGCGGCGCCGCCGGTGAGGTCGATACGGCCGAAGCACAGCGAGCCGTCGACCGCGTTGAGGGCGGCCAGCAGCCCGGACCGCTCGGCGACGAGGACGTCGCGCTCGAGACGGGCCTGCATCCCACTGCCCACCGGGGACAGCGCGTCGTCGACGTGCCGGGCGGCGACACCGCGCAGCGTGTCGACCCGCTCGTAGAGCCGGTCGATGAATTCCTGCTCCTTCTGCAATTCGACTCTTTCGCGAGTTGACACATTCGCTCCCTGTCGGATATGCTGTTTCCAGTGGCCCCCGGTGAGGGGCCGTTTCTGTGCGCGCACAGAAACACTCAATATACGTGAGGAAATCCCCGTACCGCAATTGCGGTACGGGGATTTCGTGCGTTCGGGGCGGAGCCTGGGCCTCGGCGCTCTGACGGTGCCGGGACGCTCCTGCGGCGGGCTCCGGCGCCGGCGCGCAAAAGAAAGGGAAAGGAGGTCGTCCACCCCAATCCGTTTCCAACGTATAGTGCACCGGGGGGCTTGCGGCAAGGCCCCGCGGGTGCCGCAGAATCGCCCGCCGTGACCGGAATTCGGGGCATGGGGAGGCGCGAAGTGCTTGTGCTGTTGTCGGTATACGGATCTTCCGGGTCCGTCGAGCCGCTGGTGGCGACCGTGGGGACGGCCTTGATCGCGGGAGCGGTCGGGCGCGGCACGACAGGAGGTGCCTGACACCATGGCCGACCACCACCTCGCCGCCCTGGCCTATCTGTCCTGGAACCCGTCCGCACCCGCGGACGTCCTGCTGCGGCTGCTCAAGCACGACGACCGGGCGATCAGACGGAACGTCGTCCAGCGCGGCGATCTGCCCTTCGACGTGGTCGAGGAGATCCTGGCGGACCCCGATCCCGAGCTGCGGGCGGAATTCGCCTTGAGCGCGAACGCGGACCCGGCGCTGCGGGCCCGCCTCCTCGACGATCCGTCGCCAAGGGTCGCCATGGCCCTGGCGATCGGCCCGATCGCGTACCGGAAAGCCGCGGAGCCCCTGCCCGCCCGGGCGTACGAACGTCTCCTCGCCCACCCGGACCGGCGGATCCGCTGCGAGACCGTCACCTCGCACGCCGTGCCCGCCCACCTGCTGGCGGGACTGGCCGACCATGCGGACAGCCCGCTGCGCAAGGCGGCCTGCCGCGCGTGGGACACACTCACCGACGACGCCAGGGAGGCACTGCTCCACGACGAGGACCTCGACGTGCGACGCGCCGCGGCCCTGCAGGTCTGCCGCCAGGACGCCGAACGCACCGCCTGGCTCGTGGAGAGCCTCGCGGACTCCTGGCACCGGGAAACGGTACTGCGCCACGGCATGCTGAGCCGCGAGCTCGCCGAACGCCTCGTCGCCGAGGACGACCCGGGGGCCGTCGCCGCCAACCCCTGCCTCCCGCCGGACCTCGTCCGGCGGCTGGCCGACCACCCGGATCCACGCGTGCGGCTGGCCGTCTCCGCCAGGCCGGAACTGACGGAGCGGGAGCGCGCGGCCATCGACTACACCGTGGGCCCCGAGGACCGCCTGGGCGTGCTGGACTGGGTGTGGGACGCCCGGAACGACCCGAAGGTCCTGCGGCGGTGCGCGACCTCCGCGCACACATGGCTGCGCCGCAGCGCCGCCGTGTGCCCCGGCCTGGAGCCCGACCTCGTCGAACTGCTCTCCCGGGACGAGGACTTCGCCGTGCGGCTCCTGCTGTGCGAGTTCCACCCGGAGCCGCCGCCGGAACTACTGCTGAACCTGTACCTCCACGGCAGCCACCGGGCGGTGATGATGCCGGCCGCCCACCCGCGGTTCCCCGCCGCCGGCCTCGCGGCGCGCTTCGCGGACTCCACGGACCCCGAGGAACGCCGTCTCGCGCTGACCGACCCGGACCTGCCCGCGGAGACCCTGGCGGAGTTCGCCCGCAACCCGGCACGGCGACGGGCGGCGGCCCGTCATCCGCGGCTCCCCGTACCGCTGATCCGCGGACTGCTCGACGACCCCGAGACGGCCTGTGCGGCCGCCGGCAACCCGAGTCTGCCGGCGCGGGACATGCACCGGCTCCTCGACGGGGCGGGAGTTCCCGCCTAGCCGCACAACGCCCTTGGCGACCGGGCGGTACGCCCGGTCGCCAAGGGGGACTTCACTGCGGCTGCCTGGAAGGCGGAGCTAGTTCGAACCGCGCTTCACCTGGCGGAGCAGGACGAATCCCGCGATCGCCAGGACCGCTCCGAGGCCGGCCGGCCACAGGTTGGTCCCGGTGTCGGCCAGCCCGCCGTTGATCGCCTGCTGGCCGGCCTGTCCCGCCGGGCTCGGGGCGAACGCACCGGGGGCGGGCGTCTGCTGGACCGGTGCCGCCGACTGCTGCTCCGGCTGTCCGCCCTGCTCGCCGTGGTGCTCGTGACCGCCGGCGGGCGGGGTGGCCGTGTCGTCCTGGCCCGCCGGAGGCGTGGAGTCGGCCTTGGGCGTCACCGTGACGGGGGCGTCGGGGGTGTCGCCGCCTCCGTTCTGGCCGTCGTCCGGGGTGTCCGCGGGGGGCTGCTCGTCACCGGGGTTGTCGTTGCCCCCGTTGCCGGGCTCTTCCCCGCCGGGGTTGTCGTTGCCGCCGTTGCCCGGGTTGTCGTTCCCGCCGTCGCCGGGCTCCTCCCCGCCGGGGTTGTCATTCCCGCCGTTACCCGGGTTGTCGTTCCCGCCGTCGCCGGGCTCCTCCGCTCCGTCGTCACCGGGGCCGCAGGTGCGGCCCTGGTTGATGCAGTCGGCCACCTTCTGCATCAGGCCCTCGTCGAAGATGTTGATGAAGTCGCCGTGGTCGGTGACCGGCTTGTGCAGGTTCTCGGGGAAGGAGTCCACGGCGAACAACGGCACCGTCTTGCCGCCGTCCTGGACGCTCGGCGCCTTGACGTCGTACACGATGCGCTGGACCAGCTGCGGGATGGCCTTGAAGCCCTGCGGGCAGTTGCCGCCCGCGTCGGCGAACGCGACGTGGGTGCGGTGGTTGGCGCTGTCGACGTTCTGGCCGTCCCAGCAGCTCTGGAAGCGGAAAGTGCGGACCACGTCGCTGCCGTCGGGGCAGAGCGGGTACCTGTCCTTCAGCTGCCGGTCCTCAAGTCCTGTGCAGCTCCAGGAGGCGTTGGCGTTGGCCGGCCCGTTGACGAACGCCTTCGCGTCGCCCGTGATGATGCGCAGCAGCCGCGGCATGGGCGTGACCTTGCTGGCGGGGTTGCCGACGAACGTAAGCGTGACCTGCTTGGGGGTCACGATCCTGCCGGCGTTGCCCTCGGTGCCGCCGCCGGGCGCCTGGGCGTCCCGCTCCACGGTGCCGTCCTGCACGCGCAGCACGGGCCAGTAGTACGACGACCTGTCGCCCTGGTCCTTGCAGCTCGTCTCGGCCTTGGCGAGATCGTCGATCGTGGCGAGTCCGTTGTTGGACTGGTTGCCGACGTAGTCGTGGAAGTGGTGGGCGCCGTTGGTCACTCCGGGGGCGACGATGATGTTGTCGGAGTTGAACAGGCCGCCCGCGTTGACACCGCATTCGGAGGAGAACGTGCCGGAAGAGGCGTCCGACGGCTGCGGGCCGCGCGGCGCGTTCGGGTTGACGCTCATGATGTCGGCGAAGTCCGCCACGACGGGGCCGTTGCCGCCCTGCCCGCCGCCTGGCTGTGCGCCGCCCTGGTCGCCCTGTCCGGCCTGGCCGTTCTGGCCGTTCTGGCCGCCGTCACCCGTGGACGGCTGCGGGCTGCCCTGCTGGCCCTCCCCTCCCTCCTGACCCTGCTGGCCTTCCTGGCCCTGCTGACCCTCGTCGGCGCTGGTGGAGCGGACCGCCGTGCACCCCGCGAGGCCCTCGACACCCTGCGGGGGGCCCCCCACGCGGTCGATGGCCTGCAGGATGCGCGCGATGGTCGCGGCGCGCTTGTCCTTCAGCGGGCCCAGGATCGCGTTGTCCACGAAGCCGGGGTCCTGCTGCTGGGCTGCCGACGTCTCCTTGAGCCTCTGGTAGGCCTCGGCTGTCTGCTGGTCCAGCAGCGCGAGTTCCTTGTCGACGTCCTCCTTCGCCTGCTCGGGCACGGAGGTCAGCGCCGTGCCGACGTCGGGGCAGTCGACGGTGTACGCCTGACCCACGGGGGCCGTCTCCCCCTCGGTCGCCGAGGCGAACACGTTCGCCGTGACCAGGACTCCACCTCCCAGCATCAGGGCGACGGCTACAAAGGTGCCGCTACGTGTGCCGGTAGCACGTCTGCGCGAATTGCGTACCAAGGAAACCCTCCTGCGCGCCTGATGATTGGCGGCCTGAACACGACAAGCCATCGACACATACGGACGCCACCCCGGGAGTGTTCAACCGCCCCGGAAATTCACAGGAGTTACGGGTCAGGACCACGGCCGCCCAGGCCGGGCCCGGTGGCCGCACGCCACCGGGCCCGGCCGGCGCGAACCCCTCACCAGGTGTGGGCCACGTCGACCACCACGCGGTCCGGCAGCTGGAACACCCGGAACGGCAGCCGGGCCCGGACCCCCAGGCCCACCTGCGTGTCGCCCTCGAAGCTCGAGGCGAACTTGGCGTCCCGGAAGGTCCGGTAGCCGGTCAGGTCGACGCCCGGCAGCGTCCGGCCCGCCCGTCCCGGGTAGGTCGCGGCGCCGGTCTCCGGGTCGTACGAGGGGGCGGCCACCCGGATCTCGATGATCGCCCCGCCGGAGACGGGTATGACCCGGCCCGAGCCGTCCTGGTGGACGGCGTCGACGTACTGCACGGTGTAGCCGATGGCGTCCGTGCCGGCGGTGGGCACGTCGAACACCACGCGGTCGTAGCAGTCGTGCCTGCCGGTCCTGATGTCCCTCAGCGCCCCGAGGTCGGCGTCCGTCCCGGACTTCGGGAGGCTGCCCCAGCCCGTCGGGCACGCCGCTGCGGGCGCCGTGGCCACCGTGGGCGCCGCGGTCACGGCGGGCGCCGCCACGGCCACCCCCGCCACCGCCATCACCAGGGCTGCCAGCACCAGCCCGAATCGCTTCTCACGCATCGTTCCCCCTTGCTTCGCGGCTCCTGTTTCCTTGCCATGTACGACATGCCGGTCAAGGATTTGGTTGTGCGGGGCGCCCCGGAACGGGCTCTTCTGCCCGGACTTGCCGCGCCGGCCGCCGGGAGATCCGGATGCCGTCCGCCGACGGCGGTGGCGGTGGCAGGGTGATCCCATGCCCCCCGCGCTGCCGGATCGTCCGGTGGGTCGACGACGAGCCCCGGCCCGGTCTGGTCGAGGTCCGCTTCACGGACGCCCACGACCGGCAACGGGTCTTCGTCGAGAGGTCGGCCGTCGTCTCCGAAGCGCATCTGTCCTCCGGCTCCCGCTACCCGGTCGACGCGGGCATCCTTTGCGACACCCTGAACGGCGACGCCGAGGACACCCCGGCACGGTGAGGATCTCCCTCTCGCCCTGGGGGCCGGCATCCGTCGGCGGCCACACCGAGTTCGACGTGCGACCCAGTTGTCCGAGACCGCGGTGTCCGCCGCGCCGCCGTCGCCCTGACGGCCTCGCGTCAGCCGCCGGTACGGGGGAACCCCGTCTCCAGGACGTCTGTGACCGCGGTCAGGGTGGCGTCCGACGGGGAGCGCAGGCACACGTCGACGCGCACCTCGAAGGGCTTGCCGTACGCGGCCGAGCGGCCCTGGCCCCAGGCGAGGATCTCGGTGTCGCCCCGCAGTGTCCGGCAGCCCTTGCCGGCCGGCACAGGCTCGCCCATGGTGAGGGGCGCCGCGAGGCCCGCCTTCCCCGTCACGACCGGCCGGAACGCCATCAGCACCCCGTTCCGTTCGAGTTCCTTCACCGGTTCGCAGTCGGGCAGCACCTCGTCGGCCAGGGCCGGGCAGGAGCCGCGTTGCGGCCGGCTGAGGGGCTGCGAGGCGACGAAAGCCGTGGCCTTGGCGCCCTCGCCGACGGACAGGCTGTGCCAGCCCCGCGGCACGCGCAGGGTCAGTGCGGTCTCGTCCAGGAGGCGGACCGTGACGAGGGCCTGAGTGGATTGCGGCGAGGGCGTCGCGGCGGGCAGGACGTGCCGCCGCTCCGGGGCGGCGGCCGGGGACCGGGCGTCGCCCGCCGGCCGCAGCCCCGGCACGAGGGCCACGCAGGCGACGGCCGCGGCCACCGCCGTGACCGCGCCGGCGGCTGTGGCGCGGCGCCGCCTGCGGCGCCGCACGCGCCGCCGGATCTGCGTCATGCGGTCGGTGGGGGTGGCGGGCCGCGGCACCCCGTCGCGCAGGAGGCGGCGCAGCACCTGTTCCGTGTCGTGCCACTGCTCGTCAGGCGCGGCGCGCATGTTCGTCACTTCCCTCCACCCGCCGGGACGTCTGCGCGTCGGCCGGCGCCCTGCGTACGTGCACCTGGGGATTCTCCCCGCCGGTTGCGCGCCGGCGAGAATCCCTCACCCCTGTTCCAACCAGGTGGGGCGCCGTTCGGTTGCCCCCGGAACACCGGCCCTTCACCCGGCCCCCTCCCCGGAGCGGGACGATTGTTCCGCCCACGCCGCCCCGGGTGTCGGCGAACCCCGGTCACCGGCCTGCGGTCCCCATCGCGCGGCGCGTAGTCTTGCCAGATGGTGCAGAGCAGTGCCGCGGACGTCCTTGGCTACCTCTCCGAGGTCCCGGAGGAACGCCGGCGGGCGCCGGCCAGGCTGCGCGAGCTGTGCCGGGCGGAGCTGAGGGGGTTCGACGAGGTGATGGCGTACGGCATGCCCGCCTACGAGCGCGCGGGCGCGGCAGAGATCGCTTTCGCGAGCCAGAAGCGGTACATCTCCTTCTACGTCATGCGCGGCGACGTCCGCGCGGCCTTCGAGGACCGCCTCGCCGGACGGGACATGGGCAGGAGCTGTCTTCGGTTCCGCACGCCCGAGAGCATGGACTTCGACCTGCTGCGCGATCTGCTGAGGGCCACCGCGGCAGGACCCGGGGGAAGCACGACCGGTGAGTGACGACGACCGCCGCTGGGCGTGGGGGTGGCACGGGCCCCTCAACATCGCGGCGATGCATCTGAGCGGCGTGCTCCTCGTGGTGGGCTGCTCCGCGCTGCTCTCGGCGAGCGGTTCGGACCTCTCCTACGGTCAGGCCTTCGTGCTGCTGCTGTGGCTCGTGACCGTCCACGTCCTCGTGCAGATCCCGGTCGGCGCCGTGGCCTCGCGCTGGGCGGCCCGGGGCCGTGCCCGCGGGGCGGGCACCGTCGCCGTCGCCGCCGCGGGAGCGCTCACCTGGGTGCTCGGTCTGCTCGCCGGCTTCGGCTCCGGGATCGCGCCGCCGTTCCTGTGGTGGCAGACCTGGGCGAGTCTGTGCGTGTCCCTGGGCGCCTACGTCTGGCTCTGCACTCTGCGCCGTTCAACCGTCGGCCGCTTGACCGGCCGCGTCAGGGCGTGGGCCGAGGTCGCCGACCTCCGGCTGATGCTGCGTCTGCACCGCCGCCGGTGAACACCGCCGCGCCACCCGGGGTAACGGGTGGCGGGGCGGTGCGCTCAGGCCCTGGTCATTCCTCGGTGGGCCCCAGGTCGGGGGTGTCGCGCAGGTCGACCGTCGCGCGGGCGGTCGCGTGGAGTTCGAGGACGACGAGTTCGTTCGTGCCGGGCCGCAGGACCGGGCCGGGGACGTAGAGGCGGCGCTGGGGGCCGCGCGACCAGTGGCGGCCGAGAGCGAAGCCGTTGACCCAGGCGTTGCCCTTGGTCCAGCCGGTCAGGTCCAGGTACGTGTCGGCGGGCCCCTCGGCCTCGAACTCCCCGCGGTGGAACGTGGGCCCCACGGGCTGCGGGCCGCCGGTGGTGAAGGTCAGGCCCGACAGGTCGTCCAGGGGCAGGGGTGTGCTGCTCCAGCCGGTCAGTTCGGTGCCGTTCGCGGTGACGGCTCCGGTGAGGCCCTTGCGGTCGTGGATGCCCTGCCCGTAGTTGACGCGGCCCTGGTTCTCGACGAGGACGGTCAGGCTCGCCCCGCCGTCGGGCACGGTGACGGCGAGGGCGGCCTCGTGCTGTTCGCGTTCGAGGACTCCGGCGGCGGCGCCGTCGAGGAAGACCTGCGCCCGGTCCGCGATCCCGGCGAAGTGCAGCAGGATGGGGCCGGGTTCGCGCAGCTCGGTCTCGTACAGCACAAAGCCGAAGTCCTGGCCGAGTTCCTCCATGGTCAGCGGGCGCGGCCCGGTGACCGCCTCGCCGAGACGGCCGGCGGAGCCGAGCAGCGGGGTGTTCCCGGTGAGCCGGACGCCGAGCAGGTTGAGCTTCTTGGACGGCTCCGGCAGGGGCTCGTCGGGGACGGTGGTGTGCCGGGCGAGGACGTCGCGGAAGGCGAGGTACTTGGGGGTGATGTCGCCGGCCTCGTCCAGGGGCGCGTCGTAGTCGTAGGAGGTGATGGTGGGGCGGTAGGTGTGCTTGTCGTTGGCGCCGTTGGTGAAGCCGAAGTTGGTGCCGCCGTGGAACATGTACAGGTTGACGCTGGCACCGGCCGACAGCAGTTCGTCGAGGTCGGCGGCGGCCGACCCGGCGTCGCGGACGACGTGCACGCCGCCCCAGCGGTCGAACCAGCCGTTCCAGAACTCGGTGCACATCAGCGGCCCGTCGCCCTGGTGCTCGCGCAGCGCGGCCAGGCCCTGTGCGGGACGGCTGCCGAAGTTGACGGTGCCGAGCACCCCGGGGATGCTGCCGCGCGCCAGGTCGGCGGGCTGGTCGCAGGTGAACAGGGGGACGTCCACGCCGCCCTGCCGCAGCCGCTGCTGAAGGTACGTCAGGTAGGCGGGGTCCTCCCCGTAGGCGCCGTACTCGTTCTCGACCTGCACCGCCAGGACGGGTCCTCCGTTGGTGGCCAGGTAGGGGACGACCAGCGGCAGCAGCCGCTCCAGGTAGTCGTCGACCGCCTCCAGGTAGCGGGGGTCGGTGGTGCGCAGCCGGATGCCGGGGGTCGCGAGCAGCCAGGACGGCAGTCCGCCGCCCTCCCACTCGGCGCAGATGTAGGGGCCGGGGCGCAGCAGTACGTGCAGGCCCTCCTCCTGGGCGAGTTCCAGGAAGGCGGGCAGGTCCAGGCCGTCGTCGCCGCGGAAGGTCCGCGGCCGCGGCTGGTGGAGGTTCCACGGCACGTAGGTGTCGACGGTGTTGAGTCCGAGCAGTCGTGCCTTGCGCAGCCGGTCGCGCCACTGGCCGGGGTGGACGCGGAAGTAGTGCAGGCCACCGGAGATGATGCGGAACGGCACGCCGCCGAGGCGGAATTCGTTCCCTTCGATCCGCAGTGCGGGCATGGGCCGTGCTCCTCCAGTGGAGTGGGTTTCTGGTGCGTGCGGTGCGGTCACGGGGTGTGCGCCGATGCGAGGCGGGGATCCCCGTGACGGGATGTTTGCGTTGCCATGGCGGGGTACGGGGTGGGGGGAGGTGCCCTCGGGCGGGGGTGCCGTCAGCGGCTCCGCGGCGGAGGGGCCGCGGTGCTGCCGCGCACGACCAGACTGGTGGGCACCAGCGTGGTGCCCCGCTCCGCCTCGTCGTTGCGGATCTGCCGCAGCACACCGTCGACGCAGCGCCGGCCGACCTCGGCGAAGTCCTGGTGGATCGTCGTCAGCGGCGGCATGTACGAGGCGGCCTCGGGGATGTCGTCGAAGCCCACGACGCTGACGTCCTCCGGCACCCGCCGGCCGTGCTCGCTCAGCGCGCGCAGCAGCCCGAGGGCCATCTGGTCGTTGGCGACGAACACCGCCGTGCAGCCGGGGTCCGCGGCGATCCGCAGCCCCGCCGCGTAGCCGGACTCCGCGGACCAGTCGCCCCGCAGCAGCGGCGGCACCTCGCGCCCGGCCGCCTCCAGCGCCGCCCGCCAGGCACCCACCCGGCGCTCGGCGGCGAACGACTCCTTCGGCCCCGCGATGTGCCGCACCGTGCCGTGGCCGAGGCCCAGCAGGTGCTCCACCGCGGCCCGGGCACCACTGGCCTGGTCGGTGTCGACCACGCAGTAGCGGTCGCCGGCGTCGGAGTCCACCACGACCACGGGCGCGGTCGGCGGCAGCGCCACCGTCATCGCGTCCAGCAGATGGACCTCCATGATCATGACGACGCCGTCCACGGCCAGCTCACCGAGCCGGGTGAACGCCCCCTGGACCCCGTCCCGCGTGGGTGCGGTCACCGGCAGCAGCGTCGTGGCGTAGCCTTCGCGGGCCGCGGAGGAGGCCACGGCCTCCAAGGTGCGCATGTTGCCCGTGCTGGAGAGGTTGAACAGGATGACGCCGATCGTGCGGAACTCGCCCCGCTTGAGGGCGCGGGCCGCGCTGTTGGGCCGGTAGCCGAGCTCCTTCATCGCCACCAGCACCTGCTGCCGGGTCTCCTCCAGCACCCCGGGGAAGCCGTTGGAGACCCGGGAGACGGTCTGCGCCGAGACGCCCGCCAGCTTGGCCACGTCGGCCATCGACGCACCGCGCCGCCGCCGCTGCGCGCCCGCCGCCGAGCTCTGTCCGGTCCCGTCCACGTGCGTCGTACACCTCATACGTTTCACAGCCGTTGGTGGTCAGAATTCTAGGGGGACCAAGCCCCGCGGACCGGCGGTCCGCGGGCCCCCCGGGCCGGCGCCGCCGCCCCCGCCGAGGGGAGCGGCACACGCCGGCCGAAGGACGCGACGGAACGTCAGCCGCCGACGCTGAAGCCCTGGTCCTTGCCGTACTTGACCGAGGCCTCCTGCCACGT
Organism: Streptomyces sp. PA03-3a; assembly: GCF_033792735.1. Classification (NCBI taxonomy): domain Bacteria; kingdom Bacillati; phylum Actinomycetota; class Actinomycetes; order Kitasatosporales; family Streptomycetaceae; genus Streptomyces; species Streptomyces sp. PA03-3a. Next base: position 250,722 of record NZ_JARAVM010000006.1, read on the forward strand.
GCCAAGGGCGTCGGACAGCGGAGTGGAGGACACGTAGGCCTTGCCGACGGTGTCGTTGAAGACCGAGTTGGCGTACACCTGGTACGGCAGGTACGACCAGCCCTTGACGACGTTCCCGGCCGACTTCGCGAAGATCTCGTTGGCCTTCTGGCCACCGAAGTAGGGGAACTCGGTGTCCAGGAACGCCTGCGAGTTCAGGTCCGCGGTCGTGGCCGGGAAGGCGCCGCCCTTGATGCGGGCCTGCACACCGGCGTCCTTGTTCGCGTACTTCACGAAGGCGTAGGCCAGCGGCTTGTCCTTGGCCGCCTCCATCACCGCCAGCGAGCTGCCGCCGTTCTCCGCGCTGGCGGTCTGCCCCGCCTGCCACTGCGGCAGCGGCGCGGCGCGCCAGTCACCGGACGCGGAGGGCACGCCGGAGACGAAGTTGGCGGGCATCCAGGCACCCGTCGACAAAGTCGCGATGGTCCCGTCGGCCAGGCCCTTGTACCACTGGTCGCTCCAGGACGCGATCGGCGCGAGGAGCTTCTCGGAGATCAGCTTCTGCCAGACCTCGGTGAACTTCCTGGTGCCCGCGTCACCGAAGTCCACGTTCACCTTGGTGCCGTCCACCGTGTACGGGTGGCCGCCGGCCTGCCAGATCAGGCTGGTGACGAACCCGGCGTCACCGGTGTCGTTGGTGATGTACGCCTTCGGGTCGGCCTTGTGCAGCGCGCGGGCCGCGGTCAGGTACTCGTCCCAGGTCGTGGGGACCGCGATCTTGTGCTTGTCGAGGACCTTCTTGTTGAAGAACATCGCCATCGGCCCCGAGTCCATCGGCAGCGCGTACACGCCGCCGTTGACGGCGACGGAGTTCCACGGACCCGGCGAGTACGCCTTGGACAGGTCCTTGGCGCCGTACGCGCTCAGGTCCGTGACGGACTTGCCGAGCGCGAACTGGCTCAGCGCGTAGTACTCGATCTGCGCCACATCCGGCGCCCCGGAACCGGCCTGCACCGCGTTCTGCAGCGCCGTGTACTGGTCGTTGCCCGTGCCCGCGTTGACCAGCTTCACCTTGACCTTGGGGTACTTCGCCTGGAAGTCGGTCACCACCTGCTTCAGCGTCGGCTCCCACGCCCACACCGTCACCGTGCCGCCCTTCTTCAGCGCCGCCTCGACGCTGCCCGTGTCCGCGGCCTTGGCGCCCGAGCCGGAGTCGTCGGAGGAACCGCAGGCCGTCAGGGACAGCGCCGCCGCGCAGAGCACGGCGATCGCCTGCGCCGAACGGCGCAGTGGCTTGTTCGTCATCGCATCTCACTTCGTTGTGGTGATGGTCCGCGGCACCGCCCGTAGCCGCGGCACAGCTGTGCCGGGCGGCGGACCGCAGGGGGGATGGGTACGGCGCCGCGGCGGCGCCGGTGATCATTCCTTGACGCCGCCCGCGGCGAGCCCGGTCTGCCAGAAGCGCTGCAGGAGGAGGAAGGCCGCGACCAGCGGCACGATGGTCAGCAGCGAGCCGGTGACCACCAGGTTGAACACCGGCTGCCCGCCCGCGGTGGCGGCCTGGGCGTTCCAGGCGTTCAGGCCCAGGGTGAGGGGGTACCAGTCCGGGTCCTTGATCATGATCAGCGGCAGGAAGTAGTTGTTCCACGTCGCGACCACGGTGAAGAGCAGCACGGTGACGATGCCGGGCCCCAGCAGCGGCAGGCCGATCCTGAAGAAGGTGCGGATCTCCCCCGAGCCGTCGACCCGGGCGGCCTCCAGCAGCTCGTCGGGGATCGCCTCGGAAGCGAAGACCCACATCAGGTAGAGACCGAACGGCGAGATCAGCGAAGGCACGATCACCGCCCACGGGGTGTTCGTCAGGCCCATCTTGCTGAACATCAAGAACGTCGGCACCGCCAGCGCGGCACCCGGAACGGCGACCGCGCCGATCACCACCGCGAAGACCCCCCGCCTGCCCGGGAAGTCGAACTTCGCCAGGCCATAGCCGCCCAGCACGGCCAGGAACGTCGCGCCGCCCGCGCCCAGCGCCACGTACAGCAGGGTGTTGAGCAGCCAGCGGACGAAGATGTGGTCGTTGTAGGTGAGGGTCTGCGAGATGTTGTCCCACAGCGCGAAGTCACCGCTGAACCACAGCCCGAAGGAGTCCAGCAGGCTCTTCTGGGTCTTGGTCGCGCTGATCAGCAGCCAGGCCAGCGGGACCAGGGTGTAGACCGCGACCAGGGCGGTCAGGACGGTGAGCAGGACACTGCGCCGGGGCCGGTCGGAGGAGTGCCGCCGGCCCGCGGGGCGCTCGGACGGTGCGGCGCCGCGACGCCCGCGCCACGCGCCGGCGGTGCCCGCCCGGCCGTCCGCGCCGGTGCCCGCCCCGGTGTCTGCCTGGGTGCTCGCCTGGGCCATCGTCAGGCCTCCTTGCGCATGCCGCGCAGCTGCACGACGTAGGCGATGATCATCGTGACGACCCCCATGACGATCGCGACGGTCGCCGCGTAGTTGTGCTGCTGCCCGGAGAAGGACAGCGAGTAGGTGTAGAGGTTCGGTGTGAAGTACGTCGTGATGGCGTTGGGCGCCAGCGGCTTGAGGATGCTGGGCTCGTTGAACAGCTGGAAGCTGCCGATGATCGAGAAGATCGTCGCGATGACCAGGGCCCCGCGGATCGCCGGGATCTTGATCGAGGTCACGATCCGCAGCCGGCTCGCGCCGTCGATCTCCGCCGCCTCGTACAGGGAGCGCGGCACGACGTGCAGCGCCGAGTAGAAGATCAGCATGTTGTAGCCGACGAACTCCCAGGTCACGATGTTGCCGATGCTCGCCAGCACCAGGCCGGGCGAGAGGGGGTTCGGCAGCGAGGCGCCGAAGGCGTCGTTGATGTCGGCGACCAGGCCGAAGCGGTCCCCGTACATGAAGCCCCACATCAGCGTCGCCACGACGGCCGGGACCGCGTACGGCAGGAAGATCGTGATCCGGAAGAACTTCCGGCCGTGCAGCCGCCCACTGTCCAGCGCCAGCGCGACCAGCAGCGCGACGCACAGCATGATCGGGACCTGCACGGCGAGGAACAGCGCGACGCGCCCCAGGCCGGACCAGAACTGGCCGTCCTGGAAGGCCTGGACGTAGTTGTCCAGCCCGACGAAGGAGGTCCCGCCGATCAGGCGGTCACGGAACAGGCTCAGGTAGACCGAGTAGCCGATCGGCGCCAGGAAGACCAGCGCGAAGACGACCATGAACGGCGCCACGAAGCCCCATCCCAGCCAGCGCCGGCCCCGGCGTCCTCGGGGAGGAGCGGCCCGGCCGGTACCCGGTGGCGGCGGTATGGCAGCCATGTTCCCATCCTTCACGTCGTCGTGCGGGATCCCGCCGCGGAGGGTGGGATCGGGATGGTTGCGTAAACATCAGCGAACGGAGTCGGCGCACGTTTACGCAAACATTTGAGGACGCGATGGTGACACCAGCCATCACGACACGTCAAGGGCCCTCACGCGGTTCCTCCCCGAGCCGGCCCCGCACGACCGTTCCCGCACGTCAACAGCCCTTTGCCCACGACGAGTCGGCCGCCGCCGGCCCGCCCGGCGTTCCGGCGGCGGCCGGCGCTCACTCCGTCCGCAGCCCGTCCGCCCGCATCATCCGCCACAACGCCGGAAGACTCAGCGACGTCACCACCAGCACCGCCGCGGCACCGATCCCCGCGTACGGCAGGAACACCCACCAGTCCCGCACCGGCTTCACCACGATGCCCAGCATCACCCTGCCCAGCACCAGCCCGCCCGCGATCGCCACGACCGTACCCGCCAGCACCGGCACCGCCGTCTGCCACAGCACCGACCACGCCAGCGTCCTGCGCCGCGTACCGAAGGCCACCAGCACCGACAGCAGCCGCCGGCGCTCCCTCAACTGCTCGATCAGCGCCACCAGCATCCCCGCCGCGATCAGCACCACCGTCAGCGTCCCGCCGACCCGCAGACCGGTCTGCACACTCGAGTACTGCCGGTCACGCTCCACGTTCACCAGCCCGGACACCCGCAACGCCGGATCCAGCCGCGCCGCGGCATTGCGCAGATGCTCCGCCGCGTCCGTCACACCGTGGTCGATCGCCACGTACGCGGACGTCGACGCCTGCGGCAGCCGGTACCCGGCCAGCGCCCCCGGAGTCGCCAGGATGCCGTCATGGACGTCCCCCACCGGGTCCCGCACCGCCACCACCGCACGGGCCGACTCCGGCAACGTCCACACCTCGCCCTTCGCGGCATCCCCGTACATGCCGCCGAGATCGAACCCCCGACCCGGCCGGGCGACCTCGTCCGTCAGCAGATTCGCCTCCCGGGCACGCCCTGACGACCCCCGCTGATGGGCCACGAACGTGTCACCGTCACGGCACGAGGGCAACGCCGCCAGCGACCGCAACGTCGCACAACTCGCCACCGTGAGCGCGGTGACCGACCCCGGCCCACCACCGGCGTCCACACGGCTCACATACGACTCGACCGTGGCGACCACCCGCCGCACACCCTCGACCCGCCCGAACTCCCCGGCCATCCGCTCCGCCAGCGCCGGCGCACCCGCACTCCCCGAAGCCGTCGCGACACTGAAGTCCGGCCGCACGACATCGGCACGAGCGGACGAGGCACCGGCCGCCGCCGGAGCGGACGACGTCGCGAAGTCCTCCTGCATACCGCCGAACACCATCTGCAGCGCGATCGCCCCGGCCACCGCCACGGTGATACCGCTGACCGCCCGCGACGCCGTCCCACTGCTCAACTGCAGGCGGCGCACCGCCAGCTGCCACGCGACCGGTCCCCCGCGCAACCGCCGCACGACCGCCTCCACCAGCCACGGCAACAGCCCGGTCAGCCCGACCAGGAGCAGCACCGCACCCAGCGCGATCGGATACACGCCGCCCGACCCCAACTCCTTCTCCGCCGACCCCGTCCACGTCAGCACGGCGACGCCGACCACAGGAGCCACCAGCCGCCACCACAACCGGCGCGGACGCAACGCGGCATGCCGCACCACCCCCAACGGCTCGATCACCACCGACCGCAGCGCCGACTGCGTGACCAGCACCGCCCCCACCAGGATCGCCACCACGATCAGACCCGCCGGCAACGGGTCGGGGGCGACGTCCGCCGGGAAGGCGCTCACGCCCCACAAGCGCACCGATCCCGCCAGCCCGCGCGCTCCCAGGAACAACCCGGTGCCGACCAGCAACCCCAGCACGGCGCCGAACAGCGCCTCACCCGCCGCGATACGGCGCGTCATGGCGACGTCCGCACCCACCAACCGCAGCGCGGCCAGCCTGCGGTCCCTGCGGTCCCCGCCGAAACGGACGGCCGTGGCGACGAAGACACCCACCGGCACCAGCAGGACGACACAGATCAGGACGACCAGGACCACCAGCCTCGGGTCGAAACGACCCGAGCCCGGATCATGGCCGTACCCGGCGGACCTGATCGCACCCCCGCTCCTGGAGAGCGTGTCGCTGCCGGCGTAGAAGCGCAGCTCACCGGGCTCCAGCAGACCCCGGTCCGCGATGGACCCGATGATGCGGTAATCGAGCCGCTCCTTGAGCAGGGCACCGGACGGCGAGTCCAGAATCCCGCGCAGGGCGGGCGAGACCACCATCTCCCCCGGCCCCGGGATCCGCGCGACACCCGGCGGCGGCGGAGCCCCGGGACCGTCCGGGCGCAGCAACTGCCCGCCCACGGCGTCACCGCGGAACTCGGTGGCGGCGTCGAGCCAGAGGAACGTCGTGTCCCCGCGCCGCACCGACACCTCGCTCTCGAAGTTCGGCGTCTCGCGTGCGTGACCGCGCGCTTCGCGTGCGTCGAGGATGTTCGGCACCGCTGCCGCGAGGAACAGCAGGGCCACACCGAGTCCGACGCCCACCGCGGTCAGCGCCGTGCGGATCCACCCCTCACGGCCTCCGGAGCCCGCCAGCCGCACGCCGAGCCCCAGGTCTCCGAGCGCCGAGCGGAGCCGCCCCGGCCCACCGCCGGCACGTTGACGGCTCATGCGCGACCTCCCGCGCAGGGTATGCCGTCGTGCGTCACGCATCGGCGGGAGCGGGAAGCGGCCTCGGGTGGCGCGAGGGGAAGGGGCAGCGGGAGCGGGTTGAAGAGCATACGGTGAATATACATGCCGTCTATACACTGGATGTCTACCCACAATGTGTCATCACAGTGTGCTCGTCGTTCCGGCTCAACTCCTCCATCCGCCAGTGGCATCCGCGCTGCTCAGATCGGTACTGCGGGAGGCTTGGGGACCGGTTGGGGACCACACCCGGAGGATGGGCCGGACAGTGGCAGGAGTGTCGATGTTGGTGACGGTGGGGCGAACCCCTGAGGCCGCCCGGATATGGCGGGGCCCCCGCGCTATGCGTTCTCGACCTTCGCATTACTCCAGGCGGTGATGCGCGACGCACTTGACCATCGAGGTCAGCCCCGGCCTGGGAAGGCCAGGTCCGGCTCGAGAGGGCCGGGCCTCGACGGGGCCTGCTCGTGGGCCCCGCTGCCCGCCGGCCTCAGGAACGCCCGCCGTTCTCCTGGCCGATACCGGCAGGTGGGACGCCCGTTCCCCGGTGGGGCCACGGTGCCCGGGCCGAAGGCGGCGAACACCGCTCAATGATGTGGACTCGCCAAGATCCCCTGCCGTAATGTCCTCCTGCCCGCCGTTCGGCGCGCACGTCTCCATGCCGTGTCCCTGGGGGGATCCCATGTCGTTCAGCCCTGTCGGGCCGCCACCCGGTGCCCCGTACCCCGCCCCGTACCCCGCGCCCGCCGGGCCCCCGGCGACCACCGCCGTGCTCCGTTCGCCGCTCGGCCTCGCGACCGCGGTGGTGGTGCTCCTGTCGCTGGTCATGGCCGCCGATGTCGTCGACATCGTCGCGGAGGCCGGTCGCTACGCCCTGATGGACACGGCGGTCGGGGACGTACTCGCCACCGTCGACCAATCCGCCCTGAACCGCTCCGACGTGTGGATCGGTGTCGCGGCGGCACTGCAGTTGCTCACGTTGGCGGGGGCGGGCGTCCTCTTCGTCATCTGGTTCCACCGGGTCCGCACCAACGGCGAGGTGTTCGCCCCCAACGGATTCGAGAAGGGCCGCGGGTGGGCGATCGGCGGCTGGTTCATCCCGATCGCCTTCTTCTGGATCCCGTCCAAGATCGCCAGGGAGACCTGGGTCGCCAGCTCCCAGACCACCCAGGACGGCCGCCTGCGGCCCGCCGACTCGGGTCCCGTCGCGTACTGGTGGGCGGCGTGGGTGGGCGGCCAACTGCTGGACCTGCTGGCGGCATTCGTCACCAACGAGAACTCCGTGTACGCCGACGACCTCCGCGACGCCGCCGGCTTCGCCATCGCCGTGGACGCCGTGGACATCCTCGCCGCGGTCCTCGCCATCGTGTTCGTCCGCAAGCTGACGGCCATGCAGCACCGCAAGGCCACGGAGGGCCCGTTCGCCCTGTCCTGACCCGACCCCGGCCGCGCGCCGGTCACCCGTCGGCGACGCGTCGGGCGCGTGCGGGCGGCGCGTCAGTGCGCGGTCAGCGCCCTGTCAGCGGGGGCGGGCAGTGTGCGGGCATGGACCCCGTCACCGCGGAGATATCCGCCCCGCCCGCTCCCGCCCGCCGGCCCCGCACCGCGGACTCCGCGCGTTCCGCGCCGGCCGCGTTCGTGCGCTTCGCCGTGTGCGGCGGCGGGGTCGGACTGGCGTCCTCCGCGGTGCTGCTGGTGCTCTCGGGGCCGGTGCCGTTCGCCCTGGCGAACGCCGGCGTGACGGTGGCCTCGACGGTGCTGGCCACCGAGCTGCACGCGCGTTTCACCTTCGGCGGGGGCCGCGCCGGGTGGCGGGCGCACCTGGAGTCGGCGCTGACGGTCGTGGTCTGCTACCTGTTCACCACGGCCGCGATGCTGCTCCTGCAGGCGGTGTGCGCCGCCCCCGGCGTACCGCTGCGGCAGTCGGTCTACTTGGCGGCCTCCGCGCTGGCCGGCTTGGGCCGCTTCTTGGTGCTCCGCGCGGTCGTCTTCGCCCGGCGCGGCGGCGGCGCCTCGTCGGTGTGGCGCAGCGACGCGGCGTACATCTCGTCGGGGTCGAGCCGGCGCAGTTCCTCGGCGATGAGGTCGGCGGTGGGCCGGACCTTCAGCGCGAGGTGCCGGCTGGGCTGTCCGGGAATGGTGAGGGTGGCCAGCGGGCCCTCGGGGCGGTCGATGGTGATGTCGCCGTCCGGGGTGCGCAGCCGTACCGCGGTGACGACCGGGCCGTCGGTGACGACGCGGTCGACGGGGACGCGGAGGCGGTTGCCGAGCCAGCGGGCGAGGAGTTCGGCGCTGGGGTTGTCGGCCTCGCTCTCGACGGCGGCCGAGGTGACCGTGGCCCGGGCCTGGTCGAGCGCGGCGGCGAGCATGGAGCGCCAGGGTGTGAGCCGGGTCCAGGAGAGGTCGGTGTCGCCGGGGGTGTAGCCGGCGGCGCGGGCCTCCAGTTCCTCCATGGGCCGCTCGACGGCGTACGCGTCGGTGATCCGGCGCTGCGCCAGCGCGCCGAGGGGGTCGGCGGCGGGGTTCGCGGGGGCGTCGACGGGCCACCAGACCACCACGGGGGCGTCGGGCAGCAGCAGCGGCAGGACCACGCTGTGGGCGTGGTCGGCGAGTTCGCCGTGCAGGCGGAGCAGGACGATCTCGCCGGTGCCGGACTCGCCGCCGACGCGCACCTCGGCGTCGAGGCGGGCGCTGCGCCGGTCCCGGGGGGAGCGGCCGGGCCGCTTGATGACGACCAGGATGCGCGAGGGGTGCTCGCGCGAGGCGTCGGAGGCGGCCTTGAGGGCGTCGTAGTGGTTCCCCTCGTCGGTGACGATGACCAGGGTGAGCACCATGCCCACCGCCGGGCTGCCGATCGACCTCCGCGCCTTGATCAGCGCTGAGTTGATCTTGCTTGAGGTGGTCTCGGTCAGATCGATGTTCATGGCCGGCGCCAGCTCCTGCCGTCTCGTGCGAGCATCTGGTCCGCCGCCTTCGGACCCCAGGTACCGGCGGTGTACTGCTCGGGCGTGCCGTGCCGGTCCCAGTACTCCTCGATCGGGTCCAGGATCCGCCAGGACTCCTCCACTTCCTGCGGTCGCGGGAAGAGGTTGGCGTCGCCGAGCAGGACGTCCAGGATCAGCCGCTCGTAGGCCTCCGGGCTGGACTCGGTGAAGGACTCGCCGTAGGCGAAGTCCATCGTCACGTCGCGTATCTCCATCGACGTACCGGGCACCTTCGAGCCGAAGCGCACCGTGACACCTTCGTCCGGCTGGACCCGGATGACCAGGGCGTTCTGCCCCAGCTCCTCGGTCGCGGTGTTGTCGAACGGGGAGTGCGGGGCGCGCTGGAAGACGACCGCGATCTCGGTGACGCGGCGGCCCAGGCGCTTGCCGGTGCGCAGGTAGAACGGGACGCCCGCCCAGCGGCGGTTGTCGATGCCCAGCTTGATCGCGGCGTAGGTGTCGGTCCTGGACTCGGCGTCGATGCCGTCCTCCTCCAGGTAGCCGGGCACCTCCTCCCCGCCCTGCCAGCCGTGCGCGTACTGGCCGCGCACGGTGTGGGCGGCCAGGTCGTCGGGGTGCCGGACGGCCTGGAGGACCTTCAGCTTCTCCTGCACCAGGGACTTCGCGTCGAAGCCCGACGGTTCCTCCATCGCGGTCAGGGCGAGGAGCTGCAGCAGGTGGTTCTGGATGACGTCGCGTGCGGCGCCGATGCCGTCGTAGTAGCCCGCGCGGCCGCCGATGCCGATGTCCTCGGCCATCGTGATCTGCACGTGGTCCACGTAGGAGCGGTTCCACAGCGGCTCGAACATCGTGTTGGCGAAACGCAGCGCCAGGATGTTCTGGACCGTCTCCTTGCCCAGGTAGTGGTCGATCCGGAAGACCTCGGCGGGCGGGAAGACCTGGTGGACCACCTGGTTGAGCTCCTGGGCACTGGCCAGGTCGTGCCCGAAGGGCTTCTCGATCACGGCCCGCCGCCAGGAGCCCTCGGGCGGGTCGGACAGCCCGTGCTTCTTCAACTGCTGTGCGACCAGGGGGAAGAACTTGGGCGGCACGGAGAGGTAGAAGGCGAAGTTGCCGCTGGTGCCCCGGGCCTTGTCGAGCTCCTCCACGGTCGCGCGCAGCTTCTCGAAGGCGTCGTCGTCCCCGAAGTCGCCGGGCACGAACCGCATCCCCTCGGAGAGCTGCTGCCAGACCTCCTCACGGAAGGGGGTGCGCGCGTGCTCCTTGACGGAGTCGTGGACGACCTGCGCGAAGTCCTCGTCCGCCCAGTCGCGGCGGGCGAAGCCCACGAGGGAGAAGCCCGGCGGCAGCAGCCCGCGGTTGGCGAGGTCGTACACGGCGGGCATCAGCTTCTTGCGGGACAGGTCGCCCGTCACACCGAAGATCACCAGCCCGGACGGGCCCGCGATGCGCGGCAGCCGCCGGTCGGATGGATCGCGCAGCGGATTGTTCCAGCTGTCGGTTTCCGTCATGGGTCCACTTCTCTTCATGGTGGGTGCGGCGTCGTGGCGCGTCCGGGTGTCATACGGCGCCGAAGAGTTCCAGGAGTGCGTCCTTGCCGAACATGCGGGCGGTGTCGATGGCCGACGGGGTGCCCGCGGCGGGGTCGGCGCCGCCGTCGATCAGGACGCGGACCACCTCGTCCTCGCCCTTGAAGACGGCACCGGCCAGCGGCGTCTGGCCGCGGTCGTTGGCACGGTCGGGGTCGGCGCCGTGCCGCAGGAGGGCGGCCACGGTGGCGGCGTGGCCGTGGTAGGCGGCGAGCATGACGAGGGTGTCGCCCTTGTCGTTGGTGAGGTTCGCCGGGACGCCCGCGTCCACGTAGGCCGCCAGCTTCTCCGTGCCGCCGCGGCGGGCGAGGTCGAACATCTCGGCTGCGAGCCGCAGGACGCCGGGGTCCTGGGCCGGATCGTTCTGCGGGGTCGGCTCGCTCATCGTTCCTCACTGCAAGGGGCCGGTCGCCGTGCGCGGAGGGGACCGCTCTCGTGATCCACCCTAAGCGGCCTCAACCGCCCTGGCCTCGCCGGGCGGGCTCCCGGATCGTGCAGCGGCCGGGGTGTGGACCGAACGAGAAGCCATGGCCGAAGCTTAACGATTTTGATCACTCGAACGGGCGACTTCGCTGCTCCGTCGGCGGGGCCTGCCACATGACACGCCGGATGACCGGCGAGGATCACGCCGGAAGAAACAGTTCAGCAGGGCCGAAAGGGTGAACCTCCCTATAAATCACCCATTCGCCTCTTTTCAGAACATATTACTATCTGTAATTCTGGAACAACTCATGGTGACAGTCCCCATCACACAGGAGTAGCCCCCATGATCCTGTCCATCTCAGGCGTCGTCCTGCTCGGCATCATCGTCTTCCTGTTCTTCCGTAAGGACGGACTCAAGGCGTCCCACGCGCTCGTCTGCGCCCTCTTCGGTTTCTACCTCGCGGGCACCGCCATCGCCCCGAGCATCAAGGCCGGCGGGGCGAGCCTGGCGAGCCTGCTGGGCGGGATCAAGTTCTAGGCCGTTCCGCACGGCCGATCCACCGGGCCCGGCGCCGCTCCGCACCGGGCCCTTCCCGTCCCGTCCCCTCCCACCGTCCCGTCGTCCCCACCCCCGTCCCCTCCCGCCGTCCCGTCGTACCGCCCCCGCAACGACCCTCTGGAGCTCCCCGTGGTCCGGCGCCCCCTCTCCGCCCTCCTGAGCAGCCGCCCCTCGCTCACTCGCGGCCGTGAGCTCGCGCGGGCCGCCGTCGACAGCACCACGGACGTCCTCCACCCGCTCTTCGTCATCGCGCGCGGGCTGCGCCGCCAGGCCGGCTGGGCACGCGACTGGTGGGGCAGCACGCCCAAGGACCGGCGCGGACCGGCGCTGCTGGCCTCCGTGGGGGCCGGGTTCCTCGTCCTGGTCCTGCTGCCCTACGGCGCCTACCTGATGTTCGCCGCCTGGATGGGTTCCGCCGGCTGGATGGGAAGGGACCGCACCCCCGCCCCGAGCGGACCGAGCGGCGGCGAGAACGACCGGCTGACCGCGCTGTACGAGGCCCTGGTGCCGTATCTGTCCGTCGCCGACGACCCCAGCCCGCTCTACGCCCACGACGGCAGCTGGGAGAACGTCTTCGGCGACCACGCCTTCGAGGACGGGCGACTGGTGCGCCTGCACCTGAAGTACCCCGCCTACTTCACCGACGGCGAGGCCGCCGCCAGGGCCCGCGTCGAGCACGTGCTGCACGCCAAGGTGGGCCGGGGCCGCGAGTACCGCTTCGAGTGGAACGAGGAGGAGAACCACCTCACCCTCACCGCGCTCCCCCCGCTGCCCACGGACATCGCCGCCCAGCGCTTCGTCACCTCCCCCGGAGAGACGGTGCTCGGCTTCACCGACCCCGGGTCGGTGCAGCGCACCGTCCCCGTCCAGGACGGCGAGGAGGTCAGGGACGCTCCCCCGGTGGTGTGGCGCACCGGCCCGCGCTCGACGGAGCCGCACCTGCTCGCCCTCGGCCACCCCGGCACGGGCACCACCACGCTGCTGCGTTCCATCGCGCTCCAGGCACTGCCGGAGGGCGACGTCGTGGTGGTCGACGGCAGCGGGACCGGCGAGTACGCGTTCCTGTCCGGCCGGCCCGGTGTCATGGCCGTCGAGAGCGGCCTCGCGGGAACGCTGGCCACCCTGGAGTGGGCGGCGCACGAGACCGAGCGCCGTCTGATCGCCGTCAACCGCGCCCGGCAGGCGGGCCGCACCGCGCCCGACGACGTACGGCGGCCGCTGTGGATCCTCGTCGACCGGCCGACGGTGCTCAGCCAGCTCGCGCACGCCGAGAGCCGTCCCGACCCGCAGGAACTGCTGGACATCCCGCTGCGGCACGGCCGGGCGGCCGGGGTGACCGTCGCCGTCGCCGACCACCTCGACGGCGCCGAGGCGCTCTCCCAGGTGGTCGTCGCCCAGACCAGGGCCCGGGTGCTACTGGGCGCGGTCACCGCGGAGCAGACCCAGGCGGTGCTCGGCGCGCCGCAGTGCTCGACGTCCGCCGCGCAGGTGCCGCCGGGCCGCGGCTATGTGCGTCTGGGCACGGGGCCGGTGCTCCGGGTGCAGGTGCCGGCGACCCCGGACCCCTTCGACGAGGACGCAGGCGACGCGCACCGCCAGGCCGTCATGGCGCTGCTGCCGCCCGCGGACGGCGCGCACGGGACGGAGCCCCGGGAGCGGGAGGCGGAGACCGCCGGTGCCCCCGGCGCGGTCATGGTCTCCGAGCCCTCGGGCGCGGTCCGGCCGGCCGGAGACCCGGCTCTCGAGCGCTGAGCCGGAACTCCCCGGCGCAGCGGCTCGCCGGCGCGGGTCAGCGGCGCGGCAGTTCGTGCAGCCGCACCTCGCTCAGCACGCCCGCGGCCGCCACGGCGGTGAGGTAGGTGCCGTACGGCTGACGCCTGCGGTCGGTCGGGGAACCGGGGTTGAGCAGCCGCAGCCCGCCCGGTGCGGTGCTGTCCCAGGGGATGTGGCTGTGCCCGAAGACCAGGACGTCCAGATCCGGGAAGCGCTCCTCACAGCGGCGTTCGCGTCCCTGTGCCGGGCCGCTGTCGTGCACCACGCCGAAGCGCAGCCCTCCCAGCTCGGCGAGGGCGACCTCGGGCAGGCGCGCGCGCAGCCCGGGGCCGTCGTTGTTGCCGTACACGCCGATCACCCGACGTGACCTCGCCTCCAGCAGGTCGAGGGTCGCGTCGTCGACCCAGTCGCCGGCGTGGATGACGGCGTCGGCCTCGGGAATCCGGTCCAGTAGTTCGGCCGGAAGCTCCTTGGCACGTTTGGGCAGGTGTGTATCGGACATCACAAGAAGACGCACACGTCCACGCTATCCGCGCGGGGGGACGGAAGCGGTGCCGGGCACGGCGGCCGGAAGTCAGGCCGGCGTCACGGCGTGCCGCGCGGCGGCGTGGCCGGTGGGGCGACCCCGCGGTCGCCGGGACCGCGGGCCTCATCGATGAAGGGCCCACACGTCATGTGCGGTGACACCACCCCCACTCGTTCGGCGGAACTCGTGCAGCCCGCGGAGGCCGCCTACGTGGGCGCCGCGCGGCACTTCACGTCCGAGCTGCTGGGGCTCTGGGGACTGGCCGCGGAGGACCGCATCGCCGCCGAGCTGATCGTCGACGAGCTCGCCGCGAACGCCGCGCGCCACGGGCGGGCCCAGATGTCGATCCGGCTGTGCATGCACGACGACGGCCTGGTCATCACCGTCACCGACAGCGGCGAGGCCCGGCACCACGACGGGGCCTCGCCCGACAGCACCCCGCCGGACGAGCACGGCCGCGGGCTGGAGATCGTGCGCCGGCTGGCCGGGTCCACTTGCATCCACGACGACGAGCGGGGCCGCCGCGTGGTCACCACGCGCCGCCTCGCCCCGCTCCAGCGGTCCGTCGCCGGGGTCACCAGCCCGGCGTCGTAGGCGCCCGCGGGCATGGGCGACAATGGCGGGCCGGACGGGGTTCCGCGGACCCAACGTCCGCGGGACGCGGGCCACATGGGCTTCCGCGGCGGTCCCCCGGACCGGCCCGCACCCGGAGGAATGACAGTGACGTCCCGCGTGAACCCGCACCAGCCGTCCGGGACCGCGACGGTCGTGCCGCCGCACCGGGTGCTGGTGCTGTTGTTCGAGGGACTGCAGTTGATGGACGTGACGGGTCCGCTCGATGTGTACACGGCGGCGAACGAGTACGGCGCGCACTACGTGACGAGCACCGTCTCCCCGGACGGCGCGCCGGTGACGACCACCGCGGGACTGCGGCTGGTGCCCGACCTGTCGCTGGACGAGGTCGACTTCCCGGTCGACACCCTGGTCATCCCCGGGCGCCCCGACTGGTGGGCGGCGGTGGCCGACACCGCGCTGGTGGCCGGCATCACCCGCCTCGCGGACCGCTCCCGTACCGTCGCCTCGGTCTGCGCGGGCGCGTTCCCGCTGGCCGCGACCGGACTGTTGGACGGACGGCGGGCCGCCACGCACTGGCGGCTGGCCGACGACCTCGCCGCCCGCTACCCCAAGGTCGAGGTCGACAGCGACGCGATCTTCGTACGGGACGGCCGCTTCATCACCTCCGCGGGCATCAGCGCGGGAATCGACCTGACCCTGTCCCTGGTCGAGTCCGACCTCGGCCCGGACATCGCCCGCAAGGCGGCCAAGTTCCTGGTCGTCTTCATGGCCCGGCCCGGCGGCCAGTCGCAGTTCAGCGTCCGGCAGAGCCCCCGGCACCCCGCGCACTCGGTGCTGCGCCAGGTCCTCGACCAGGTGGCCGCCGACCCTGCCGCCGACCACAGCCTGCCCGCGCTCGCGGCACGGGCCGGGGTCAGCTCACGGCATCTGACCCGGCTGTTCCGCACCGAGACCGGCGGCACCGCCGCGCAGTACGTCGAACGCATCCGTGTCGAGGCCGCCCAGGCCTTGCTCGAAGCCGGCGACGACGCCCTCGACACGGTCGCCCGGCGCAGCGGCTTCGGGTCCGAGGAGACGCTGCGCCGCGCCTTCCGGCGCCGACTCGGCGTCAGCCCCGGGACCTACCGCGACCGCTTCCGCACCACCCGGCCGTACGGCACCGAGGAGGACTGACCGCGACGGCCGGGACCGGGCGCCGCGGTCACTCCGCCCAGGGGGACTGGAGGATGGTGTCCACGAAGTTCCCGCGGACGAAGCCGGGCACGAAGCGCTCCAGGACGTCGGCCTTGACGTTGCCGAACGTCGTGCCGGGGCGCGGTGCGATGCCGTGGGTGAACTCCTTGAGGATGTTGTTCTTGAAGTCGGGCCGCGGGTGGGCGGCGACGACCGCCTCGCGCTCCTCCGCCGTGATCTCGTCGTACCCAAAACCGAGGACGTCGACCTCGACGCCCGAGGTGACCAGGGCGATCTCGGGCGCCATGTGCCACGGGATCTCCGGGGTGGTGTGCAGGGCGATCGCCTCCCACACCAGCCGCGCACGCTCCTCGGGGACGTCGTGCTGCAGCAGGAAGCGGCGGGCCTCGTCGGCGCCGTCGATCTCGAAGCGCTGGTCGGTACGGGCGTAGGTGTCGGTCAGCCCCAGGTCGTGGAAGAGGGCGCCGACGTACAGCAGCTCGGGGTCGAAGTCCCACCCGCGGTTGCGGCCGCGCATCGACGCCCAGAAGTACACCCGGCGGGAGTGGTGGTACACCACCGGGTCGGCGGCCTTACGCACCAGTTCGGTCGCCTCCGCCACGAGCCGGGTAGCGGGCACCTCGATGTCCGCGATGATTTCAGCCACGTCGAATCTCCTGACAGGTCTCCGGGTTCCGCCGGCGGCCGGGCGGGGCGCCCGGTGCCGGTGGATCCATCGTCGGCCGCGGCGGCCCGTCCCGCCGGATGCCCGTGGGACGCGCGACCCTCGGATCGGGACACGCGTCCGGCCGCCCGTACGGAGGGACGGGGTCAGGACGCGTCGGCGAGCTCGGCGACGACCTGCGCGTGGCACGGCTCGGGCACGCACCAGCAGCCCAGCCTGCGGCCGCGCAGCGCGGGCAGCAGCGCGAGCAGGTCGGGACGGCCCAGCAGGTGTTCCCGGTACTTGTCCAGGACCTCCTGGCGGGTGCCGTCGGGCCCGGGACGGTAGGGGCCGGCCAGCGGGGATCCGGGCAGGTGCCATCCGCCGCGGTGCATCGGGCGGCCCACGTAGACGACGTCCGCGTACGCGGGGTCGTCGCGGTGGCCCTTGAGGTTGACGACGGTGGTCGGGGGCTCGGCCTCGCTCATGACCTGTTCCTTCCCTTCATCGGGGGTGCGTTCGTCCGGACACCGGAAACCCATGCCGTGCGGCACGGCTCCCCCAGCGTCGGAAACGACGTCTTGGATACCGTTTCCGTCATGGATGTGGCAGTGGTGGCGTACGACGGCGTGTTCGACTCCGGGCTCTGCGCGGTCCTCGACGTCCTCGATGCGGCCAACGCGATGCGCGAGCAGCTTCCGCAGCCACCGCCCGCCTGGAACGTGACGACGGTCGGGCCGCGCCGCCGGGTCCGCACCGGCGGCGGGCACACGGTGTCGGCGGCGCCCCTCGGCGCGGCCGAGGGGGCCGGCCTGCTGCTCGTCCCGGCGCTCGCGGAGCGGCGGCCGGACGCCCTCGTGGAGCGCGTGTCGGGCCCCGGCACGGCCGCGGTGCGCCGCCTGGTGGCGGCCACGCGCGAGCGCGGCACGCCCGTCGCCTCCGCCTGCACGGGCACCTTCCTGCTCGCCGAGTCCGGCGTGCTCGACGGGCGGCGCGCGACGACGAGTTGGTGGCTGGCCCCGGTCTTCCGGCGGCGCTACCCGGCCGTCACGGTCGACGAGACCCGGATGGTGACCAGCTGCGACGGTGTCACGACGGCGGGCGCCGCCTTCGGCCACGTCGACCTGGCGCTGGCGGTCGTGCGCATGTCCAGCCCGGCACTGGCCGATCTGATCGCGCGGTACCTGGTCGTCGACGAGCGCCCGTCGCAGTCGGCGTACACCATCCCCAGCGCCCTGGCCCAGGCCGACCCGACGGTGCCGCGTTCGAGCGCTGGGTGCGGCTGCGCCTGCACGAGCCGATCGGCATCGCGGAGGCGGCCCGCGCCCTGGGGGTCGGCGAGCGGACCCTGCAGCGGGCCGTACGACGCGTGCTGGGCGTGTCCCCGGTCCGCTTCGTCCAGGACCTGCGCGTCGAACAGGCCACGCACCTGCTGCGCACCACCGACCTGCCCGTCGGGGTCGTGGCCCGCCGGGTGGGTTACGAGCACGCCGCCACCCTGCGCGTCCTCCTCCGCGAGCGCACCGGTGCGACGGCCCGCGCCCTGCGCGGCCGCTGACACCACGGGGACCCGTGGGGACCCGCGGGCGGCGACGGCCGCCGGCCGCCTCCGGGGCGCGCGGGCGCGTCAGGGACGGACGTAGCGCAGGACGCCGAGCATGGCGTCCTCGGTGAGTTCCCGGCCCGGCTCGGCCACGCAGGCGTCGAGAGCCTTGCGCAGGGCGTGCGCGTCGAACCCCGAACCGATCATCACCAGCCGGGTGGCGCGGGCTTCGCCCCGGGACCAGGACGACGGCACGAAGCGAAGGAAGCCGCCGACGGCGTGCAGGGTGTACTTCCGGCGGTGGGCGGGCGCGGCGAAGCGCACGAAACCCTTCATCCGGTAGAGCCCAGCGGGCCTGTCGTCGAGGAACTCCATCAGCCGGCGCGGGTGCAGCGGCGCCTCGGAGGTGAACTCCACGCTGTCGTACGCCGCGTGGAGATGGCCGGTGTGGTCGCCGTCCACGTGGTGCCCGTGGCCGTCGTCGGCGGACAGCTCGTCGAACGACAGCTGGCGGGCGGCCGTGCCGACCGCCGTACGGGCCCGCGGCTCGAAGAGCAGGGCGGGGTCCACTCGGCCGTGGGCGGCCTCGACGAGCGGCGTTCCGGGGGCCACGGCCGCCAGCGCGTCACGCACGCGTTCGCGGCCGGCGGCGTCGACGCGGTCGGTCTTGTTGAGGACGACGAGGTCGGCGGCCCGCACATGGCGGTCGAGTTCGGGGTGCCGCGCACGCACCGCCTCGAACTCGGCGGCGTCGACGACCTCGACCAGCCCGCCGTAGGTGATGGCGGTGTCGGTGCTCGCGAGCAGCAGCCGGATCATGCCCTGGGGCTCGGCCAGACCGCTGGCTTCGATGACGATGACGTCGATGCGGGCCTGCGGACGGGAGAGCCGGGCGAGCATGTCGTCCATCTCGGTGGCGTCGACGGCGCAGCACAGGCAGCCGTTGTCGAGGGCGACCATGGAGTCCACCTGGCCGGCGACGGAGAGGGCGTCGATGTTGATGCTGCCGAAGTCGTTGACGATGGCGCCGATGCGGGTGCCGCCGCTGTTGCGCAGGAGGTGGTTGAGGAGCGTGGTCTTTCCCGAGCCCAGGAATCCCGCGATGACGACGACCGGAATCCGTTGCTTGGCCAAGGCTTCCTCTCCGGGTACGGGCGGCGGCGCCTCATCGTAAGCCCCGCGCACCCCGTGGTGCTTCGTGCGGGTGAACCGGCGCCGGGCGCAGAACCGCGGCGGGGGCGGCGGGGTCTTCCGACGCGTCGACGGGGATGGCCGGACGACGGAGGAGGCGCCCATGGCGGAGCAGGAGGCGGACCGTGGCACGGTCCTGGTGTGCATCGCGGCGGAGGACGAGGAGACGGCGTACCGCATCGTGGACCTGATCTCCGGGCGGCACCCGGCGACGGAACCGCAGGTGCGGCACACCCGCGAGGGCGTGGTGGCGTGCGCGCTGCGGGCACAGACGCTCCGGGTGCTGGGCGACGCGTGACGCGCTCGGCGGGCCGGTCCCACCGGCCCGCCGAGCGAGGGGGACGTCACGGGTGCTGACCGAACTCGCCCTCGCGCACACCTTCCCTGAACGCCCTCCACTCCTGCGCGGTGAACCGCAGGGGCGGCAGGTCCTTGTTCTCGGAATCCCGGATGGCGACGGCTCCGTCGCCGAGGTCCGCCACCTCGACGCACTCCGGCAGGTAACCGCTCTTACTGCTCTTGACCCAGCGCGCGTCCCTCAGGTCCCGCGCGTAGAGGTCGGCCTTTCTCGCTCGCATGGGGAACCCCCGATCGAGGTCCGGTATTGCCTTCCCAACCACCCTGAACCCGATCCCTTCCGCGACGCAACCACCGAGGCCATCAGGTGGTCGCCCCAGGCAACCATATGCTCGACGCAAAGAGGGGGACGCCGCGGTCGACGGGGCTCGGCGGACCCGTTCACCGAGGCCCTCGATCGGCCTCGGCGGACCGGCCCGCCGAGCGGGGTCGATACGCGGTGGGCCTTAACCGAACTCGCCGTCGCGCACGCCCTCCCGGAACGCCGTCCACTCCTCGGCGGTGAACCGCAGGGGCGGCAGGTCCGTGTTGTTCGAGTCGCGGATCGCGACGGCTCCGCCGGCGAGTTCCGCGACCTCGACGCAGGTTTCCCGGTAGGGGCTCTTGCTGCTCTTCACCCAGCGCGCTTCGGTCAGGTCGCGCGCGTAGAGGTCGGCCTTCATCCCGTGCATGAGAAGCTCCGTTCGATGCTCGATCGGAAGTTCCCTCTTCCCACCCTTGCCCCGTTCCGGCGACCTCGCAACCGGCGCCGCGCCAGGGACCGGCGCGAGGCCCACGGCCAGGTCAAGTGCCCGTGACCGAAGGGACTCTGACGGAACGTCGAACGCCGATCGCACCCTGTCGCGAAACACCGGAACCAGGCAGTATCGAACACATGGCGGCATCATCGGGATGTGACGTCTGCGGGCGGGAGGACGACACCGTCCGCGACTGCGGCATCCGTCATCTCCCGCTCGCCGTGTGCGACGGGTGCTTCGCGGACATGGCGCGGGCCCGGCGCGCACCACTGCCCCGCCCCCTTGACGGGGCGGAGGTGATGGCCGCCGTGCTGGAGGCGCTTCACGAGGACAGCCGGCGCTCCTCCTGAGCGGGGCCGGGCGCGGGCGGATCCGCGAAGGTCGACGGCAGCACGGCCCGTCCGCGGCCCGCACCGACCGGCACGGAACGGGCTCGGCGAAGGTCGGCCGCGGACAGCCCCTCGGCGCGCAGCGCCACCGCCCGCACGGGGGCGCCGTGCCGACCGAGGGCCTCATGCATGGCGTAGGCGGCCTCGGCGAGTTCCCCGGGGTCGGAGGTGGGCTCCGGCAGGCTGCGGCTGCGGCTGACGGACGAGCCGCCGGCGAGCCGGACGGTCAGGGTGAGCCCGGTGGCGGTGCGGCCCGTGCTGCGCAGCCGGTCCCCGAGGCCGAGCCCGAGTTCGAGGACGGCCCGGCTCAGCGCACCCTGGTCGGTGGGGTCGGTGGCGTCGGCGGTGAAGAGACGGTCGGCGGCGAGCGAGCCGGGCGGGTGCTCGGGCGTGATCGGGGCGGGGTCGAGGCCGTGCGCGCGTTCCCACACGCCGCGCCCGGTGTCGGCGCCGAGGACCGCTTGGATCTCGGGCAGCGGCGCGGCGGCGACCTCCCCGACGGTGTACAGCCCGGCCGCCGCCAGCGTCCGGACGGCCTCCGGGGTGATCCCGGGAAGGGCCGCCACCGGTTTGGCCCGCAGGAAGTCGGCGACGGCCCGCGGATCGGAGTCGACGGCCCGGATCCGGCCGACGAGCACGTCGCAGGCGGCCATGGCGGCGACCGTGCGGCTTCCGGCGACGCCGATCGTGAGGCTCACGTCGTACAGGGCCGAGGCCCGGGTGCTGATCATGAGGGCGAGCTGCTCGGGCAGCAGCCCGTAGAAGCTCACCGCGGAGCGTACGTCGGCCACGACCGCGTCCGGCGGTTCGGCGCGGACGACGGGGGTGAACCGGCCGACGAGCCCGGCCAGCGCCGCGAGCGTCGCCGGATCGGTCCCGCCGCAGCGGATGTACAGCACGCAGGGACCGGGGTCCTGGTGCGGCTCGGCTTCGACCATGGTGTGTCCGCCTCCACCTCTTTCGAACAACTGCTCGATTTCGAGTGTAGGGCATTCCGGCCCCCCGCGTCCGCCTCATAGGGTGCGTCGCATGACCCTGACCGCCGTCCAGCGCCGAGCCCTGCTGGAGTCCGACGCCAACACCGGTCAGCTCGGCGCACGCGAACCGACCTGCGCCGCGCTGGCCAGGCAGGGCCTCGCCGTGCGCTACGGGCGCACCGGCGGCTACTACCTCACCCAGGAGGGCCGCCGGGTCCGCACCGAACTGGCCCGCGTGGAGCCCCCCGCCCAGGAGTCCGGGGTGGCGCCCGCCGTCGCTCCCGGCCCGGAACCGGAGCCGGTTCCGGAACCCGGCTTCGCGGCCGACGACGGGCACGGCACGGGCACCGCCGCCCCCCGCCGCGCCGCCGAGGTCGCGTCGGCCTGGTCGGGGCTGCTGGAGATCCGCCGTGTCCTGCAGGACGGCGACACCACGCGCCCCGCGCCCTGGGAGCGCGAACGCCTTGTCCACGCCGTCGCCCTGGCGCTGGAGGCGGCCGGCCGGCCTCCGTCCCGGCGCGACGCCGCCGGGCGGCCCTCGGCCACCGGATACGCCGTAGCGCCCTCCGCCCAGAGCGGGGTCGCCGAGGTGTCCTGGCACTCGCCCGCCGGAGACGCCGCCGGCACCGCCGAGGCCGAGCTGACCCGGTGCCAGGGCGTACTGGAGGCGTACGGCTGGCAGTGCACGCTGCACCACGACCGCCGGCGGAGGGCGTTCCTGCTGGTTTCGCCGCGGAGGGCGTGAGGGAGCAGGATGGAGGCAGCGAGCGTAGGAGGTCCGCCATGAAGTCCACGTCCTCGGACGCCGATCCGTTCCTCTACGCCGAGACCCCGTCCCAGGCGGAGGGGGAGCGGATCTACGACGAAGCCGAGCGCAGCACGATGGAGATCCACCCGGACGTGCCCCGGACGACCCCCTCCCAGGCGGAGGGCGAGCGCATGGACGACATCCCGCCCCAGTGACCCGGGGCGGGAACGGGCCGGCAGGCCGAAAGTCCGTCCGTCGGGTGATCCGTCAGCGGTCCCTGCGGGAGAGCGCCGCCAGGGCCGGGAGGAGTACGGCCAGTCCCGCCCAGGACAGCGGAGTCGGCCGCTCGGCGAGCACGGCGACGCCGAGCAGCGCGGCCACGGCGGGCTCGGCCAGGGTGAGCGTGGTGGCCACCGAGGCCGGTGTGTGCCGCAGCCCGAGTCCGAAGAGCCGGTAGGCCAGGAACGTCGTCAGCACGGCGAGGTACAGCACCACGGCGGCGCCGCGCGGTGTGGCGAGCCTGTCGGCCGGATGGCCTGCCGGGGGCGGGGGTCTGAACCGTCAGTGAGCGCGCCCGGTCAGGCGCACAGCGGCGGAAGGACGACGTGCCAGTAGGAATTCACCCGACGATCCTACCGATGGGCGGGCATGGCAGGGTGACCGTATGCCGATCACTGATGTCACCGATGAGCAGCCCGGACGGGTCGTCGACCTGCGCAGCGACACCGTCACGCGGCCCGGCGCGGACATGCGCCGGGCCATGGCGGAGGCCGAGGTGGGCGACGACGTCTTCGCCGACGACCCGACGGTCAACGCCCTCCAGGAGCGGATCGCGGAGCGGCTCGGCTTCGAGGCGGCGCTGTTCGTCTCGTCCGGCACGCAGAGCAACCTGTGCGCGCTGCTGACGCACTGCGGCCGCGGTGACGAGTACATCGCCGGGCAGTCGGCGCACGTGTACCGCTGGGAGGGCGGCGGCGGTGCGGTGCTCGGCGGGATCCAACCGCAGCCGCTGCCCCACCGGGCGGACGGGACGCTGGACCCGGCCGACATCGCGGCCGCGGTGAAGCCGGACGATCCGCACTTCCCGCGCACCCGGCTGCTGTGCCTGGAGGACACCATCGGCGGCCGGGCCGTCCCGGTGGACTACCTGCGGGCCGCGACCGGGCTGGCGCGCGAGCACGGGCTGGCCACGCACCTCGACGGGGCGCGGCTGTTCAACGCCGCGGTGGCCGCGGGCGGCGACCCGTACGAACAGGCGCGGCTGATCGCCGGCCACTTCGACAGCGTCTCGGTCTGCTTCAGCAAGGGCCTGGGCGCCCCGGTCGGTTCCGCGCTGCTGGGCAGCCGGGAGTTCGTGGCGCGGGCGCTGCGCTGGCGCAAGGCGCTCGGCGGCGGGATGCGGCAGGCGGGCATCCTTGCGGCGGGTGCGCTGTACGCGCTGGAGCACCAGGTGGCGCGCCTCGCCGAGGACCACGCGAACGCGGCGCTGTTCGCGGAGGGGATCAAGGGCGTGCCGGGTCTGGTGGTGGGCGACGCCCAGACCAACATGGTCTTCGCCGAGCCGGCGCCGGGGCTGTCCGCCGAGGAGGTGCAGGAGCGTCTCGCACGGCGCGGGCTGCGCTGCGCCGGCTACCCCGGGCGGCTGCGCTTCGTCTTCCACCTGGACGTCTCGCGCGCCGACACGGAGGAGGCCGTGCGCATCGTCCGCGAGACCCTCGACGGCGCCCCGCGCGGCTAACGACCCACCGGTTCCGTTTCCCACGCCGGTCGTTCCGCAACCTCCGGTGGCTCCCGGTTGTCCTAGGGGGTGAGGCCGTCGCGCGACGGCCTCACCGGGGAAGGGGAAGCGATGAGAGCGGGAGCGTCAGCGGGACGACGGGCGGGGGCCGCCCTCGCGGTGGCGGTGATGGCCGTGACACCGGTCGTGGCGGGGGGCGGCACGGCGCAGGCCGCATCGTGCACGACGAGCAAGGGGCCGTACCAGAAGCAGGTGGAGAAGTTCCTGGGACGGCCGGTGGACGGGAAGCAGTCGGCGGCCGACTGCAAGGCGATACGCGCCTTCCAGACGAAGTACGGGATATCGCCGAACATCGGCTACGCGGGGCCGGTGACCTGGGGCGTCATGAAGATCATGAACGCCCAGAAGGCGGCGGGCAGCAATCCGAACAAGGCCGGCAAGTGCCCCACGAACAAGGGGCGGATCGCGTGCGTGGACCTCACGCGGCAGCTGAGCTGGATACAGGACGGCAAGAAGCTGAAGTACGGGCCGGTCCCGGTGCGCACCGGCCGCAACGGCTACGAGACCCGCACCGGCGCCAAGAAGGTCTACTGGCGGAACATCGACCACTGGTCGACGCTGTACAACGTCGCCATGCCGTACAGCCAGTTCTTCGACGGGGGGCAGGCGTTCCACTCGATCGCGGGGAGCGTGTGGTCGCCGCCGGGGTCGCACGGCTGCGTGAACATGCGCAAGGCGGACGCCAAGAAGTACTGGAGCCTGCTGAAGAACGGTGACGACGTGTACGTGTACGGGCGCAAGCCCGGTACGTGAGGGGGCTCGACGCCGGTGGGGCGGGCGGGACCGGGCGGGCCTCCGTTCGGGACCGCCCGCCCCTTCTTGGTCCAGACCTCTTGACGGGGTGTGGGGGCGGCAGTTCAATCACGGCGTGAACTAAGCCTTGAACAAAGACGGACGGGAATCCCGTGCCCCCACGCACGAGGTTCCAAGAAATGTCAGGTGCATGATTGTCATGCACCCACCCCCGTCCGTCGCCCCCACGACCGCCCCGAAAGGCAGCGCCCCTGTGAAGGCACTCCCCCCACGCCCCCGCCCGCGCCGACTCCCGCGCACCCGCGGCCTGTTCGCCGCCGGCCTCGCCGGGCTCCTCGCCCTCGCCGCCCTCACCACCACCGACACCGGCGACCGCCCAATCCCCGCGGCCCCCGCCGCCACCGCCGCCGTCACCACCTTCGCCGACGAGTTCGACGGGCCGGCCGGCAGCGCCGTGGACGGCGGCAAGTGGCAGATCGAGACCGGCGACAACGTCAACAACCACGAGCGGCAGTTCTACACCGCCGGCAACCGCAACGCGGCCCTCGACGGCCAGGGCCATCTCGTCATCACCGCCCGCAAGGAGAACCCCGCCGGCTACCAGTGCTGGTACGGCAGTTGCCAGTACACCTCCGCCCGGCTCAACACCGCGGGCCGCTTCACCACCACCTACGGCCACGTCGAGACCAGGATGAAGGTCCCGCGCGGCCAGGGCATGTGGCCCGCGTTCTGGATGCTGGGCAACGACATCGGCGACGTCGGCTGGCCCGCCAGCGGCGAGATCGACATCATGGAGAACGTCGGCTTCGAGCCCGGCACCGTGCACGGCACGATCCACGGGCCCGACTACTTCGGCTCGGGCGGCATCGGCGCCGGCTACACCCTGCCGGGCGGACAGGCCTTCGCCGACGCGTTCCACACCTTCGCCGTCGACTGGAACCCGGACTCCATCAGCTGGTCCGTCGACGGCACCGTCTACCAGCGGCGCACCCCCGCCGACCTCGGCGGCCGCCAGTGGGTGTTCAACAAGCCGTTCTTCGTCATCCTCAACCTCGCCGTGGGCGGCTACTGGCCGGGCGACCCCGACGGCAGCACCGCCTTCCCGCAGCAGCTGGTCGTCGACTACGTCCGCGTCACCACCTCCGACGGCGGGGGCGGGGGCGGCACCACCGGCCG
The DNA here is from genome assembly GCF_033792735.1 of Streptomyces sp. PA03-3a. Taxonomy (NCBI): domain Bacteria; kingdom Bacillati; phylum Actinomycetota; class Actinomycetes; order Kitasatosporales; family Streptomycetaceae; genus Streptomyces; species Streptomyces sp. PA03-3a. Next base: position 276,625 of record NZ_JARAVM010000006.1, read on the forward strand.
CATCACGGGCCTGGCGGGCAAGTGCGTCGACGTCGCCGGGGCCAACCCCGCCAACGGCACACCCGTCCAGCTCTACGACTGCAACGGCACCGCCGCCCAGCAGTGGACCACGGCATCCGACGGCACCCTGCGCGCCCTCGGCAAGTGCCTGGACGTCAAGGACTTCGGCACCGCCGACGGATCCCAGCTGCAGCTGTGGGACTGCGCCGGCGGCACCAACCAGAAGTGGGTCCTGTCCGGGGCGCGCGACATCGTCAATCCGCAGGCGAACAAGTGCCTGGACGTCACCGGCAACAACTCGGCCAACGGCACCAGGCTCCAGCTGTGGACCTGCACCGGCGGCGCCAACCAGAAGTGGACACTGACCCCCTGACCCCCCCCCTGAGCTCCTGACCTCCCCGACCCCAGGTCCTCCGCCCCCCGACCCTGATCCCGGGGCGGAGGACCCGGAAACTGACGGCCCGTCATGACATCGTCACCCCATGACGGACCCCCTCCCCCTCGCCGGACGCGCGGCGCTGGTCACCGGCGCGTCCGGCGGGATCGGTCAGGCCGTCGCCGCGGAACTGCCGCCGCCGCCGGCCCCCGCACCCTGCTCACGGCCCGCGACCCGGCCCGGCTGGAGGCGGCGGCCGGGCGGCTGCGCGCCGCCGGTCACACCGGGGCCACCCCGGCCGGGACGGTTGCCGACCCCGGCCACCTCGCGGCCCGACGTGCCCGGCGCCCTCGGTGCAGACATTGACCACCGTGCCGCCGTGCTCGCGCATCCAGGTCCGCCACACCGGCTGGGTCAGCCGCAGGGGTGCCTCGACGTTGACCGTGAACGCGGTGCGCCACAGGTCCGGGTCGGCGTCCGCGAGAGGCCCGTACGGAGGTTGGTGGCGGCGTTGCCGACCAGGACGTCCAGGCCGCCGAGCGCGCGCACCGCCAGTGCCGCGCACCGCGAACGTCGGCGCCCACGGCACCAGCAAGGCGGCGCTGCTGCACCTGACGATGCAGCGCGCGGGCGAACTCGGCCCGGCGTACGGGTCAACGCGGTCTCCCCCGGCCTGGTGCGCACCGAGATGGCGCGCTCGGGTGGCAGGGCGCGGAGGGCGCGATCGCCGCCGGGCTGCCGATGGGACGCATCGGGGAACCCGGCGACGCGGCCCGGGCCGTGCGCCGGCTGGTCTCGGACGAGGCGGCCTGGGTCACGGGCACCGAGCTGGTGGTGGACGGCGGCGGGACACGCGTCCGCGCCGCCCGCACCGGTTGCGGCCGGCACGAACGTCGCGGCCGGCGCGGAGGGATCGGGCACCGGCTCCGGCGGAGGCACCCCCGCCGGAGCCGGCGCCGTACGGGAGCGGCTGCTCGGCCGCCGGCCCGCTCCGGACGCCTAGGCCCGCTCCGGACGCCTAGAACTGCACGTCGGAGCAGGCGTAGAAGGCGTTCCCGGTGTCCGCGACGGACCAGACGGCCAGGATGATGTGCTTCCCGGTCCGGCTGGGCATGGTGCCCTGGTGGGTGACGGTGGCGGGCGGCCTGGCGCCGTTGTAGTCGACGGTCAGGAACGGCGTCAGGGTCAGCGCGGAGCGGGTGAGCGGCCGGCTGGGGTCGAAGCCCTGCTTGGTGATGTAGTACCTGAAGTCGCTCGTCGCGTGTGACGCGGTGAACTGCCAGCGGAAGCTGTAACTCTGGTTGGCCGTCACCTTGGTGGCGGGCCAGCCGGTGCCGCCGCGCGGGTTGTCGAGCTGGGCGAACCGGCTGTTGCCACCGGCGCAGAGGGTGCCGTCGGAGGGGCCGAGGGACGGGAACCCCTTGGGGCCCTCGACGCTCTGCGGCTCCCACTGGATGTCGCCGCAGTTGGTCACGGCGCCGTTGGCGCAGAGCTTCTGACGGCTGATGGGGGCGTCGGTGTAGCCGTGGCTCCAGGCGCTGCCGGTGCCGAGCACGGACAGCACCGCGAGGCCCAGACCGACGACGGCGGGGCCGAATTTCCTGTGCATGCTTCGCTCCTCGGAGAACGTGGGGGAGTTCTGAGAGCAGTGCGCAGCCTGCAGGCACTAGGTCTAGACCAACAGCGAAGGTACTCCCATGGATTGGTCATGTCCAGACCAAGAACAAGGGGAAGCCCCGGCCAGGACGGGGGGATCTGGCCGGGGCAGCTGGGGAGTTCGCCGCGGACGCTCCTGGGTCCGCCGGGCGAGCTGATATTAGTTTAACAGTGAAGGAGGAGTGCTTCGCACCACTCAAACCTGTCAACGTTGTGGTGTGACGCACATGCGCGGGTCCAGCACCCGCTGCAGCCGGTACGCCACCGGCCGGAAGCCCACCGCCGGCCAGTGCCCCGCCGACACCGGCGAACCCGCCGGCCAACTGGCCGTGATGTACCGGTAACCGCTGTCGTACGCCCACGCCAGCGCCGTCGCGAGCAGCACCCGGCTGATGCCCTCGCCCCGCGCGGCCTGGGTCACGTACGCCTCGACCAGTTCCACGCACCCGTCGGGCACGACCGGGCCAGGGGCCGCCGGCGTCAGCACCACCATGCCGACCTCCTCTCCCCTGCGGGCCGCGACCCACGCCCCGCAGCGCGCGTCGGCCAGGGTGTCGGCGTAGTGCGTCCGCAACGTCGCGAGCGCGCCATCGGGTTGCGGCCGGAACACCGCCGTGCCGCGGTCGGCGCGTGCCGCCTCCACCGCCATCCGCCCGATGCGGTCCAGGTCTCCGGGCCCCGCACGGCGCACCGACAGCGCGTCCACCCCGCGCGGCTGCCGCCCGCGCGGCCGCACCGCCATCAGGCCCCGCACCCGCTCCAGGCCGAAGCCGGTCCGGAACCAGGCGGAGGCCACCGCCTCGTCGGCCGGCAGGTCCACGTAGTGCACGTGCCGGCGCTCCGCGACCAGGCGCGCCGCCACCGCCGCGTACAGCCCGCGCAGCACGTCCTCCCCCACCCCGTCCCGGCCGCCGCGCAGCGCGTGCCCGCCGTAGGAGACCAGCGCGGAACGCGGATGGGCGCGCAGCACCTCCCGGTCGTCGTCCCCGAGGTCCAGCGGGGTCGCGGCGAGGTAGCCGGTGACCGTCCCGTCGCCGCCCCGGGCGAGGACGGCCTCCACGCCCGGCCCGGCCAGGACCTTGCCGAGCAGTTCCTCCCCCGGCGGCGCGCCGGTCCGGCCCGGCTGGTGGGGCAGCGCCTTGCGGGTCCTGGCGTACCAGCGGTCGAGGAGGGCCGCTGCCTCGGGGACGTGCTCGGTGGTCAGCGGGGCGATGGCGACAGTCATGGTGGACCGGGACGCTAACGGTCCCGGCGGGGCGGCGGCAAGGGCCGTCGCGTCACCCGGTCCAGGCCGGGTGACGCGGGTCGTCGGTGTGCACCACGACGTCCGCGGTCGCGGCGGGTGCGGCCTCCTGCTCGTAACGGGCGTACGCCGGGAGCGTCCAGCGCTCCTCCTGCGGCGTGCGCCTGGCCAGGGCCGCCCCCGACATCCTGAGGTGGACGCAGAGGTCGAAGGGGAAGCCGTAGCCCTGCAGCAGCGCGCCCTCCAACAACAGCACGCCCCCGGGCGGGAGTTCCTCGTACGCGGCCCGCGTCGCGCGGTCGGTCGCCGGATCCCGCAGCGAGGGCAGCACCCGCCCGGTGCCGCCCGGCGCGAGCGGGCCGAAGGCCTCCCGCCACAGCGCGCCCGTGTCCAGCCAGCGCTCGTAGAAGGCGTCGGGATCATGGCGCCCGAGTTCGTAGCGCTGCGAGGCGGGCCGCCAGTAGGTGTCCGCCCGTACCCGCACGACCGGCCGGCCCCGCAGCCGCAGTGCCTCCGTCAGCGCCTCCCCCAGCGCGTGCGGGCGCGTGGCGGGTGCCCCGTCGATGGCGACCCGGGGGCGCTCGCCGCCGTCGTCCGGCTTCAGCTCCAGCACGCGGTCGGCGACGGCATCGGTCAGCCGTTCCCAGGTCACAGGCGTCAGTCGCACGCCCTCCATACTGCCGGTCGGGGTCCGCGCCCGCGCAGGCGGCCCGTGTTCACCCCCCGCCGGCGACCTCGCCGCGGAGCTCGCAGGGGGGCTCGCCCGGCCCCCACGGCACCCGCAGGTCGACGGTCGTGCCCTCGCCCGGGGCGCTGCGGACGGTGAGCCGGGCGTCGATGAGCTCCGCACGCTCGCGCATCGCCGACATGCCGATGCCGCGGGTCTGCGGCGAAGGCGACGCGGCGGCGCGGGGGGCGGCGCGGCCCGCGGCGGTCGCCGCGGCCATCCCGTGCCCGTTGTCGGTGATCGCCACGTGCACGTAACGCTGGTCGCTCTCCAGGTTGACCACCACCCGGGTCGGCTCGGCGTGCTTCACGGCGTTGGTGATCGCCTCCTGGACGATCCGGTACATCTGCGCCTGCGTCTCGGCCGTGAGCCTCCCGCAGACGGTGTCCGCCTGCGGGCCGAGCCGCAACTCGGTGCGGATGCGGTACGTCTCGAAGGAGCGCCGGCACAGCGCCTGCAGCGCCGGCTGCAGACCCAGCTCGTCCAGGACGACGGGGCGCAGGTCGACGATCAGATGCCGCAGCGAGACGATCTGGTTGCCGACCAGGCCGCGCGCCTGGTCGATGGCCTCCCGCATGGCCTCGGGCCGCCCGTCCGCGGCGGCGGTGGACAACACCACCTGCACCGCGCCGAGTTCCTGCAGGGTGTCGTCGTGCAGCTCGCGCGCCCAGCGGCGGCGCTCGCGCTCCTCGCCGTCGTGCCGGGCCCTGACCCGCTCCCTGCGCAGCCTGGTCTCCCGGCGTGCCGAGGAACGGACGGCGAACAGGGCGTAGGCGACCAGCAGCAGCGGCAGCACGTGCAGGACGTTCAGCGAGGGCTGCTGGGCGACACGGACCGTCCCGGCCACGGTCAGCATCAGCGCGAAGGCGATGGCCACGATCAGCCACATCCGCTGCCGCGGCGCCACCAGGGGGGTGAGGAGCAGATAGCAGACCGCGGAGGCCAGGGCGAGGGCGAGCTCCCAGGCCTGCGAGCGGTCGGTGACCTCCATGACGGTCGCCGCCGCCAGGAGGCAGGTGCCCAGCCCCTCGAGGGCCAGGCGCGTCCCGGTCCTTCCTGGGCCGGACGGCGTCATGCCACCAGCCCGCGCTCTCTGGCCGCCGCGATCAGCTCGGCCCGGCTCTCCTTGCCGAGCTTGTCCCGCAGCCGCGACCGGTGGGTCTCCACCGTCCGTACGGAGACGAACAGCCGCCGGGCGATCTCCTGGTTGGTGTGCCCCAGCGCCAGCAGGGTCAGGACCTGCGCCTCGCGGTCGGTGAGCGGCTCCTCGTGGTGCCGCTCCGCCAGGTCCAGGTCCTCCACGGCGAGCCGGGCACCGAGCGAGGGCTGGACGTAGGTGGCACCACACGCCACCTGGTGGGCGGCGGCGATCAGTTCCTCGGCGGCGGCCTCCTTGAGCAGGTAGCCGGCGGCGCCCGTGCGCAGCGCCTCGCGGGCGAACGCCGGGTCCTCCTGCATGGTCAGCACCAGGATGCGCGTCCTGGGTGACTCGGCCAGGAGTGCCGGTATCGTCGGGAGGCTGGATCTGCCGGACATCGTCAGGTCCAGGACGAGCACCCGCGGATGGTGGCGCCGTACGGCCTCCAGCGTCTCGGGGACGGTGGACGTCTCGGCGACGATCTCGAAGGCCGGGTCGGCGGCCATGAGCAGCCGCATGCCCGCGCGGACCACCAGGTGGTCGTCGGCGAGTACGACCGTGATGACCGGGTGCGGCTGCCTGCCGTCGGAGCGGCTAAGGACGTCCATAGCACATACGGTAGATCGCGCGCGCGCGGGGGGCAGCCCGCGCCGCCGGTGTTGCGGGAAACCCGCACTCACATCTGCGGGACATCCCCGATGACCTCTGCGGACGGACAGGGATGCGTTCGCGCGGACCGCGCTGCACGCTCGATGACAGTGCTTGAAAGGGCCACCAACCGCCGACCCCACACCTCACCCGAGGCGAACGTCATGCTCTGTGCCACCCTCCCGCCCCAGGCCGGCCCTGCGGACCGGCCGTGGTCCTACGACGCAGCCCAGCAGCTCGTGGATTCAGCCGTGCCGACCGTGGCCGACTTCGCCGCCGTCGAGGTGTCGGACGCCACCGTCTCCGAGCAGGCGGCCATCTCGGGCCTGCCCGCCACCGGACTCGCCTTCCGGCGGGGCGCCTTCCGGGCGGCCCGGGGCGCGGCGATCCCGCGCGCCTACGAGGTCGGCGAGGTCAGCAGCCTGCCGGCCAGGACGCCGTACCACGCGCCGCTGACCGACCTGCGGCCGCATCTGGTGATGAACCTCCGCCCGCAGACGGGATGGCTCACCCGCGACCCGGTGCGCGCCCCCCTTCTGCGGATCTCCGGCACGCACTCCCTGCTCGTGATGCCCCTGGACGTCGGGGGTGTCGTCCTCGGCATCGCGGCCTTCTACCGCACGACGGGCTCCCCCGCCTTCTCGCGCGCCGACCTGGTGCTGGCCGGCACCCTGGCCCGCAAGGCGGCCCGGCTGCTGGACGGCGCCCGCCGGCGCCTGGTCCAGAACGCCGCCGGGCGCATCCTGCAGGAGGCGCTGCTGGCACCGCAGGGCCCGCGGGTCAGCGCGATCGAGGATCCGCGCGGGCACCTGCCGTCCTCCGCGGCCCCCGGCGCCTGGGTGGACGTCATCCCGCTACCCAGTGCCCGGGTGGCCCTGGTGACGGGTACGGTCCGCGGGCAGGGCCTCTCCGCGGCGACCGCGATGAGCCAGCTCAAGGCCGCGGTCCGGGCCCTGGTGCTGCTGGACATGAGCCCCGGTGAGGTCATCTCGCGGCTCCACCGGCCCGCCGCGACCCCCGTGGGCAACGAGGCCGACCGGTGCCTGATCGTCGTCTACGACCCCGTGGCCTGCCGCTGCACCGTGGCGTGCGGCGGCTGCACGGCCGCCGCGCCGGCGCAACCCCCGGGCGCGGCGGACGGGGACGGCCCCGCGCCCGGCGAGCCGGAGGTCACCGAGTGCGACGTGCCGCCCGGCAGCGTGCTGGTGCTCAGCTGCGGAACGGACGGGACCCACGCCGGCGCGCAGGAGGCCGGCCAGGTGACCGGGCTGCGTGTGCTGCCCGCCGCCGACGCGGCGGCCGCGGACCCGGCGACGGTGCTCGACGGCGTCCTGCGCACGGCCGCTCCCGGCACGGACCCGGTGCTCCTGGCCGCCCGCACCCGCTGCCTGGACTCCGACGACGTCGCCACGCGCGAGGTGGCCAACGACCCCGCGGCGGTGGCGGACGCACGGGACTGGGCGGACCGGCTGCTGACCGAGTGGAAACTGCCGGAGCTGGCCTTCACCACCACCCTGGTCGTCAGCGAACTCGTCACCAACGCCATCCGGTACTCCACGGGGCCGATCCGGTTGCGCCTCATCCGCGACCGGGTCCTGGTCTGCGAGGTGTCGGACTCCTGCAGCGCCGCCCCGCACCCACGTCACGCCTCGCCCAGCGACCAGGACGGGCGCGGGCTGGCCATCGTCGCGCAGCTCACCGACGCCCAGGGCACCCGCTACACCGCGACGGGCAAGACGGTGTGGGCGGAGCAGCTCATCATCCCGCCGGTCGCCGCGTAGGCCCGGCCGCGCCGGGCCCACGCGGCGGCGGGCGTCAGTCGGCGGGGATCTCCGACCGGTCGCCGCCCCAGAGCGTGTGGAAGGAGCCGGACCTGTCCACCCGCTTGTAGGTGTGCGCGCCGAAGAAGTCGCGCTGCCCCTGGATGAGCGCGGCCGGCAGCCGCTCCGCGCGCAGGGCGTCGTAGTACGCGAGCGCCGCGGAGAACCCCGGCGCGGGGACGCCGAGCTGGGCCGCCGTGGAGACGACCCGGCGCCAGGCGGCCTGCGCGCTGCCGAGCGCGTCGGCGAAGTGCGCGTCCGTCAGCAGCGTGGGACGGCCGGGCTCGGAGTCGAAGGCCTCCTTGATGCGGTTGAGGAAGCTCGCCCGGATGATGCAGCCGCCGCGCCAGATCGTCGCCATCGCGCCCGCGTCGATGTCCCAGCCGAACTCCTTGCTGCCCGCCTGGATCAGGTTGAAGCCCTGGGCGTACGCGACGATCTTCGAGGCGTACAGCGCCTGCTCGACGTCGTCGGCGAAGCGGTCGCTCGCCGCGCTGTCCAGCCAGGTCTCGGCCGGCCCGGGCAGTCCGCGCGAGGCGGCGCGCAGCTCCGCGCTGCCGGACAGCGAGCGTGCGAAGACCGCCTCGGCGATGCCGGAGACGGGGACGCCGAACTCCAGGGCGTTCTGCACCGTCCAGCTGCCGGTGCCCTTCTGGCCGGCCTGGTCCAGCACCACGTCGACGAAGGGCTTGCCGGTGTCGGCGTCCGTGTGGGCCAGCACCTCGGCGGTGATCTCGACGAGGTACGACTCCAGGCGGCCGGAGTTCCAGGTGCGGAAGATCTCCGCGATCTCGCCCGGCCGCTTGCCCGCGGCGTGGCGCAGCAGGTCGTAGGCCTCGGCGATGAGCTGCATGTCGGAGTACTCGATGCCGTTGTGGACCATCTTGACGAAGTGTCCGGCACCGTCCGGGCCCACGTGGGTGCAGCAGGGCACCCCGTCGACCTTGGCGGCGATGTCCTCAAGGATCGGGCCCAGGGACTCGTACGACTCCGCCGAGCCGCCCGGCATGATCGAGGGGCCGTTGAGGGCGCCCTCCTCGCCGCCGGAGATCCCGGAGCCGACGAAGTGCAGACCCTGTTCACGCAGCGCCTTCTCCCGGCGCCTGGTGTCGCGGTAGTCGGCGTTGCCGCCGTCGACGACCATGTCGCCGGGCTCCAGCAGCGGCACCAGCTCGTCGATCACGGCGTCGGTGGGGGCACCGGCCTTGACCATGATGATGATGCGCCGGGGCCGTTCGAGTGAGTCGACGAACTCCTTGAGGGACTCCGCCGGATGGAACTCGCCCTCGCTGCCGAACTCCTCCACCAGGGAGCGCGTCCTGGCCGGGGTGCGGTTGTACAAGGCCACGGGGTGGCCGTGCCGCGCGAGGTTCCGGGCCAGGTTGCGGCCCATGACCGCGAGTCCGGTGACGCCGATGCGGGCCTGCTCCGCCATCTGCGGTTCCTCTCTCTTGCTGTGGTGCGGGGGGCACGTACGACGTCCAGCCTGTCAGCCAACCGTCCGGGCGGCCGGGATTCCGGCGGATCCGTCAGCTGCCCGTGCCGATCCGCCCCTGACCCGCTACACGGGCCATCGCACGGCGCAGCCCCCTGGCCGGCGGCGCGGGGACGGCCCCCGCCGGTGCCGCCCGGGCCTGGCTCGCGAGGAGCGCTCCCGTCGTCGCCGACGGTGGTGGCGGGGGCGGCATCGGGGGCGGCGGCATGATGCCGTGGTCGCCCAGGGCCTCGCGCAGCCGGCGCGCGTCCTCCGGGAGGTCGCGGCGCCAGGCCCAGCCGAGGAAGGGGCCCAGCAGCAGCATGCCGCCGCCGAGCTGGCAGGTGACCTGCAACTGGACGAACGCGCCCCGCGAGTGCGGCAGCATCCGGAACGCGAACTCGGGCGTCTGGGTGCCCAGCGGGCTCCACATCCGCCGGCCGCGGTAGGTGATCCGCCGGCAGGGCTGGAAGACCGAGCAGACCAGCCGGTGCTCCCGGTGGCGGCCCGGATAGTGGTAGCGGTAGACGGCCCGCTCGCCGGGGGCGACGGCGTCCGCCGCCACGGCGGCGACACCGGAGTTCCACGACGCGAGGTTGCGGGCGTCGGCAAGGTAGTCGAAGACCTCTTCCACGGTACGGGTGACGATCACGCTCGTAGACACCGTCGGCATCGCAGACCTCCCCGGTGCCGGCGCGGCCAGCATGTGAGCAGAGTGGCTTCTTGGCTCCTCACCGACAGCCTGCGTCCAATCGGGCGGTGTGTCGTGGCGGGTGAGCCGTCCGGGTGAATCCGGGGTACGTGACCGGCGCGAACGGTGTGCGACCGGACCCTCGCGGTCAGTGCCGGACGGGCTCCGTACCGCTCCTGCGGTCGCGGAATTCGCACCACACTGCCTTGCCCGAACCGTGCGGCTCCACGCCCCACGCGTCCGCGAGGCGGTCGACCAGCAGCAGACCGCGTCCGGACACCTCGCGCTCGCCTGGCTGGCGGCGGCGCGGCCAGTTCGCCGCCAGGTCGTGCACCTCGATGCGCAGCCGCCGGGTGACGTCGGGCGTGGCGTGGGCCAGGGAGGGGTCGGGCAGCATGCGCAGGGTGAGCAGGGCGCCGCCGTCGGTGTGCACCAGCGCGTTGGTGATCAGCTCCCCGGCGGCGAGTTCGGCCTCGTCGACCCGGTCGCGCAGGCCCCAGCCGGCCATGGCGCCGCGCACCAGGGCCCGGGCCTCGGAGAGTGCCTCGGGGTCGCCGGGGGCGATGCGCCGGTGCAGCCGGTGCGGCGGGTGCGGGGAGGCGTCGCTGTCGCGCCGGAGCAGCAGCAGGGCCATGTCGTCGTCCGTGGCCTGTTCGCTCATGACGGCGGTGAGGTGGTCGGCGAGGGCCGGTACCTCGACGGGGCCCTCGCACAGCGCCGCGGACAGCCGTCGCACACCGTCGTCGAGGTCGGCCCCCGGCCGCTCGACGAGTCCGTCACTGAACATCAGGAGGGTCTCGCCGGGGCCGAGTTCGGCGGGGGTGACGGGGTAGTCGGGCCTGCCGAACTGGGCGGAGAGGCCGAGCGGCAGCCCGCCCGCGGTGGGCAGCACGCGGACGGTGCCGTCGGACTGCCGCACCAGCGGGTCGATGTGCCCCGCGCGCACCAGCAGGGCGGACCCGGTGGCCGGGTCGACCTGGGCGTACAGGCAGGTGGCGAAGCGGTCGGTGTCCAGCTCGTACAGGAAGGCCGAGGCCCGCGCCATGACGCTGGCGGGCGGGTGGCCCTCGCCGGCGTAGGCGCGCAACGCGATCCGCAACTGGCCCATGACGGCCGTCGCGTGGGTGTCGTGGCCCTGGACGTCGCCGATGATGACGGCGACCCGGCCGCCGGGCATGGCCACGACGTCGTACCAGTCGCCGCCGATGTCCCTGGCCAGCCGGGCGGAGCGGTAGCGCACCGCGATCTCGGTGCCGGGGATGCGCGGGATGGTGCGGGGCAGCATCGCGGTCTGCAGCCCCTGCGCGATGTCGTGCTCCTGGTCGAAGAGGATGGCGCGCTGCAGGCTCTGCGCGATGCTGCCGCTGAGCGCGATCAGCAGATGGCGCTCCTGCGGCGAGAAACCCTGCTTGTGGCGGTACAGCAGGCCCAGGGCGCCGATGGGCCGGCCCTGGGCGATCAGCGGGAGGTAGGCGGCGGCGGAGGCGCCGAGCGGCTCGATGTGCGGCCACAACCTGGGGTAGCGCCGGGCGAACTCCTCGCCGGAGGTGATGAAGCGCGGGACGAGGGTCCGTACGACCTCGCTCATCGGGAAATCGTCCTCGATCCGCGTGTACTGCAGCGAGGGCACCCAGCTGTCGGCCTTGGCGTCGCTCACCACGTGGACCCGGCCGGCCTCGACCTGGCCGAGGAAGAGGCTGGCTATGCCGAGCCGGTCCATCCTGGGGTTCCCGGTGAGGGCCGCGGTCACGTCGCGCACGGTCACGGCCTGGGCCAGCGACGCGGTGACCTCCATGACCAGGTTGCTCTCGGCCGGGCGGTCCTCGTCCGCGCGCAGGCACTCCGCGGCCTGGGCGAGTTCGTCGGTGGCGTCGCTGACGAGGCCTATCACCCGGTTCGCGCGGCCGGTCCCGTCGCGGACGATGCGTCCCTGGAAGCGGACCCAGCCGCGGCGGCCGTCACCGCGGGTGAGCCGGCCGAAGGCGAGGAAGGAGGAGCGGCCCTCGGCGAGCGCCTGGGTGATCGCCGCGGTGACGTCGGTGGCCTCGTCGGGCGACAGCCGGGCGAACATCGCCTTCGGGTCCCCGTCGAAGTCCTCCGGGCGCAGGTCCACCGTCCGCAGGGCGTGCTCGTCGAGGTGGACGCGGTCGCGTTCGAGGTCCCAGTCGAAGCCGCCGACGTCGTTGAGCGACATGCGGGCGGCGGCGGGAGCCGGCCAGGCCACCGTCGCGGGCGCAGGGGGCGCCCACTCCCGAGACTCAGCCATCACGCCCTCCGGACCCGCTCCCCGCTGCGCCGAACCGCACCGGAACGGGGAAAGCGTACCCATACTCCGGTAGGGCGCCATGTTACAGACGTGACGTGTGAGAGAGCCGGGTTTCCGCTGGTTCCGGGCACGCCCCCGGCGGCCGCCCGGCCCCCTCCTTCGGTCCGCCGGACGGCTCAGCGGGCCGCCGGCGGCGCGTACTTGTAGCCGACCCGGCGCACGGTGACGATGCTGGCGCGGTGTTCGGGGCCGAGCTTGCGCCGCAGACGGGCGATGTGGACGTCGACGGTGCGCCCGTCGCCCACGTGGCCGTATCCCCAGACCGTGGTGACGAGCTGGTCGCGGGTGTGCACGCGGTGCGGGTGCGCCACCAGGTGGGCGAGCAGCTCGAACTCCAGGTAGGTGAGGTCGAGCGCGCGCCCCGGTACCCGCGCGACACGGCGCTCGGCGTCGACGGTGACCGGCAGGCCGGCGGGTGCCGGGGGCTCGGGCGGCGCCTGGCCCTCGACGGGGACGAGGACGAGGTAGCCGACCATCGGCGGCCCGCCCACGCCCGCGGGCATCAGGTGGCCGGGGGCGGGAAGCCAGGTCGCGCCGGGCGGCAGGAAGTCCGGTACGGGCGGGACGTCGCCGGCGCGGGCGTCGCCCGTACGGACGGCCCGCAGGTGCTGGCGGTTGGCGGCGGGCAGGGGCGGTGACTGGGTGCTGGTACTGGTGCTGGAGGACATGCGGGTCTCGGCTCTCGCGCGAAGGGTCGTCGGACGACGTGTTGCGCGGGACCGCCGGGAGGCCGGCAGCGGGCGGCGACCGGGAGGGACGGCGTCAGCTGTGGACCGGGGTCCGCGCGGGGACCGCGCGACAACACTCCCGGTCGAACTGGTACTCCTGCCTGGACGGCCAGAACGGCTCGAGGTCGCTGCGACCTGTCGCGGTGTCAATGAGGCTGGCCATGGCACCCATTGAACCAGACGTGGCGCCCACCGGGACAGGGAGAACCCGCTACGCGGCTCTGACCAGGCGTTACAGCGGTTGCGGCTCGGGCTGGGGCTCGGGGTCGGGCTCCGGCTGCGGGGGCGGCGCGGGCACCGGGTCGGGCGTCGGGCCGGGAACGGGATGCGGGGCGGGCGGCACGGGGTCGGGCGGGAAGGGCGGCACCGGGCTCGGGGCGGGCGGCACGGGCGGCACCGTGGCGCGGCGTGCTGGGGCGGTCATGACGTTCTGCCTCCTCGGACTCGCCGGAACGGATCTTGCGCTGCGCTTACCCGGCCCTCCCCGTCCTACCCGTCCTATCCTCAGCCTCATGACCTGGTTGCGCGCCCTGCGCCGCAGCGCCCGCGAGGGGCTGCGGATCGAGCGCGCCGGGCTCGAACCGCTCGTCGCGCTGCGCGCCGCGGCGGGCGTCGCCATCGTCATCGGGCTGTCGCTGTGGCTGGCCGGCCCCCTGGTCGCCGCCTCCTCCGCGTTCGGCGCCTTCGCCTCCGGCATGGCCACCTTCCAGCGCAGTTGGCGGCCCCGGCCGGTGCTGGCGCTGGTCGCCGCCGGCGGCCTCGCCGTCAGCACCTTCCTGGGCTACCTGGCGGGCGCGCACTGGTGGGTGTTCGTGGTGCTGCTGGCGGTCTGGGCCTTCCTGGCGGGCATGGCCTGGGCGCTGGGGCCCACCGCCGGCATCGTCTCGTCGCTGACCGTCGCCGTCATGCTGGTCGTGATCACCCTGCCGACGTCCGCGCTGAGCGCCTTCGGCCACGCCCTGGTCATCGCGGCGGGCGGGGTCGTGCAGGCGGCGCTGATCGTGCTGTTCCCGGTGCGCCGCTGGGGCCTGCAGCGCGACGCGCTGGCCGACGCCTTCGCGGCGGAGGCCGACTACGCGCGGCGGCTGCGGCACGACCCGTTCGCGCCGTTCGACCCCGAGCCGCTGATGACCGCGCGCAGCGCGGCCGTCATCACCGACCGGCAGGCGCGGCGGCGCCCGGCCGCGCTGCGCGGGAAGCGGGTGCTGGCCGAGCGCATCCGCCCCGTTCTGACCTCGCTCGCCGATCCGACGGTCGGCGCGGCCGCCGAGGGGCCGGAGCGCGACCGGGCCCGCGAACTGCTGGCCGCGGCGGCCTCGGTGCTGGACGCGGTGGCACGCGCGGTCCGCGAGGCCGAGCCGGTGCGCGTACCGCCGGAGGCGGAGTCCGTGGTGCTCGTCGAACCCGCCCCGGAGGAGCGGTTGACCGGGCCCGCCCGGCGCACCGCGCTGCGGCTCGTCGCGCTGCTCAGCGAGGCGGTCTCCTCCGCCGCCGGCCGCGGCGGCTCGGTGAGCACCGACACCGCGCACCTGCGCCGCCCCAGCGTGCCCGAGCTCCTGCCGCTCGCCGTGCGCACCGTGCGGCGCGAGGCCCGTTTCGACTCCCCCGTCCTCCGGCACGCCGTCCGGCTGGCGGCCGTCACCCCCGCGGGCTACGCCCTCGGCGCGGCCCTGCCGCTCGGCCACGGCTACTGGGCGCCGCTGACCTCGGTGCTGGTGATGCGGCCCGACTTCTCGCAGACGTACGGCCGCAGCGTGGCCCGCTTCGTCGGGACCCTCGCGGGCGTCACCGTGGCGACCGCGGTGATGCAGTCCTTCGCCCCGGGGCCGTACCCCTGCGCCGCACTGGCGGTGGTGTCCGTCGCCCTGATGTACGGGCTGATGCGCACCGGCTATCTGGTCTCCCAGGTGGCCGCGTCGGCGTACGTGGTCTTCCTGCTCGGCATGGCCGGTTCCAGCTGGACGCAGACGGTGCCCGACCGCGTGCTGCTCACGATGCTCGGCGGGGTGCTGGCGATGGCCGCGTACGCGCTCTTCCCGGCGTGGGAGACCCCGCGGCTGCGGAACCGCCTGGCCGACCGCGTCAAGGCCACCGGGCGGTACGCCGCCGCCGCGATGGAGGCCCATGCCGCCCCCGCGCGGGGACGGCGCGAGGCCGTGCGGGCGGCTCTGCTGGACGCCCGCGCGGCCGCGCTCGCCTGGGACCAGGCCGTCGCCCGTGCCGACGCCGAACCCGTGCGGGGCCGCGGCCTGTCCCGCCGCGCCGCCGACGGCGCCGACGCGGCCCTGTCGGCCATGGGCCGCGTCCCCATGCTCATGGAGGCGCACCTACCGGCCCCCGACGCCGACCCGGTCCCGGACGCCGCGGCCTTCGCCCGGCACCTGCGCACGGCCACGGCGGACGCCGCCACCGCGGTCCGCGAACGACGCCCCCCGGACTTCGCCCCCGTGCGCGCCGCTCTTCAGGCCTGGCCCCGCTCGGACGCCGACCGCATCGTCCGCCGCAGCGCCGAACTCCTCATGGAGACCCTCGACGACCTCGAAGCGGCCCTGCGCCCCCGGCCCCGCACCCGTCCCGCCCGCCGCCGCTGACACCTCCCGGCGGGGGCCGGGGGCCCGGACGGCCGCGAACAGGCCGGCCGGGGTCAGCGGATGGGCATGCCCGACAGGGTGCGGGCGATCACCAGGCGCTGGATCTCGCTCGTGCCCTCGAAGATCGTGTAGATGGCGGCATCCCTGTGCATGCGTTCCACGGGGTACTCACGGGTGAAGCCGTTGCCGCCGAGGATCTGGATGGCCTGGGCGGTGACCTTCTTCGCCGTCTCGCTCGCGTACAGCTTGGACATCGAGCCCTCGGCCGAGGTGAAGGGCTTGCCCGAGACCGCCATCCAGGAGGCGCGCCAGACCAGCAGGCGGGCCGCGTCGACCTGGGTGCGCATGTCGGCCAGCTGGAAGGCGACGCCCTGGTTGTCGATGATGGGGCGGCCGAACTGGGTGCGGGTCATGGCGTAGTCGAGGGCGACCTCGTACGCGGCGCGGGCCGTGCCCACGGCCATCGCGCCGACGGCCGGACGGGAGGCCTCGAAGGTGGCCATGGCGGCGTTCTTCACACGTTCGCCGCCCCGGGCCCGCTCGCGGGCCCGGGCGAGGCGCTCGTCGAGTTTCTCCTTGCCGCCGAGCAGGCAACTTCCCGGGACCCGGGCCCCGTCGAGGACCACCTCGGCCGTGTGCGAGGCGCGGATGCCGTGCTTCTTGAACTTCTGACCCTGGGAGAGCCCGGGGGTGTTCGGCGGCACGATGAAGGAGGCGTGGCCCTTGGATCCGAGCTCCGGGTCGACGACGGCGACGACGACGTGGACATTGGCTATGCCGCCGTTGGTCGCCCAGGTCTTGGTGCCGTTCAGGACCCACTCGTCCTTGGCCTCGTCGTACACGGCGGTGGTGCGCATCGAGCCGACGTCGGATCCCGCGTCGGGCTCGGAGGAGCAGAAGGCGGCGACCTTCACGTCGTTGACGTCGCCGTACATCTGGGGGATCCAGGTGCCGATCTGCTCCTCGGTGCCGTTCGCCAGCACGCCGACGGCGGCCAGGCCGGTGCCGACGATGGACAGGCCGATGCCCGCGTCGCCCCAGAAGAGCTCCTCCATGGCGATCGGGATGCCGAGGCCGGTCGGGTCGAAGTACTGCTGGGCGTAGAAGTCGAGCGAGTAGAGTCCGATCTTCGCGGCCTCCTGGATCACCGGCCAGGGGGTCTCCTCGCGCTCGTCCCACTCCGCCGCAGCCGGGCGCATGACGTCGGCCGCGAAGCCGTGGATCCAGTCGCGCACCGATTTCTGGTCGTCGTCGAGCTCGAGCGAGAAGTCGCCCATCGTCCCCTCCACGTGCTTGTTACTTGCGGTAACGCCCAGTGTGTTACCGGCTGGTAAGGGATGTCAACCGGACTTGGGGTGTTACGTTGCGCAGGCGCGAGGAAATTCGAACGGGCGGGGAGGCTCGGGTGGACACCAGCCAGCGGCGGGAGCAGCGAACGGCATCCGCGGCGGAGGAGCGGCGCAGGGAACTCCTCGAGGCCGCGGACCGCGTCGTGCTGCGGGACGGCCCCGAGGCGTCCATGAACGCCATCGCCGCCGAGGCGGGCATCACCAAGCCCATTCTGTACCGCCACTTCGGCGACAAGAGCGGACTTTACCGAGCCCTGGCAAAGCGCCACACCGACGCGCTGCTCGCCAACCTGCGGGCCGCCCTCGACGCGCCCAACGAGCGCCGCGACCGGGTGGAGGCCACCCTCGACGCGTACCTGTCGGCCATCGAGGCCCGACCGCAGGTCTACCGCTTCCTGATGCACCCCGCCGAGAACGCCGCCGACTCCGACCGCGGGTTCGACATCGGCCGCCACTCCGCCCCCGTGCTGCGCCGCATGGGCGAGGAACTGGCCGGCTTCATCGCCGAGCGGCTCGACCTCGGCCCGGAGGGCCAGCTCGCTGCCCGGGTGTGGGGGCACGGCATCGTCGGCATGATGCACGCGGCCGGGGACTGGTGGCTGGGCGAGCGCCCCGTCGCCCGCGACGTCCTCGTCCGCCACCTCGCCGACCTGCTGTGGGGCCGCCTCGCCGCCGTCGGCGACCGCCCGGGCGCAGCGGGCCTCTGACCGGCTAGAGCGGAACGCCGTCGCCGGGCGCCCAGGGGGCCCGGCGGACCGCGCGCAGCGCGCGGTGGCGGCGCAGGCCGGTGAGCCGGTCGGTGAACAGGCCGCCGCCGAGGTGGTCGCACTCGTGCTGGAGGCAGCGGGCGAAGAAGCCGGTGCCCTCCACGCGCAGCGGTGCGCCGTCCTTGTCGACGCCCTCGATCACGCTCTCGTCGTGCCGGGCGGTGCCCGCGTGCACGCCCGGCAGCGACAGGCAGCCCTCGTGGCCGGTCACCACGACCCCGTCGTTGTGCACGAGCCGGGGGTTGACCACGTGTCCGAGATGCCGGACGTCCTCGTCGTCCGGGCAGTCGAAGACGAACACCCGCAGCGGCACGCCGATCTGGTTCGCGGCCAGCCCCACCCCGTCGTGCGCGTACATCGTGGCGAACAAGTCCTCGACGAGGGAAGCGAGTTCGGCATCGAAGACGGTCACCTCGCGGCAGGGTTCCCGGAGCCCGGGATCACCGAGCAGCCGCATCGGGCGGACGGTCCCGGAGCTGCCGGGGATGGGGGCGTGTCGCATGCCGGCCAGCGTACGGGGGCGGCTCGTTTCAGCGCCGGTGGGGGAAGTGGATAGGCTGATCGGCGACCGATGCCTTCCGGCCGGTGCAACGGCCCCGGTGCGCACACCGCGGCCGACCGCCGGAAAGGTGTGCGGGGCCGGACGCGAGGAGGATGTGGAGACGATGGCAGGCAACGCGGAGCCACTGTCGCCGCGGGCGAAGCTGGCCGTGACGGCGGGCAAGGCCGCGGCGGCGGTGTCGCGGGCGGCGGGGCGCGGCAGCGGATCGGTGATCGGCGGCCGGGTGGCGCTGAAACTCGACCCGGATCTACTGGCCCGGCTGGCGACCCATCTCGACGTCGTGCTCGTTTCGGCCACCAACGGCAAGACCACCACGACGCGGCTGCTCGCCGAGGCGCTGCGCGCCAACGGCGAGGTCGTCTCCAACGCCCTGGGCGCCAACATGCCGGCCGGCATCACCTCGGCGCTCGCCGGCGGCTCCGAGGCGCGCTACGGCGTGATCGAGGTCGACGAGAAGTACCTGGCCGGCGTGGCCCGTGACGTCAAGCCCAAGGCCATCGCCCTGCTCAACCTCTCCCGCGACCAGCTGGACCGCGCGGCCGAGACCCGCATGCTCGCCGAGAAGTGGCGCGAGGGCCTGGCGGGCTCGGACGCCGTCATCATCGCCAACGCCGACGACCCGCTGATCACCTGGGCCGCCTCCTCGTGCCCGACCGTCGTCTGGGTCGCCGCCGGCCAGGAGTGGAAGGACGACGCCTGGTCCTGCCCCTCGTGCGGCGGTGTCCTGCAGCGGCCGGCCGAGGACTGGTTCTGCGGCGAGTGCGGTTTCCGCCGCCCGACGGCGACCTGGGCGCTCTCCGGCGACCACGTGATCGACCCGTACGGGTCCGCCTGGCCGATCCAGCTCCAGCTGCCCGGCCGCGCCAACAAGTCCAACGCCGCCGTGTCCGCCGCCGCCGCGGCCGCCTTCGGGGTGGACCCCAAGGTCGCCCTGGAGCGGATGTACAAGGTGCAGGCCGTCGCCGGCCGCTACGACGTGGTGCAGTTCCAGGACCGCGACGTCCGGCTGCTGCTGGCGAAGAACCCGGCCGGCTGGCTGGAGACCTTCTCGCTGATCGACGGCCCGCCGACCCCGGTGATCCTCTCGGTGAACGCCCGCGGGGCCGACGGCACGGACACCTCCTGGCTGTGGGACGTGGACTACACCCGTCTGGCCGGGCACCCGATCCGGGTCATCGGCGACCGGAAGCTGGACCTCGCGGTCCGCCTTGAGGTCGCGGGCCTGGACTTCCAGGTGTGCCAGGACTTCGACGAGGCGGTGCGCACCTCGCCTGCCGGCCGGATCGAGGCCATCGCCAACTACACCGCCTTCCAGGACCTCCGCCGCCGCGTCGGCAACTGACCGAAGACCCGTTTCGACAGGAGAACACGCTGTGAGCGACTCCAGCCTGCGTCTGGTGTGGGTCTACCCCGACCTGCTGAGCACCTACGGTGACCAGGGCAACGTCCTGGTCACCGAGCGCCGGGCCCGCCAGCGGCGGGTGCCGGTCACCCGGATCGACGTACGGTCCGACCAGCCGATCCCGACCTCCGGTGACATCTACCTCATCGGCGGCGGCGAGGACCGCCCGCAGCGGCTGGCCGCCGAGCGGCTGCGCCGCGACGGCGGGCTGAACCGCGCGGTCGACAACGGCGCCATCGTCTTCTCGGTGTGCGCCGGCTACCAGATCATCGGCCACGAGTTCGTCAACGACCTCGGCCGCCCCGAGCCGGGCCTCGGCCTGCTGGACGTGGTGAGCGTCCGCGGCGAGGGCGAGCGCTGTGTCGGCGACGTACTGGCCGACATCGACCCCGCGCTCGGCCTGCCGCCGCTGACCGGCTTCGAGAACCACCAGGGCGTCACCCACGTCGGCAAGAACGCCCGCCCCCTGGCCCGGACCCGCTTCGGCAACGGCAACGGCACCGGGGACGGCACCGAGGGCGCGTACAACGAGACCGTGTTCGGCACCTACATGCACGGCCCCGTCATGGCCCGCAACCCGCAGATCGCGGACATGCTGATCAAGCTGGCGATGGACGTCAGGGCCCTGCCGCCGGTCGACGACCAGTGGTACGAGGCGCTGCGCGCCGAGCGCATCGCGGCGGCGAGCCAGCCCGCCTGAGGCCCGCACCGTCGCGGGCCGGACCGGGGGACAACGGGGGCCGGGGCCGGGTGGTGTCCGCACTGCGGGCGGCGTTTCCGCAGCCCGGACCCGGCTCGATAACCTAGCGGCAGCGGTGCGCGTCGCCGCGGGTCCATCCGGACGACGAGGTCCGGCGCCCGGATCGATCTTTCAGGAGTAACCAGCAAATGCGTATTGGTGTGCTGACGAGCGGCGGCGACTGCCCCGGCCTCAACGCCGTCATCCGGTCGGTCGTGCACCGCGCGGTCGTCGACCACGGGGACGAGGTCATAGGCTTCCACGACGGGTGGAAGGGCCTCCTCGAGTGCGACTACCGCAAGCTCGACCTCGACGCGGTGGGCGGCATCCTGGCCCGTGGCGGCACCATCCTCGGCTCCTCCCGGGTCCGCCCCGAGCACCTGCGGGACGGTGTCGAGCGGGCCAAGGGCCATGTCGCCGACCTGGGCCTGGACGCGATCATCCCGATCGGCGGCGAGGGCACCCTCAAGGCCGCCCGGCTGCTGTCCGACAACGGGCTGCCGATCGTGGGCGTGCCCAAGACGATCGACAACGACATCGCCTCCACCGACGTCACCTTCGGCTTCGACACCGCCGTGACGGTGGCCACCGAGGCGCTGGACCGTCTGAAGACCACCGCCGAGTCGCACCAGCGCGTGCTGATCGTCGAGGTCATGGGCCGGCACACCGGTTGGATCGCCCTGCACTCCGGCATGGCCGCCGGTGCGCACGCGATCGTCGTGCCGGAGCGCCCCTTCGACGTCGACGAGCTGACCCAGCGGGTCGGCGAGCGCTTCTCCGCGGGCAAGAAGTTCGCGATCGTCGTGGTCTCGGAGGGCGCGAAGCCCCGCGAGGGCACGATGAACTTCGAGGCGGGCGCCAAGGACGTCTACGGCCACGAGCGCTTCACCGGCATCGCCACCCGGCTCTCGATCGAGCTGGAGGAGCGGCTGGGCAAGGAGGCCCGCCCGGTCATCCTCGGCCACGTGCAGCGCGGCGGCACCCCCACCGCCTACGACCGGGTACTGGCCACCCGCTTCGGCTGGCACGCGGTCGAGGCCGCGCACAACGGCGACTTCGGCATGATGACGGCGCTGCGCGGCACCGACATCACGCTGGTGCCGCTGGCCGAGGCCGTCGAGCACCTCAAGACCGTCCCGGCCGAGCGGTACGTCGAGGCCGAGTGCGTGCTGTGACGCGCTGATCGCGCTCCCAGGCCCTGTCGCCGCCCCCGGTCGCAAGCGCGGCCGGGGGCGGCTCTAGTCTGGTGCGGGCGCACCCGCCCCAACCGGCACAATGCCGACGGCTCGGTGCGTGCGCAGGCGCGACAGGAGAGTGACGGATGGACCACGGCGGACACGGGATGACGACGGAGCTCCCGCCGTTCACCCTCGGCCGGGGGCTCGAGTTCAGCGGGGATCCGGTCTTCCTGGCCGGCTGTGTGCTCGCGCTCGTGCTCTACGGCTGGGGGGTCGTACGACTGCTGCAGCGCGGCGACCGCTGGCCCGCCGGCCGGATCGTCGCCTTCGTCGCCGGAGTGCTCTCCATCGCCCTGGTGATGTGCACCGCGCTGAACGACTACGGCATGGTCATGTTCAGCGTCCACATGGTGCAGCACATGGTCGTCAGCATGGTCTCCCCCATCCTCCTGCTGCTGGGCGCCCCGGTGACCCTGACGCTGCGGGCGCTGCCGGCGGCGGGACGCGGCCGCAGGGGCCCGCGGGAGCTGCTGGTCGCGCTGCTGCACAGCCGCTACATGCGGGTGATCACGCATCCGGCGTTCACCATCCCGCTGTTCATCGCCAGCCTGTACGGGCTCTACTTCACCCCGCTGTTCGACACCCTCATGGGCAGCCGCACCGGGCACATCGCGATGATGGTCCACTTCCTCGCCGTGGGCCTGGTGTTCTTCTGGCCGATCATGGGCGTGGACCCGGGACCGAACCGGCCGAGCCATGTGATGCGCATCCTGGAGCTGTTCGCCGGGATGCCGTTCCACGCCTTCTTCGGCATCGCCCTGATGATGGCGAGCGAGCCGATGATCGGCGCCTTCCAGCACCCGCCCGCCTCGCTGGGGATCGACGCGCTGGACGACCAGACCGCGGCAGGCGGCATCGCGTGGGCGTTCAGCGAGATCCCGTCCGTGATCGTGCTCGTCGCGCTGCTGATCCAGTGGTACACCTCCGACCAGCGCCAGGCGCGTCGCAAGGACCGCGCCGCGGACCGTGACGGCGACGCGGAACTGGCAGCCTACAACGCGTACTTGGCATCCTTGGAGGCACGGGGTCGCGGCTGACGGGGCCGCCCGCCGCGAAGGGAGGCCCGCGATGGGCGACCAGGTACGGATATCGGGCGACGCGCTGCAGTTGCCGGGCGGCGTGACGGTGCGCTTCATGCGCACGCTGCGGCTGCCGGAGACGGGGACGCATCCGCTTCCACCCGGGATCGGCACCTTCCCGCTGCGCCGGGTCTCGGACCACCCCGACACCGCACCCCCGGAGTGGCTCGCGCGCGGCGGGGTCATGCTGCCCGTCTACCAGCGCGAGGCCATGTGGCTCAGCTTCTCGGCCTCCGCGCCGGCCGCGCTCCAGGTGGGCGTCGGCAAGGTCTGCGCGGTGTCGGGACGGCCGTGGAGCGACCGGCTGTCGCAGGACCCGCAGAACTATGTGGTGCTGCCGCGCCAGCCGTGGCTGGACGGCATCAACTCCGGCTCCGGGACGATCCGGCAGTTCGTGGCGGTGCCGCTGGGCCTCGGCGCGACCGTCGAGGGCCAGGTCACCGGCGAGGAGGTCTGGGGCGGGGTGCAGTTGCAGGTGTCCGAGCTAGGCGAGGAGCAACTGGCCGCGTGGCGGGCCGAGCAGCGGCGCCGGGAGAGCAGCCGTCGCGCGGCCTTCGGGGGCTACGGCGGCGCTCCGGGGGCGATGCCGATGGCCGCCCCGGCGGCCGCGCCGCCGCCGGCCCCGGGGGGCGCACCGCGCCCGGCGGGGGGTGCGACCCGGTCCCCGGTCTCCATGGGGCTGGGCGCGGGCGGCCGGATGCGGCAGGAGGTCTACCGCGACGACCGCAAACCGTCCGACTGGCGCGACCGGCCCTCCGGCCGGGTCTTCGTCCACCTCACGACGGTGCCGGAATGGCGCCGCATCACCGGTGAGCCGGCTCCTCCCTCCCCGGTGAACCGCGCGGCGTACACCGCCGCCGGACTGCCCTGGTTCGACTACTACGACGCCGACGCGGAGGACCTGGCGGCCCCCGGCACGCTCGGCCGGGTCAAGCCCGTCGGCGACTGGCTCGGCGAGGACGAGTCGCCGTGGGTGGCACCGCACCCGGGTCAGGTGACACAGCTGGGGGACGGGAACCAGGTCACCGACGGCGACTGGTAGCGCACGGCGGGCGGCGGCGGGACCATGGAGTCCGGGCCGCCGCCCCGCGGCCCCCGGGGAGGAGGCCAGGGATGCACACACCTGCGAAGGCGATGATCACGTGCACGGTGGCGTGTCTGGTCGCCGTGACCGCGTACACGGTCGCGCTCGGCCCCAACGGCTGGGTGTGGTTCGCCTGGGTCGTCCTCATGCTGGCGACGATCGGGGTGTTCGCGATCCGCACCCCGCGCTGAGGGTTCCGCGGGCGGGGCGCGGGGGCGCTGGGGGAGGCGGGGGCGCGGGCGGGGGCGGTGTCCGGGGACGGACAGCCGCCGGCGACCGCGCCTGCGGCCGCGCCACCCTCACGCTCTCCTGGGAACCTCCGGGCGCCGGGCCGGGTAAGCGCAGGTGGGAGCGACGTCCCGATCGGCGCGCCGGCGGGTGCGTCGCCGAGGCGACCCGGCCGCCGGGTGAGACGACAGAGCGGCAGGGCCGGTACTGCCCCGTATCGGGCGGGCGGCCGGAGAGCCTGTCCGGCCCGGCGCCGTCGGCGCGCCGCGGGCCCTCGCGGAGGCCTCGGCACCCCGGCGGCGGACGCAGGCGCCGGTTCGCCGCCGGGCCGCACCGGGCGCCTCAGGGACGCGGCGCGGCGGCGTGCGCGTCACGGGCGGCGATCGCCCCGAGGCGGCGCAGGTCGCCGGTGAGGTCACCACTGCGGTCGAGGTGGGCCGGGACCAGCCTGCCCACGAGCCACCGGAACCAGGCGGGCGTGCTCCTCATCCGGTAGGTCTGCACCACCCGGGTCCGCGTGCCGGACCGCTCCAGTGCGATGGTCCAGTCGGTGCTGTCCGGGAACAGCGGGGTGGCGACGGTGCGCCAGGTGATCCGGTGCGGCGGTTCGAACTCCACGATCTCGCAGACCCGGCTCCAGCGCAGCCGCCCCGACCGGTTGTACCCGCGGAAGCGCGCGCCCGGCGCCGCCGACGCCGCTCCCCGCAGCCAGGCGGCGCGGTGGCACTCGTGGCTCCATTCGCTGGTGCGGGTCACGTCCGCGACGACGCGCCACACGGCCTCGGCCGGCGCGTCGACGACGACTTCGGTACGGCACGTCCGGGCGACGCCCCGCTCCGTCCCCTCGCCGTTCCCCTCGCGGGCTCCGTTGTCCCTCATCGCTTGCTCCCCCTCGGTTTCCGTGTGCTCCGGTGTCACGCGTCGAGCAGCCGGTCGATGACACCGGCCGCCCAGTGCTCGTACTGCTGCGGGGTCCAGCCGGAGAGCCCGGTCAGCAGGTGGTAGACCTCGACGCCGAGCACGGCCCACACCCCGTCCAGCTCCTCCTGGGTCACCGCACGCCCCGTGACGCGGGCCATGCCCTGCCCGACGCTGACGCGGCGGCGCCGCTGGTTGTCCCGGAGCCTCTCCGCGAGGTCCGCGTTGGAGGCGGCCGCCTCGCGCAGCGCGAGGTGCACACCGGCGGTACGCCGGTGGATCACGGTGACCAGGCGTGCGGCGGCGGCGATCCGCTCCTGCCGGGTGCCGGACCCGAGCCCCGCGAACTCCGGCCGTTCGGCCAGTGTTTCGGGCCGTGCGTCGCCGACCACCGCGACATCGAGCGCGGCCATCAGCAGTTCGCCCTTGGACCGGAAGCCCGCGTACACCGTCTCGACCGACACCCCGGCCTCGCGGGCGACGTCCCGCATCCCCGTCGCCGCCCAGCCCTCCTCGCCGAACAGCCGGACGGCCGCGGCCAGCACCACGGCCCGTGTCTGACCGGCCTGTTGCTCGCGTCGCGGTGAGCGGTACGGGCGCCGTGCCCGGGGTGCCTCCTCCGTCGCCATCAGCGCGCCGTTCCGTTCCGCGCGTGGTCCCGCGCGGGCCACCACTGCGCGCGGCGGCGTCGGTAGGCGCGGGCGAAGCCGTACAGCAGGACGAGGCGCGGGACCGGGGGCACCAGTTGGACGACGATCCGGTGCCCCTCCGGGTCGATGCCGTCGAGCAGCCAGTGTCCCTCCATGCCGAGCTGCGTGAACGGCTTGGACCTGACGTTGTACTCCTGGTCCCAGGCGTGCCATTCGGCCTGGGTGAGGGTCGCCGACACCACGGGCATGGCCTGCGCGACCTCGCGCTCCAGGTGCGGCACGAGAACGGCCGTCAGCGAGTCGAGCGCCGCGAGGAGCCGGATGCGCGTCTGGTCGGAGGCCGTCTCGGCGTACCGCCTGGCGGCGTCCGTCACGGTCACGGCGGCCGGGGTGATCCTGCGGTGGTCGGCGTCCAGGGAGTCCAGCAGCGGCCCGGTGGCCGGGTCGCGCTCGCGCACCAGCGGCCACAGGCCCTCGTCCTCACCGGTGTGGTGCGTGTGGAGGAACTCCATCAGCCACACGACGTGGCGGCCGACCGCGCCGCCCTGTCGCGGCTGCGGATACGGCTCGGTGGTCAGCACCGTCCGCGCGCGCTCCAGGTCACGGCGCAGCGCGCCGTGCACGATCCCCATCATCCGTGTGTCCGCCGGTGCGGAACCTGTCCCCATGTCGCCCTCCCCGTGGCTGTCTTGGCAGGACAGTAGGACGGGACCGTTTTCCCTACAAGGTCGTTCCAGTGAATTCTGGTCCACGACCGCGGGCGCCGGCTCCGACGTCAGGCTCCGGTCCCTCGCCCTCGCCGGAGAACGGAGGCGGTCACCGCGGCCACGGCGGCGGTCACCACGAGGCTCCCGGTCGCGACCATCCCCACGCCGACCAGGAACAGGCCGCTCGAGTCGTCCGACCAGTCGTAGAAGGCGGCGGCGGTCAGGCCGGCCGTGGTACCGAGCACGGCGGCCGGGAAGAGGCCCCGGGACGCGGCCCAGCACACGAGCGGCAGCAGGGTCAGCACCAGCCCCACGACCTGCCACGCTTCGTAGGGACCGGTCTCCGTGCCGTCGGGCTGGACGTCACGACGCTGGTCCCAGCCCAGCCAGGCGGCCCAGGCGGCCGACGCGACGACGGCCTGCAGGACGACCGGCAGCAGCCGGGACGGGGGATTCGCTGATTCTCGAGGCATGACCCGAGCGTCCCCTCCCGCCGCTTCGCCGGCCAGAGTGCGTGTACTCAGTCCGCACCGAGTACGTGTCACCGGCCGGACCGGGGCGCCGGACTCGACGGAGCGGACGGAGCCCCGGTGTCGGGCGGGGGTGTCAGGCGGGGGCGTGGCGGGCGAGGCCGGAGACGAGGAGGTCGAGGCCGAACTCGAAGCGCTCGTCGCCCTCGTCGCGCATGAGGGCGTCGACCATGCCCGTGATGTGGGGGAAGCCCTCGGGGGGCAGGGAACCGAAGTACTCGCGGATGCGCACGACCTGCTCGTCGAGGGTGACGCCGCTCTCCCCGAAACCCTGGCCGCGCAGGCTCTCCTCGACCGCGGTGGCCGTGACGAAGAGCGCGAGGGCGTCCACACCGTAGGCGCAGACCTGGTCGGAGAGGCCGCCGGCCTTGAGGATCGCCAGCATCGCCTCGGCGTTGAGGAGGGCGTTGGGGCCGAAGGGGATGCCCTGGCCGATGGCGGCGCGCGCCAGGTCGCGGTGCGCGACGAGAACCCTGCGGCCCTGCCGTGCCAGCTCCTTGACCTGCTCCTGCCACCGCTCGGGGTCGGGCTCGGGGCGGGTCACACCGGCCTGGATGCGGTCGAGGAGCAGCTCGAGCAGCTCCTCCTTGTTGGCGACGTGCGCGTAGAGCGAAGCGGCGCCGGTGTCCAGCTCCTGGGCGACCCGGCGCATGCTCAGCGCGTCCAGGCCCTCGGCGTCGACGACGTGGAGGGCCGCTGTGACGATCGCCTCGCGGCTGAGGCTGCGGCGGGGGGCCTTCTTGCGCTCGGCGCGCCAGGGCGGGACGGGGACCGATGTCACGTGCTGCGTACCTCCGGGAGCGGAACACCGACAGCGTACTTGACACGAACGTCGTTCGTTGTCTAGAACACTGTTCGTTCAAAACGAACGACGTTCGTCCGACCGTGCGCCACCGCGCCACCCGCCCCGATGGAGGACCCATGAGCACCCAGGCGCTCTCCCCGCCCGCTCCCCCGGCAACCGGCCATCCCTTGCGCAAGCTCGGGCTGGCCGTGATCCTCGCCGTCGAGATCATGGACCTGCTCGACGCCACGATCGTCGGCGTCGCCTCGCCCTCGATCCGCGCGGACTTCGGCGGCAGCTCCACCCAGATCCAGTGGATCACCGCCGCCTACACGCTGGCCTTCTCCGTACTGATGATCACCGGGGCGCGGCTCGGCGACATCGTGGGCCGCCGCAGGATGTTCCTCGCCGGGCTCGCCGGCTTCACGGTGTGCTCCGCGCTGTGCGCGGCCGCGGGCTCCGCCGGGACGCTGATCGGGGGGCGGGCCGCGCAGGGGCTGTTCGCCGCGATGATGGTGCCGCAGGGCCTCGGCATCCTGCGCCAGATGTTCCCGCCGAAGGAGCAGGGGGCGGCCTTCGGCGCGTTCGGGCCCGTCATGGGTCTCGCCGCGGTCGCCGGACCGGTGCTCGGCGGTTTCCTCACCGACGCGGACCTGTTCGGCTCCGGCTGGCGCTCGGTGTTCCTGATCAACGTCCCGATCGGCGTCCTCGCCTTCGCCGTCGCGCTGCGCATCCTGCCCGAGGGCCGCTCGCCGCACGCGCCGCGGCTGGACCTGCCGGGGTCGGCACTGGTCAGCCTCGGCGTGCTCATGCTCGTCTACCCGCTGGTCCAGGGCCGCGACCTGGGCTGGCCGCTGTGGACGTACCTGTCGATGGCGGGCGCGGTCCCGGTCCTCGGTCTCTTCGCCTGGTACCAGCGACGGCTCGTGGCGCGCGGCGGCTCCCCGCTCGTCGAACCCGGGCTCTTCCGCCACCGCGGCTTCTCCGCCGCGCTCGTGGTGGGCGTCGCCTTCTTCGCCGCTGTCAGCGGGCTGATGCTGGTGCTCACCCTGCACCTGCAGGTGGGGCTCGGCTACAGCGCCCTGCACGCCGGGGCGTCGATGATCCCCTGGTCCGCCGGCACGGTCGTGGGCGCGGTCCTGTCCGGTGCCGTCCTCGGCCCCAGGTACGGCCGGCGCACCATCCAGGCCGGCTTCGCGCTGTCGGCGGTCGCGGTCGCCGCGCTGGCGCTCACCGTGCACCTGGCGGGCCACGGGGCCACCACCTGGCAGCTGCTGCCCGCCCTCCTGCTGAACGGCTTCGCGATGGGCCTGGTCATGGCGCCGTTCTTCGACATCGCCCTCGCCGACGTCGAGGAGCGCGAGACCGGCTCGGCCTCCGGTGTCCTCAACGCCGTGCAGCAGCTCGGCGGTTCGGTCGGGGTCGCCGTCCTCGGCACGGCGTTCTTCTCCTGCGCCGCCGACGGAGGCACGGTGCCCGCGACCCAGTGGACGGCCCTCATGGCCGCGGCCGCGTTCGTCGCGGCACTGGCGGCCGCCTTCCTGCTGCCCCGCCACGCCCGCGAGGGCACGGCGGGACACTGAGGGGCCACGGCGCCGGGCGGTGTGCGGGGAGCCGGCCGCGCGGGCGCGGCGGCCGGGACGGACGCGGTGGAGACGCCTCCGGGCCCGGCCCCGGGCCCGGAGGCGACGACGGGTCAGGTCCGGGCCGTTCTCCTGGCGGACGCGTGCGGCCCCGGTGACGCGCGGCACCGGCCGCGCCTAGACTGACGATCCTCGAATCACGTTGTGACCTGGCAGAACGCCGCCCGGAGCCGATCGGCGCCAGTTGGGAGTCAGTCCGTGTTCTACTACGTGCTCAAGTACGTGGTCCTCGGCCCGTTGCTGCGGGTGCTGTTCCGCCCGAGGATCGAGGGCATGGAGAACATCCCGGAGGAGGGCGCGGCGATCGTCGCGGGCAACCATCTGTCGTTCTCCGACCACTTCCTGATGCCCGCGATCCTGCCGCGCCGGATCACCTTCCTGGCGAAGGCCGAGTACTTCACCGGCACCGGCCTCAAGGGGCGGCTGACCGCGGCGTTCTTCCACAGCATCGGCCAGATCCCGGTCGACCGCTCCGGCGGCAAGGCGGGCGAGTCGGCGATCCGCGAGGGAATGAAGGTGCTCGGCAAGGGCGAGCTCCTCGGCATCTACCCCGAGGGCACCCGCTCCCACGACGGGCGCCTCTACAAGGGCAAGGTCGGCGTGGCCACCATGGCCATCCGCGCCAAGGTCCCGGTCGTCCCGTGCGCGATGATCGGCACGTACGAGATCCAGCCCGCGGGCCGGCGGCTGCCGCGCATCAAGCCGGTGACGATCCGCTTCGGCGAGCCGATGGAGTTCTCCCGCTTCGAGGGGATGGACAACGAGCGCTATGTGGTGCGCTCGGCCACGGACGAGATCATGTACGCGATCCTCGCCCTGTCCGGTCAGGAGTACGTCGACCGCTACGCCGCCGAGGTCAAGGCGGAGCAGCAGGGCCAGTCCGGCATCGGCTCCCGGCTGCGCCGCGGCGCCTGACCGGTTGCGCCCTGCGCGGATCCGCGCAGGGCGAACGACCCTGGTCCCGGCGCCCTCGGGCCGCCTAGCGTCGCCGTCATGACGGAGACTGCGTTCGTGATCGGGGCGACGGGACAGATCGGCCGGGCGGCGGTGCGCGCCCTCGCCGAGGACGGCTATGAGGTGCGGGCCGCCTCCCGCGGCGGCGGCGGTGAGGTGGAGTGGCCCGAAGGGGTACGGCCGGTGGCCGTGGACCGCGAGGACACCGCGGCGCTGGCGGCGGCGCTCGGCGAGGGCTGCGACGTGCTGCTGGACTGCGTGGCCTACGGGCCGGAGCACGCACGGCAGTTGACGGGGCTGGCGGACCGGATCGGCTCCGCGGTCGTCGTGTCCAGCTGCTCCGTCTACGAGGACGGCCGGGGCCGCAGCCTCGACACCGACGGGGAGCCGGGCGGCGCGCCCGTCTTCCCGGTGCCCGTCGCGGAGACGCAGCCGGTGCTGGCCCCCGGCGAGGGCGGCTACTCGGCGCGCAAGTCGGCGCTGGAGCGCGACCTGCTGGCGGCGCAGGAGCGGTTGCCCGTCACGCTGCTGCGCGCCGGGGCGGTCCACGGCCCGCACAGCCTGCGCCCGAGGGAGCTGTACTTCGTCAAGCGGGCCGTGGACCGGCGGCCGTTCAGGGTGCTCGCGTACGGCGGGGAGAGTCGCTTCCACCCGGTGCACGCCGCGAACCTCGCCGAACTGGTGCGGCTGGCCGCCCGCCGCCCGGGCTCCCGGGTGCTCAACGCCGGCGACCCGTACGCCCCGACGGTGGCGGAGATCGCGGACGCGATCGCCGCGCTGCTGGGCCACGAGGCGCGGACGTACGCCGTGGACGGCCCTCCCCCGGCGAAGAACGTCGGCGACACCCCGTGGACCACGGCGCACCCCTTCGTGCTGGACATGTCGGCCGCGGAGCGCGAGCTGGGCTACCGTGCCGTGACCGGCTACGCGGAGTCGCTGCCGGAGAACGTGGCCTGGCTGGTGGAACGGCTCGGCGGACGGGACTGGCGGGAGGCCTTCCCCGTCCTGGCGTCGACGTACGACCGCTTCGGCGACCTGTTCGACTACGAGGCCGAGGACCGCTGGCTGGCCGCCGGAAAACCGCTCGCCGGGCCCGGGCAGGCGAACTAGCCTCGGAGCCGTGAGCAGGGACAGGACATGAGTGCGCGGCTGCGGGCACTCGCCAAGGAGACGGAAGACCTCGTCGCGACCGGCCGCTACCGGACGGCACGCGGGGTGGAGGTGGCCATCGGGGAGGCCGTCGCGCGGGCCGTCCGGGGGACGCGGATGTACGGCCCGGGACCCGTCGACCCCGGTCCCGGCGCCAAGCGCATCGGGCCCACCGCCTTCGAGGTGACGGGCGAGGACAGCCTGCAGGCGGCACGCCGCCTGGCGCAGCGGGCCCCGGGGGGGCCGGTCGCCGTGCTGAACTTCGCGTCGGCCCGCAACCCCGGCGGCGGCTACGTCAACGGGGCGCAGGCGCAGGAGGAGGCGCTGTGCCGTGCGTCGGCGCTCTACACGACGCTGCTCACGGTGCGGGAGTTCTACGACTGGCACCGGGCGGACCGCAGTCCCTTCTACAGCGACCGGGTGATCCACTCCCCCGGCGTCCCGGTCTTCCGCGACGAGCGCGGCGTCCTGCTGGACGAGCCCTTCGAGGCCGGCTTCCTCACCTCCGCCGCCCCGAACGCGGGGGTGATCCTCCGTCAGGAGCCCGACGCCGCGGACCGCGTGCCCGCCGCGCTGTCGGCCCGGGCGGGCAGGGTGCTGGAGGTCGCCGCGGCGCACGGGTACCCCTCCCTGGTGCTGGGCGCCTGGGGCTGCGGGGTGTTCCGCAACGACCCGGCGGCCGTCGCCGCCGCCTTCCGCGAGCACCTCGGCCCGGGCGGGCGGTTCGCGGACCGCTTCGGACGGGTCGTCTTCGCCGTACTCGACCGGCGCGCGGACTCGCCCACCCGGGCCGCCTTCGCCGCCGCCTTCCCGGGGTAGAGGAGTCCCATGAGCGACAAGCGCAACATCGACACCGTGATGGACGCCGTGGACCAGAAGTGGATGCCGCACGTCCTCGCCGAGGTCAACGACTACGACGTCAAGGTCGCCAACGTGGAGGGCGACTTCCCCGAGCACGCGCACGCGGACACCGACGAGTTCTTCCTCGTCCTCGCCGGCCGGCTGCACCTGGAACTGCCGGACCGCACGGTGACCCTGGGCCCGCACGAGGTGTTCACCGTCCCCCGCGGCGTCCCGCACCGGCCGCGCGCCGAGGAGGGCACCCGCATCCTGATGTTCGAGCCGCGTGGCACCGTCAACACCGGCGACGGCAACGAGGGCGCGGGTACCACCGGGGTGCGGCTCGGTTAGCCCCCCGGGCCCGGAACGCCGGACGGCCCCGCCGCGCCCAGTGGGCGCGGCGGGGCCGTCCGCCTTGCTACCGCGGTGCGTCAGCTCGTGGGCGGCACCGGCGCGGCGTGCGGGGCGCACGTCACGTCGGACCGGTCGAGCCTGCCCGTCACGAAGTAGCCGGTGACGCGGTCGTTGACACAGGGGTTGACCAGGCCGGTGACACCGTGCGAGCCGGCGCCCTTCTCGGTGATCATGAGCGAGCCCTTGAGCCGCTTGTGCAGCTCCACGGCACCCGTGTACGGGGTCGCCGCGTCACGGGTGCTCTGGACGATCATGACGCGCGGCAGGCCGTGGCCGGTGCGCACCTCCACCGGGGTCCGCTGCGGGACGCCCCACGTGGCGCACGGCAGGTTCATCCACGCGTTGGACCAGGTCAGGAACGGGTACTTGGCGTGCAGCCGGGTGTTGTCGCGGTCCCAGGTGCGCCAGTCGCGCGGCCACTTGGCGTCGGTGCACTCCACCGCCGTGTAGACCGCGTTGCCGTTCTCCGAGGAGATGTTGCCCGCGGTGTCCGACAGGTCGGGGGCCGCGGCGTCGACCAGTGCCTGGGTGTCGCCCCCGAGGTAGGCACTCCAGATCCCGGCCACGGCCGCCCACGACGAGTCGTAGTACGGGGCGCTCTGGAAGAGGCCGAGCAGTTCGGCCGGGCCCACGACGCCGCCGATGGGACGCGCCTTGGCGGTGGCCCGCAGCTTCTCCCACTGCGCCTGGACCTTCGCCGGGGTGTTGCCGATGTGGTAGACCGAGTCGTACGTGGCGACCCAGGCCTTCCAGTCGTTCCAGCGGCCCTCGAACGCGACGTCCTGGTCGAGGTTGTTCTGGTACCAGATCTGGTCGCGGGACGGGTTCACGACGCTGTCGACGACCATGCGGCGCACGTGCGACGGGAAGAGCGTGGCGTAGACGGCGCCGAGGTAGGTGCCGTAGGAGACACCGAGGTAGTTGAGCTTCCGCTCGCCGAGGGCGGCACGGACGACGTCCAGGTCGCGCGCGGTGTTGGCCGTCGTCATCTGCGACAGCATCGCGGCGCCGGTGCGCTCCTTGCAGCCTTCCGCATACTCGGCGGCCAGCTTGCGCTGTGCCCGCTTGTCGGCCTCGCTGTCCGGGACCGGGTCGGCCTTGGGCGCCTTGACGAACTCCTGCGGGTCGGCGCAGGAGATGGGCGCCGAGTGGCCGACCCCGCGCGGGTCGAAGCCGACGAAGTCGTAGGCCTTGGCGGTCGCCGCCCAGATCGGGTTCTTGGTCGTCACGCGGAGCGGGAAGCGCATGCCGGAGCCACCGGGGCCGCCCGGGTTGTAGATCAGGGCGCCCTGGCGCTCGGCAGCGGTGCCGGTGTTGCCGACGCGGTCCACCGCGATCCTGATCGTCTTGCCGTAGGGCTTGGCGTAGTCGACGGGGACGGTCACCCAGCCGCACTCGACGGGGCTCGCGATGCCCCAGTCCGCCGGGCAGGCGGCCCAGTCGATGCCCTTCCTGGCCGCCTGCGCGGCGGCGATCCGTACGCCCTGGGCCTCGGCGGTACCGCTGTGTCCGTGCGTCGTCGGCGCGCTGCGGGCGACCGCGGTCTGCGGTGCCGCCGTGGCGACGGTGCCGGCTATCAGGGCTGCGGTCAGCCCGAGCACGGCCGTGCGTCTCACCATGAACTCCCCCTGCTGGTGGTGCCGCTCGTGGCGGCCCGATCACAACTGCAGGGGAATCCTTTCGTCTTCCATGCCTCCGAGAGAAGATCTTATGAGCGTTTCTTTACCAACCCATGAGCCGGAAACCCCGGTTGGCGGGCGCCGTCCACCGCCGCCCCGGCGAGGCCGCGTACGAGGTTGCGGGGCCGGGGCACCTCGTGGCCGGCGAGGGCGCGGGCGAGCGGCACGACGAGGGCACCGCCGCCGGCGGTCGTCGCCGGCGTGACGGCCCGCGCGCCGAGGCGAGGACGGCGCCGCCCGGGGCCGCGGGGGAC
>NZ_JARAVM010000070.1:0-20917 GCF_033792735.1 Streptomyces sp. PA03-3a
GCCGTCGGCGGTCCGCGCGGCCAGGTCACCGGCCGCGATGCGGCGCGCGGTCCGCGCCACGCGCCGCAGCCTGCGATGCGGCAGCTCGGCCGCGAGCGCCGTCAGCGGCAGCACGACGCCCAGCGCGAGGACGGAGTACTTCCACATGTGCCGGTCCAGGGCGCGCCGGGTGAGCAGGTCGGAGGTCATGTCGATCGCGATCGCCACCGGCCTGTCCCCGTCCATGCGGGCCGCCCACATCCGCGGGTGGTCGCCGGGGCCGTCGCCGTCGTACCAGGTGGCGTGTCCGGTGCTCGGCCCCGGCCCGTGCCGCAGCCGGTCGAGCAGTTCGGCGGGCATCGCCGCGGGCGAGGTCTCCAGCCCTTCGGGGGGCCCGCCGTCGCGCCGGGCGTCCTCCACGGCGCGGTCCAGCTCCGCCGTGGCCTTCGCCCCCCCGTCGTTCATCGACCGCGCCAGCGTGCTGCGGTGGACCAGCACCCCGACGGTCAGCGCGATCGCGCAGCAGGCCACGGCGACGAGCAGCGTGGTCTTCCAGCGCAGCGAACGCCAGTTGAGCAGGTCGCGTACGGTGTCCACCTCAGCGCCGCAACTTGTAGCCGAAACCGCGGACGGTCTCGATGCGTTCGGCGCCGACCTTCTTCCGCAGCCGCTGCACGCACAGGTCGACCACGCGGCTGTCGCCGTCCCAGCCGTAGTCCCACACGTTGCGCAGCAGGGTGTTCCGGTCCAGCACGACACCGGGGTTCGCGGCGAACTCCAGGAGCAGCCGCAGTTCGGTGGGGGCGAGCGCGACCGGTGTGCCGGCCCGGGACACCTCCAGACCCGCGGTGTCGATCTCCAGGTCACCGAAGACGAGCCGCCCGGGGTCCTGCGGCCGGGCCTGCGGTCCCGCGGGGGGTGGGTCCGACGGCGCCGGAGCGACGGGGGTGAAGGTCGCCCGCCGCAGCAGGGACCGGATCCGGGCCACGAGCACCGCGGTGTCCACGGGTTTGACCACGTAGTCGTCGGCGCCCGCCTCCAGGCCGGAGACCACGTCCAGGGCGTCGCCCCGCGCGGACATCATCAGGATCGGGTCCATGCTGGTCTCCCGGACCCTGCGGCACAGCCCGATCCCGTCCAGGCCCGGCAGCATCACGTCCAGCAGCAGCAGGTCGTGGCGGCCCTCCCGGAACAGTTCGAGGCCGGTCAGGCCGTCCGCGGCCGAGGTGACGCGGTAGCCGTAGCGTTCCAGCGCCATGGAGACCGACCGGCGGATCACCTCGTCGTCCTCGACGAGCAGGACCGCCACGGGCGGCGGGGCGGCCGCCGCCTCTGTCATGGAAACCGACATCTCTTCCCATCGGACGCAGGTACAGGCTCTCCATGATGCGCGAGGCGGATCCGCGCCGGGCATCCGCCGGCGCTCGGCCATGCGTCAACCGTGTATCAGCGGAGCCTTCACGTCACAGCCGCCCCACCACGCTCAGAGGCCCCAGGGTTCACGGCACATGCGGCCCGGTGACGAAGTGACCGTTCCTGTCGTACGGCCAGGCGTTGGAGACGCACCCGTGCAGGCCCTTGATCTGCTGCATCATCACGGGGGCCAGTTGCCCGGGGCCCGCGCACGTCGTGTGCGTGTACTGCAGGAAGTGCCCCATCTCGTGGTTGATGATCAGCGCCCGGTAGTCGTGGATCGACCCTTCGAACGTGGGCGATCCCTCGACCCACCGCTTGAGGTTGACCACGACCCCGCCGGGGACCTCGCAGTTGTACTCGCCCCGGGTGTCCTGCTTGATGCCCGCCCAGCACAGGGCGTCGGCCGTGCCCGCTGTCGCGATGCTCACGGTGAGGTCGGCGGGCTGTCCCGCGCCGACCAACTGGAACGCGTAGGCCGGGTTGTGAGTCCAGCCGCGGGGGGCGGCGAGGATGTCGGCGATCTCCTCGGCCGCCTGGGCCGGCGAGATGTCGAGGCCGGTCTCGACCCTCACCACGTAGCGAAGCGGCCGCGGTCCGCGCCCTACCTTGTCTCCGCCGGCACGCGCGGTGACGAACGTGCCGCTGCCCGTCGCGGGCACGTCGATCTCGGTGGGGGTCGGCTTCGGCTTCGGCTTCGTGCTCGGAGTGGGCGTCGGTGTGGGTGTGGGAGGACGGGAGGGAGTGGGGGTGACCTTCACCACGCTCCGCGGCCGCCGCGCACCGCCCGAGGCGTCGCCGGGCCCTTCGTCCAGGAAGAACGCGGCGGAGCCGAGCAGTCCGCCGACCACCAGCGTGGCGACCAGATAGCCCCTGACCCGGCGGCGCGGACGGCGCCGCCGGCGGCGCGAGGTGCGGTGGCCGCGCGAGGTGCGGTGGCGTCCGGCACGGTGGGATGAATCCATGGCAGCTCAACCTGGTCATCCGAGATGATCGCCATGAGCCCGGCCCATCACGAAACGATAACGAGCGCTCTCCCGGGACCCCCTGCCGATCGGAAGGGCCACCTCGCATCGCGGGTATGACCCTTCTGTAACAGCTCCCGTGAGCTGCCCTTTCCCGGGACGGCCGCCGATCGGGATCTGCTTACACTGGCGAGGTGCCACGAGTCCTGATTGTCGAAGACGACCCAGATGTCCGCAAGGCCGTCCAGTTGGGGCTGCGGCACCAGGGGCACGACGTCTTCGCCGCCGGAACGGGCGAGGAGGGACTGGAACAGCTCCGCCCCTTCCGTCCGGACGTCGTCGTGCTCGACCTGATGCTCCCGGGAATCTCCGGCCTCGACGTGTGCCGGCGCATACGGGAGCGCGACCAGGTGCCGATCATCATGGTCACCGCCAAGGGCGACGACATCGACGTGGTCGTGGGCCTCGAGGCCGGGGCGGACGACTACGTGGTCAAGCCGGTGCAGGCCCGTGTACTCGACGCGCGCATACGCGCCGTGCTGCGCCGGCAGGACGCGTCGGTCTCCGACACCCTCCGGCCCAGGGCCGAGTCGCACGGGGAGCTGGTCGTCGACCGGGCCGGGCTCGTGGTGACACACCGCGGTGAACCCGTCGCGCTCGCCCCCTCCGAACTGCGGCTGCTGCTGACCCTGTCGGCCTCGCCCGGACAGGTCTTCAGCCGCCAGCAACTCCTGGAAGCGGTCTGGGAGCACAGCTACTACGGCGACATACGGCTCGTGGACGCCTGTGTGAAGCGGCTGCGCGGCAAGCTCGGTGAACTGGGCGGCGCCCCCCGGTACATCCAGACCGTACGCGGCTTCGGTTACCGCTTCGGCACCGCGTGAGCCGCCGGGAATCCGCACGGGCGCACCGGGCCGTCCGGGACCGGGAGGCCGCCGCGACGACCGCCGGCGTCCGGGGGCCGAGGTGGACGCGCTTCCACCGGAAGGCCCTGGCGAAGGTCCCTCTTCCGCTGCGGGGGCTGCGCTCACGCCTGGTCGTGGCGTTCGTCCTGGTGACCATGGCCGGCGCCCTCAGCACCGGAGCCGTCACCTTCCGGGAGGCGCGCAGGGGGGTGCTGCAGCAGAGCCAGGACACCGTCATCCGGCAGTTCCGGGCAGGCGTCAACGACCTGGCCGTCAACACCCCCCTGCGGCCGGACCAGTCGGACCTGGAGGTCGCGGTGAACCACGTGCTGCGCGCCAACCAGTCCCAGGGGTGGCGGGTACTGGCCACCTACGGCAACCTCCGCGCCTCCGCACCGAGCGCGGACTTCGACAAGATCACGCCGGAACTGCGCCGCTCCGTCGCGACGAAGCGCGCCGCGGTGTTCCAGCGCGTCGACGACAACGGGCGCCCCTGGCTCGTCGTCGGCATGCCGGTCACCTACACCGACGGCGAGGGCATGGAGTCCAGGCTCTCCGGGCTCGTGATGTACCTGGTCGTGCCGCAGGACACCGAACAGGCCTACGTCCAGGCGATGGTCAGCGCCATCGAGCACGCCACCCTGGTGGCACTGGGCCTCGCCGTCGTCCTGGCGCTGCTGGCCGCGAGCGGTGTGCTCCGTCCCGTACGGGCGTTGCGCGGGGCGACGCGCCTGATGGCCGAAGGGCACCTCGACGTACGGCTGACCGTCAACGGATCCGACGAACTGGCCGACCTCTCGCAGTCCTTCAACCACACCGCGGCCGAACTGGAGCGGTCGGTCGCGGAACTGCGCCGCATGGAGGCGCAGGCACGCCGCTTCGTCGCGGACGTCTCCCACGAACTGCGGACTCCCCTGGCCGCGATGTCTGCGGTCACCGACGTGCTGGACGAGAACGCGCTGCGCCTGGACCGGGAGACCGGCGAGGCGCTGCGGCTGATCAGCGAGGGGACCAGCCGGCTGAGCGTGCTGGTGAACGACCTGATGGAGATCTCCCGCTTCGACGCGGGCGCGGCGGAACTCAACCTGGACGAGATCGACCTGGCCGACTTCGCACAGCACACCCTCGCCGCCCGGGGGTGGCAGGGCCGGGTGGAGACGCATCTGCCCCCGCCCGGCGTGCTCCGGGCCCGGGTGGATCCGCGGCGGCTCGACGTGGTCCTGGCCAACCTGGTGGGCAACGCGCTGCGGCACGGGGAGCCGCCGGTGCGGCTGGCCATGAGCGTAAGGGAGGGTCCCGCGGGCGCGGCGTGGGCCGTCATCGAAGTGACCGACAACGGACCGGGGATCGCCGAGGAAGCCATGCCGCACATCTTCGAACGCTTCTACAAGGCGAACAGCACGCGGGCCAGGAGCGCGAGCAGCGGGCTGGGCCTGGCCATCGCGGCGGAGAACGCGCACCTGCACGGCGGCCGGGTCAGCGCCGCCAACCTGCCCTGGGGGGGCGCGGCGTTCACCGTCGAACTCCCCCTGCACCGCGACTCCGCGCCCGACGGCAGGCCCGCCGACGACGACGCCGGCGCGGGTGCCCGGTGAAGCGCACGCGCCTCGCGGCACTGGTCACCGGCCTCACGGCCGCGCTCACGCTGACGGCCTGCGGGGTCCCCCCGTCCGGCGTCATCGAGGCCGGCGAGGCGGCGACCGGTATGTCCTCCCCCGCCCCGCTGAGCGCGAAGCCCGTCCTCGTCTCCCTCTACTTCCTGGAGGACGGCAAGCTGAGGGCCTACGCGCGCAAGGCGACCGCCCCGGCGAGCGTTCAGGACGCCGTCCGCATGCTGTTCGCCGGGCCGAACGTGGACGAGAGAGCGACCGTCACCACGGAACTGCCCCTTCTGAAGATCGGACCGCAGGTCAAGGCGGGGTCCGGCAGCACCGTCTACGTCCTGCTCCCGGAGGAAGCCACGCCGTTCAGCCACACGGCCATGCTGCAGTTGGCGTGCACGGTGTCCGGTGTCGACGTCACGCTCGCCGCGCTGCCCTCTACGGCCGTGATCGGCGGCACGGGAGGCTCCTCCGAGCCACCGCCCGCCACCGACCCGGGGTCCCCGGCACGCACCGTGCACGCGGTGGGGAACGGCTGGTCGAGGACGCAGACGGCCGGCTCGTGCCCCGAGGCTGCCCGGTAGCCCGGACGGCCTCGGCGGGCGGCGGCGACCGTGCGGCGGCCGCCTTCGTCACCCGCCCTCGAGGTAGTCGATGTAGAGGACGACTGCTGGGACCCTCACGTTCAGGGCGCCGGCGTCGCTCGTCAGTTGCTCGTCGTACGACAGCAACGTGCCGGTGCGCGGGTCGAACACGAGGGTCTGCACCTTCGGAAGGCCACCGTAGGCCGTGGCCACGGAGAAGGCCTCCCCTGATCGGCCCGCACGGTCCGTCACGACCCCGCGGTACTCGACACCCCGCGCGGCGCCCACGACCCGCAGGAGTGCTGCTCGCTGTCGCGGGGAGAAGCTGTTGTCGATGTGGCGCTCGGCGACGGAGTCGAAGAGTTCGCCGGACCCGTGCGTCTCGTAGCCCGCGCGCAGCCAGCGCTCCATTCCAGCGACGCCGGACGGCGGTTCACGGTGGCGGGGATCCGCCGGATCGGCCGGGCCCGTCGAGTCCGACTGCTCCTGCGCCTCACTCCCCAGAGAGCCGCCCTCCTCCCAGATCCTGCGCTGTTCGGCGGTCCGGAACCGCGGTGCCAGCGAGCGGACCCGCCACTTCTCCGATCCGTCCGGCTCCTTCCACGTCACCCTCCGCTCGGGGATGATCGCGGACGTCACCTGGATGCCATCGACGCGGGTCGACAGGGACCAACTGTCCTGTACGAAGCGCTCCGTACCGCCCGCCGGCGAATCATCCGGCAGCTTCTCGACCTTGCGCGCCAGCGCCTCGAGCACGCGCGCGGCCGGTCTGTCCGGGCGGTGGAGTGCCAGCGGCTCCGGTGTCACCGCATGGGCGGGCTGCGCCGTCGGGCCCGGCATCTGGGGGACGACGACAGCGACGGCCGTTGCCGCGGCCGCGACGGTGACGGCAAGCACCCATGTGCGCGGCGCGGAGCGCCGGGGCTCTGCTGCCCGATGCTCGCGCGGGGTCCTCAGGATCCGCTCCAGCAACGCGCCGCGCTCGGATCGGGTCAGCAACTCCGCGCGGCCCGCAACGGGGTCCAGGGCCCGGAAATCATCGTCGGCGTCACGCATCGCGACCACCCCCTGTCGTCTCCGGCAGCATGGTGGCCCGCGTGCCGCGTGACGGCGCCTCGGCCTCCCCGGTCGAGGCCACTCGTCGTCGCAGACGCCTGCGCGCCCGGTGCAGGCGGACCTGGAACGTGGCCGATGTGCACCCGAGGACCCGAGCCGCGTCCTTCGGAGCCAGCTCCTCCCACAACGCCAGTCGCAGTACCTCTCGGTCGCTCTCGCTCAGGCCGTCGAAGGCCTCCGCGAGATGGAGCCGCTCGGCCACGGCCCCGGCGTGGTCCTCGACATGTCGTCCCGGCTGGGCGGCGAGGACCTGCGTCAGTCCCACGTGCCGTTGGTCGGCCCGGTGGACGTTGGCCAGGGTCCGGCGGGCGACCCCGTAGAGCCACGGCAGTGCGTCCGCCACGGGAGCCTCGTCGAACCTGCGCCAGGCGACCAGGAAGACTTCGGCGACCACGTCCCTCGCCCGGTCGGGGTGGATACGGCGACGCACATACGCCTCGACCGCAGCGTAGGTCTCCCTGTACACGCGGGTGAAGCGCTGCTCATCGGTTGTTGTGTCCACATCGCCTCCACCCCTGTCTATGTCCGGTCGCGGCACCTTCTTACAGGTCGCGCCGCGAATCTTTCGGCGGGGGCTGTGAGGGCGGGCGTCTCGGGAGGGCGGTTCCCCGTTTCGCGGGAGACTCAAGTGTCGAGGGTCAGGCGCTGTCTCCGCAGCGCGAACAGTGTCACATGGCTCACACCCCGGCACGGCAACCCTGACAGCCTCTCACCGGTCGACGGCTCTCCGGTCGCACCGCGGAGGCCACCGGAGAAGGGCGCCAATCAACCGTACAGGTAAGGCCGTTGCTGCCCGGGCAATGCCACGCCGGGGTCTCGTCCGGCCCGCGGCGGATCGACGGTCCCCGCCGCCGTCGGCGCTCCGGGGTGCGCCACATCGTCTCCACATGGTTCACAACGAAGAAGCACCACTCTTCACAGCGAATTCAGACGTGCATATGATCACCCAGCCCAGGTGCTTCCAACCCGCCGCGGTTGGCGCCCTTGTACGGCGGAGGGTGATCGTCCTCTGCCCGGACCCTACCCGGGGACACCTTGAAGAGACACCACAGACGCTGGAGCGTGCCGGCCATCGCCGGAGCTTCCGTCCTCGCACTGACGAGCCCCATCACGGCTCAGGCCGCCGCCCCTTCCGGAGTTCCCGCTCCCGCGCGCTCGTCCGCCGCGGACCGTGTGCCCGCCGGTACCCACACCGTCACACTGATCACCGGTGACGTTGTGACGACCAGTCAGGTCGCGCGCGGTGAGGGCCCGCCCGGCGGCACCGTCACCGTCCGTGGCGCGGATGGACTGCCGGCGCGGACGCGCATCCTGACGTCGAACGACGACCTGTACGTCTACCCCGAGTCCGTCCTGCCCTTCCTGGCCCAGGGCACCCTGGACCGGCAGCTGTTCAACATCACGGACCTGATCGCGGACGGTTACGACGACGTGCACCGCGACCGGCTGCCGCTGATCGTCTCCTACACGCAGGCCGGTGCCGCGCGTCGCGCGTCCGCGGTGCCCGAGGGCGCGAAGCGGGTACGGAGCCTCGACAGCATCCAGGGCGCCGCCCTGAGCGCGGACCGCTCCCGCGCGGACGACTTCTGGGAGTCCGTCGCCGGGGCGGCGACCGACGAGGGCGCCCGCACGAAGGACGCCAAGCCGTCCTTCGGTGCCGGGATCTCGCACATCTGGCTCGACGCCCCCATCCACGCCGATCTCGCCGACAGCACCGCGCAGGTCGGTGCCCCGCAGGTCTGGCAGGGCGGCGACACCGGGCAGGGCGTGGACGTCGCCGTCCTCGATTCCGGCGTCGACGCGGGCCACCCGGACCTGGCGGACCGCATCGTGACCCGGCAGAACTTCGTGCCGGAGGAGGACGACACCGACGACCGCGCCGGACACGGCACCCACGTCGCGTCGATCATCGCCGGCACCGGTGCGGCCTCCGGCGGCAAGGAGAAGGGCGTCGCTCCGGGCGCCCGGCTGCGAATCGGCAAGGTGCTCGACCGAACCGGCAGCGGACAGATCTCCTTCGCCCTGGCCGGCATGGAGTGGGCGGCCGTAGACCAGCACGCCAAGATCATCAACATGAGCCTCGGTGCCGGGGTTTCCGACGGAACCGACCCGATGAGCCTGGCCGTGGACCGGCTGAGCGCCCAGACCGGCGCGCTGTTCGTGGTCGCCGCCGGCAACGCGGGCGCACCGGACAGCATCTCCACACCGGGTACAGCCGCTTCGGCACTGACCGTGGGTGCGGTCGACTCCGACGACGCCCTGGCCCCCTTCTCCAGCAGGGGCCCCCGCATCGACGGTGCGCTGAAGCCGGAGATCACCGCCCCCGGCGTCGACATCCTCGCTGCCAACTCCCGGTTCGTGGGCAACGACCAGGGCTCCTACCAGTCGATGAGCGGCACGTCGATGGCCACCCCGCACGTCGCGGGCGCCGCCGCCCTGCTCGCCGCGGCCCACCCGGAGCTCACCGGCAGCCAGTTGAAGG
Source organism: Streptomyces sp. PA03-3a (assembly GCF_033792735.1). Lineage (NCBI taxonomy): Bacteria > Bacillati > Actinomycetota > Actinomycetes > Kitasatosporales > Streptomycetaceae > Streptomyces > Streptomyces sp. PA03-3a. The sequence goes on from NZ_JARAVM010000070.1 coordinate 9,046, forward strand.
ACCTGCTGGCCAGCAGCTCCCGGCAGACCCCGGCGTACGACGCCTTCGAGGCCGGCAGCGGCCGGCTCGACGTCGCGGCGGCGGCGATGGCCGGAGTCTTCGCCTCGGCGACCGCCTACGCCGCCCAGGACGAGGACGAAGGCGCCCTCCGGCGTCCGGTGACGTACACCAACATCACGGACGCGCCGGTCGCGCTCACGCTGTCCGTCGACGCGCCGCAGGCGCCGGCCGGGATGTTCCTTCTGTCGGCCTCCCGCGTCGTCGTTCCGGCGCACGGCACCGCCGAGGTCACGGTGGCGATCGACGGCTCCGCGGGCACCGCCGAGAACCACTACTCGGGCCAGGTGCTCGCGACGGACTCGGCGGGCAGGGCCGTGGCGCACACCGCCGTCTCCCTCGGCTTCGCCACGATGCACACGCTGACGCTGACGTTCAAGGACTCCGAGGGCGATCCCACGTTCGGCGACGTCTGGTTGCTCAGGGCGGGCGACAAGGACCCCCTCCTGATCGGCGTCGGCCCCTCCGGCACCGGGGAGTTCCTCGTGCCCGACGACGTGTACTCGGTGCTCTCCTTCCAGGAGGTCCAAGGCGTCGGCGGTCCGCACTCCAAGGGCCTGGCCCTGCTCGGTGACCCCGACGTCATGGTGGACCGTGACACCACGGTCACGTTCGACGCCACCAAGGCCGAGCGCATCGACATGACCACCCCGCAGCGCAGCGACGTGACGTTCCAGAAGCTGGGCTACAACCGTGTCATGAACGGCGTCAGGTCGGGTCTGTCGGCCGACAGCGTGTACTACGACAGCATCTGGGCGCAGCCCACCACCCACAAGGTGACCCACGGGGACTTCCGGCTGACCGCCCGGTGGCGCGGCGAGAAGCCTGCGCTGGCCGTCTCCACCCGCACGACCGAGTTCACCGGCATCCTGCGCCAGGAGGGCATCACCCCGCTGGCCGCAGGCACCTACAAGCTGCCGCTGGTCTTCGCCGGCCAGGGGTCGAGCACGGAATTCGCCGGCCTCGACGCACGCGGCAAGGCCGTGGTGGTCCGCCACAGCGACGACGGTGTCAACGAGTTCGACCAGGCGGCCAACGCGATCGCCGCGGGCGCGAAGCTCATGCTGGTCGTGGAGAGCGGCTACGGCCGCCCACTGCGCTCCTACGCGCCGCTGGGCGAGCGGCCCATCCCGCTCGACGTCGGCCTCCTCGGTACCGAAGCGGGCGAGGAGCTCATCCGGCAGGTCAAGGGTGGCGCTGCCAAGGTCACCGTGGACTCCGAGACGGCGAGCCCGTACGTGTACGACCTCGCGCACGCCTGGCACAACGAGATCCCCTCGAAGATGGCGGTCAAGGGCGATACCAAGAACCTGGCCCGGATCGACGTCGACTTCGCGAGCCCGAAGCACGACGTGGCCGCCGGCGAGTTCCGCTTCGAGTGGCTCGACGGCGTCGACTGGTCCTCCGGCCCCCTCATGCCGGAGCCCGCGAACGGGAAGCGGACCGACTGGGTGTCCACCACCGGCGTCAGCTGGCACCAGCAGGCATACGTCCAGTACCTGGGCTTCGAGGAGGGAGCCAAGGCCGCCTACCAGGCCGGCAGCAGGCAGTCCGAGGAGTGGTTCAAGCCGATCCAGCGCCCCTTCCTGAACGACACCTTCTTCAACAACCTGCCGCCCAGCCGCAACGGCGACCAGCTGTACATCGACATCCCGGCCTGGGGCAGCCGGGACCACGTCGGATGGAACCAGGACCCGGCCGGAACCCAGCAGCAGACCCTGTACCAGGGCACCGAGCAGCTGGGCCAGGGGAGCTTCACGACCGTCTGGGGCGACGCCCCCAGCGCCCGCAAGCTGCCGTACAAGCTGGTCGTCACCGGTGAGCGCGACGTGCCGTACACCCCGTACTCCTCCCGCACCCACACCGAGTGGGACTTCACGTCGGCGAAGCCGACCGACGGCGTCACCGTGGTGCTGCCGCTGGTGCAGCTCGACTACCGGATCGGCACCGACGCGGCGGGGCGTGCCGGGCGGCACGACGGCCTCTCCGTCACCGCCGCGCACCTGTCGGGCGCCAGTCTTGCCGGCAAGATCGGCGCGGTCGGCCTGGAGCTGTCCTACGACGACGGCCGGACGTGGCACAAGGCCGCCCGCGGCAGTGACGGGCGGTTCCGCCTGGACGCCCCGGGCAAGGCGTCCTTCGTGTCGCTGCGAGCGAGCGCGAAGGACGATGCGGGCAACTCGGTGAAGCAGACCGTGATCCGGGCCTTCGGCCTGGGCTGAGGCGCGGCCGTTGCCGGGACCCGCGACAAGCAGGCCGGTCCGTCCGCGGTGGTACGTCCACCGCGGACGGACCGGCCGCCGTCACAGGCTCGCCGGAGCCGCTTCCCGGCCGTCGAGCGGTCCGCCGGCGGGGATGTCCAGCCGTTCCGCCACGGAGGATAGGGCGGTTCCCAGCGGGAGCGCGACCCGGGTGAGGGCGTGGCGGTCGCCGCGGGTCGCGTCCCGGTTGACGATCAGTACCGGCTTGCCCGCCTCGGCGGCCTGACGGACGAACCGCAGCCCGGACATCACCGTCAGTGAGGAGCCCAGGACCAGCAGCGCGGCCGCCCCCCGGACCAGCTCGCGGCAGTGCTCGACCCGCCGGGGCGGTACGGATTCGCCGAAGAACACCACGTCCGGCTTGAGCACGCCGCCGCAGACCGTGCAGGGCACGACGTGGAAGTCCCCCACCTGGTCGTCGGTGAGGTCGGCGTCGCCGTCCGGGTTGATGCCCGCCGCCACCGGCTCGAAGCCCGCGTTGGCCTCCTCCAGCCGCCGGGCGAGTTCCCCGCGCGGACTGAAGTCACCGCAGGAGAGGCAGACGACCCGGGCGAGGCTTCCGTGGAGTTCGACGACGCCCTCGCTGCCGGCGGCCTGGTGCAGGCCGTCGACGTTCTGGGTGATCACTCCCGAGAGCAGGCCGTGCCGTCCGAACGCGGCCACCGCCCGGTGCCCGGCGTTGGGGCGGGCGCGGCCGAAGGTGCGCCACCCGAGGTGGCTGCGTGCCCAGTACCGCCGCCGGGCCTGGACGCTGCCGACGAAGTCCTGGTAGGTCATCGGGGTGTGCCGGCTCAGGCTCCCGCCCTCGCCCCGGTAGTCGGGGATGCCCGACTCCGTGGAGATGCCCGCGCCGGTGAGCACCAGCACTCCGCCGCCGCCCAGCGCGTCGGCGACGGGCCCCAGGTCCGTGGTGCCCGGCGGGAGGTCCTCGGTGGGGGTCCAGCTCAAGGTGGGGCGCATGCGCATGCCGCAAGAGTACGCAACGGCCCTTCCTCACCCGTGGTGCCCTGTGTGCGCCCGGTCCCCGCGCCGTAGGTCCCCTGCACCACCGGCACCGGGACGGCGGAGGGCCCGTACGGCCCGGGCGGCAGGTCGCGTTCCCGATACCCGGACGCCGGATCCCGCACTTCACTGCTCGCGCACGCAGCTCTCGTGAGGGCCTCCCGGCCCCGCGAAGCGCACGTCGCCGAAGCCCCGCCCTCAGGCGTGCCGCACCGAAAGGGACCCCGCATGCCCCACACGCCCGACGTCGCCGTCGCCTCCTACTCCTCGACCGGCACCATCCACCGTCTCGCGGAGACCGTCGCCGCCGGCGCGGCCGAGGCGGGAGCCGACGTACGGCTTCTGCGCGTCGCCGAACTCGCGCCCCAGGCGGGTTCGCCGGCTCCCGCTTCGCCGCCGCCTCAGCTCAGGAGGCGGGCGACCTCCGCGGGATGGGCGAGGTGCGGGAAGTGGCCGCTGGCGGGCAGGACGCTGATCGTGACGTCGGGCAGGGCGCGGGAGAGCCAGGCGCGGTACTCCGGATCGGGCTCGGCGCCGGTGACGTAGTGGTACGGAGTGCCCTGGGACGCGATGCGCGCCAGCCGGCCGGCGTTGCGCTCGTCCAGCGTCGCGGGCGGGGTGGTCAGCAGCTCGTCCCAGTAGGACAGCAGCAGTTCCTTCGGGGGGACCGCGTCGGGCCGGGCGAGGGCGCGGGCCTCGGGCGGCAGGCCGTCGATGCCCATGCGGCCGAGCAGGCCGTCCCAGAGGGTGCCGTACCCGGGGCCGCGCAGCACATCGCCGCTGCGCTGCAGCATGCCGGCGAAGCCGCCGACACGCAGGGTCTGGTCGATGTTGACGACGCCGCGCGCCGGGTGGGCCGCGGCGTACGCCGTGGCGATGGCGCCGCCGATGGAGTGCCCCACCACGACCGGCCTGGTCAGACCCGCTTCGGTCACGGCCCGGTGCACCACGGCGGCGACGTCGTCGAGCCCGTGGCGGTCCAGCGACGGCGACTGCCCGTGTCCGGGCAGGTCGACGACCAGGACCTCCCGCGCGGGGTCGACGGCCTCGAGTTCGCGCAGCAGCGGACCCCACCGGTGACGGTCGTAGCTCAGTCCGTGGAGCAGGACGAGCGGTGGCCGGCCGTCCGGCCCGCCGCGGCGCTCCGCCCACAGACCCGCGTATGTCGAGGGTGCTCCGCCGTCACTCATGTGGTGTGTCCTTCCTGGGGTGCGTGCCGTACACACCAGGAGGCGTAGCCCCGGGGGGAACGATCCGTTCGTGGCGGGCGTCACACCTGCCAGCGCCCGGGACCGCCGGGTGCCGGCTGGTACCGCATGAGGCGGCCCGTGCGCAGGGACGCCCGCAGGTGGGCGCCGGCGAGCGGGGCGGCGGCCTCGATACGCCGCACGGTCCCCCACAGGGCCCGCGTGGCGCCGACCCGGGCGCGTTCCGCCTCGTCGCCGTGGGCCCGGGGTCGGCCGCCGAGGCCGGCGGAGCGCCGCAGCTCGGCGAGGAGCGCTCCGCGCTCGGCCTGTACGGCCGCGGCGGCGTCCACGTCCCCGGCCCGGTCGGCCGCGTCGAGCCGTTCGTCGAGTGCGTCGAGCCGCCGTCGGTAGGCGGCGCGGGCCGTGTCGTCCAGCAGCGGATCGGCAGGCGGGGCCGCCAGACCGGAACCTCCCGCCACCAGGTCGAGGGCGGGGATCTCCTGGCCGGGCGCCGCCAGCAGCGCGCGCAGATAGCGGGGGCCCCGCCCGTCGGGTATCCGGGCCGACTCGCCGTCGGCCCGGAGCCGCCAGTCGCGTCCGTCGAGCACCCAGTGCCAGGCGCCGCCGGAGGGGGCGGGCGGCCGCAGGGCGCGGAGCAGGCCGTCCATGCCGAGGCGCTCGGCGATCGACCGGGCCTCCTTCGCGTCCTGCGCAGCCCTTTCCCGGTCCGCGGTACCGTCGCGCCGGGTCAGGACCTGTGCCCGTGCCGCCAGGGTCAGCGCGAGCCAGGGAAGGGCGCCGAGCCGGCGGGACAGCTCCTCGGCGGCGTCCAGATGGCCGACGGCTGCCGCGGGCCGGTCGAGGCGTGCCGCCAGGCGGCCCAGGTAGTCGTCGACGGGGCCGGTGATCGTGTTGGCTCCGCCCCACACCACCAGCCGTCCCCGGTAGGGCAGCAGCGCCTCGTACAGGGCGGCGGCCGCCGCCGGGCTCCCGATGCGTGCGGCGACGGCCGCCAGGTCGGCGAGCGCGCCGGTCCAGCGCGGCCCGGTGCCGGAGAGGACTTCGGGCAGCAGCCGTTCCAGTTCCAGTCCGGCTTCGACGTCGCGGCCCGCCTCCAGCATCGCCCGGGCCGCCGTGGCCTCGAAGTAGTGGCCGGGCAGCCTGCGGGCCATCCGCTGCCAGGGTTCGACGGGGGCTTCGGTCCGGCCGCGTAGGACGGCCAGCTGGTGGCGTACCGAGCCGACCAGCCGCTCGGTGTCGCGCACCCCCGCCCTGTTCCCGGCGGCGAGCACCTCGTCGGCCAGTGCCTCCGCCTCGTCGAACCGACCGCGGACGGTGGCGAGCATCGCCTGCCGGGCGAGTGCCACCACGCGTGCGTCGGTGTGCCCGGCCTGCTCCGCGGAGCGCGCGTACACCCCGAGCGCCGCCTCGGCAGCCGCGAGGTCACCGGCCTCGGCGTGCGCCACGAAGCGCCAGAACAGGCCGCGGCTCTCGGCCGCCGCGTCACCCGCCCGGCGGGCCCGGGCGACGATCTCCTCGGCGGTGGCCAGGCGTTCGGCGGTGGCGGCCGGGTCCCACAGCGCGTGCAGCCGGCTGTCCAGGACCTCGGCGACGGTCCCCGGTTCGCCGGACGCGCGGGCCAGGCCGAGCGCGGTGTCCGCGAGGTCACGGCGGCGCGCCACGGCTGTGCTGTCGGCGAGCAGTTCGCGCGCGAGACGTGCCAGTACGCGGGCGCGTACCGCGGGGGCGAGCGGCCGCTCGGCGGCCGCCTCCAGCACGCGGACGAGACCGAGGTCGAGTTCGAGGAACTGCGCCCGCGAGGGGGCGGTCAGCGCCAGGTGCGCCACCGGGTCCACGTCCGCGCCGAGGCCCCTCAGCCGTTCTGCCAGCGACAGCGCGGGGCCGGGGAGCCCTCCGGAGACCAGCCACAGGGCGTGGACGGCGTCCGGCGGCAGGCCGGGCACGAGCACGGCGAACTCGGTGCCCGGCAGTCCGCCCAGCCTCAGCTCGGTGCCGTCCCCCGTGTGCTCCCGCAGGGCGGCCAGCAGTGCCCGCGGCCCCGGGGGCGCCGCGGAGTCCGGCGCCAGCTCGGACGCGGGCTCGGACGCGGGCTCGATGCCGGCCGATCCGGAGTCGGCCAGAAGCAGAACGGGCTCGCCCGGCCGGTACGGAGTGACGGGAGGCACGGACAGCGCGCGGTCCCCGGTGTACTCGACCCGGATGCCGCGCCGGGCTGCCAGCTCCGCCGCGGCGGCCAGCAGCGCGGTCTTCCCGGCCCCCGGCGGCCCGGTGACGACGATGCGCCCGCCGAGCCCGGCTCGCAGCCGGTCGAGGAGGGCCCCGATCTCTGAAAGCTCCTGGTCACGGCCGATGAGGGACACGCCCCAGCCTAACCGGGGCCGCGGTGGGTGCCGCGGGCCGCCGCCGGTGGCGGGAAGGACCGGCCCCGTCAGACCTGCACGGTGCCGCCGTCGACGAAGAGTTCCGTGCCGGTGACGAAGCGGCTCTGGTCGGAGGCGAGGAAGAGGACGACGTCGGCGACGTCGTCCGGCTCGCCGATGCGTCCGAGCGGGCTGCCCCCGGCACCACGCTCAGACGCCGTAGACCCGTTCGGGGCGCACCATGACGGCCGCCCGGCGGTCGGCGGCCATGACCCTGTCGTATTCGTCCCAGTCGTCATGGGTGCCGCCGGCCGCGGTGAAGATCTGCCGGAGCAGCAGACGCGTGCCGTCCGCGTCGAGCGCCGGATGCGGGTCGTCGGGGCCGATGATCTCGGCGTCCCCTTCCACCGTCAGCCAGTTCCACCCCGAGCGCACGCACACGGCGAGCCGGGGGCGCTCCCTGAGGTTGCCGAGCTTGACCCTGCCGTAGGTCACGAACGCCACCACGTCGGCGTCGGCGAGCGGATGCCGCATGACTCCGAGGTTGACCACGGAGGACTGGATGCTCCCGTCGGCTCGGAGCGTCGACACCGCGCCGAGGCCCTGTTCGGCGCGGGCGAGCTCCGCGAAGTCGTTCAACGTTGCCACTCGGTTCCCCTGCCGGTCTCGGGCGTGGGCCGCGGAGGCGACCCGCGCGAGCACCCACGACGTGTGTCGTCGGCACCACGATGACACGTCATCACGGAGCGCACCCGGCGGCGTCCGGGGAGCAGAGCACCGGGCTGGTTCCCGAGTTGCAGGGTGATCTAACGCCCCATAGCGTCTCGTCTCGTCGCAATGCCCTCACCTCGGCCCATCGGATCGGCTGCCACCCGCACTCCCCGGGTCAGGGCGATTCCGTGCCGCCTTCCCCGCAGTCACCGATGAGGGGCGCGCACGCCAACGAGACTTCCCTCCCGGGAACCGGGACGACCGGAGATCTGCCATGCCCGACTTTTCCAGTCTGCTTTCTCGGCGAAAGATCCTGCTCTCCTCCGCCGCCGCGATGACGGCGGCGACCACAGGGGCGTTCGGCTTGGCCTCCCGGACTCCGGGGGCCGCGAAGGAGACGGAGGCGGCGGCGGACGCCGCGGGCATCCGGCCCTTCCGCGTCGACATCCCGGAGGCGGACGTCGCCGAGCTCCTCCGGCGCGTCAACGCCACACGCTGGCCCGACCGCGAGACCGTCCCCGACCAGTCCCAGGGCGTCCAGCTGGCGACGATGCAGAAGCTGGCGCGCTACTGGGGCAAGGACTACGACTGGCGGAGGATCGAGACGAAGCTCAACTCCCTTCCGCAGTACAAGACCAGGATCGACGGGCTCGACATCCACTTCATCCACGTCCGGTCCCGCCACAAGGACGCCCTGCCGATGATCCTGACCCACGGCTGGCCGGGATCCGTCCTGGAGTTCCTGAAGGTCATCGACCCCCTCACCAACCCCACCGCCCACGGCGGCCGCGCGCGGGACGCGTTCCACCTCGTCATCCCCTCGATGCCCGGCTACGGCTTCTCCGAGCGGCCCACCACCACCGGCTGGAACCCCAGCCGCATCGCCCGGGCCTGGGCCGTGCTGATGCGGCGCCTGGGGTACACGCGTTACGTCTCCCAGGGCGGCGACTGGGGCGCGGTCGTGTCGGACAAGATGGCGGCGCAGAAGCCCCCCGGGCTGATCGGCATCCACGTCAACATGCCGGCCACCGTTCCGCCGGACATCGCCAAGAAGCTCGCCTGCGGCGACCCGACCCCGGCCGGGCTGTCCGCCGACGAGAAAGCCGCGTACGACAAGCTCAACGCCTTCTACAAGACGGGTTCCGGCTACTCGGCGATGATGGTCACCCGCCCGCAGACCGAGGGGTACGGGCTGACGGACTCCCCCGCCGGGCTGGCCGCCTGGATGTACGACAAGATCGCCGCCTGGACCGACAGCGACGGCGACCCGCTGCGGGTGCTCACCAAGGACGAGATCCTCGACGACGTCAGCCTCTACTGGCTGACCAACACCGCGGTCTCCTCCTCGCGCCTGTACTGGGAGAACAACGCCAACAACTTCAACGCCGTGTCGGTGTCCATCCCCGCGGCCATCACGGTGTTCCCCGGCGAGATCTACCAGGCGCCGCTGAGCTGGGCCGAAAGCGCCTACCACGACCTCATCTACTACAACAAGGCTCCTCGCGGCGGGCACTTCGCGGCCTGGGAGGTCCCCGATATCTTCACCCGGGAACTGCGTGCCGCGTTCTCGGCCCTGCGCGACCCCGGAGCACCCGGCAAGTAGCGGAGGGGAAGCGGTCGTGTCCGAGCGCTTCGATCCCTGTCCCGGCCCGACCACGGCGATCGCCTCGGCGGGACGCCGCTCGATGCCCCGTGGCATCACCGGCGGATCGGCGGCGGGGGCCATGTGCGGCCTCGCGGTGGCTCATCACCGCGAGGCCGCGTCCCCATGATCCGAGCAAAAGGCGTCCCCACACCCGCAAAACTTGCTCGGGCAAACAAGTAGAACATTGAACATAAATACGGGCAAGTAGCTTGATCGGCCATCAACTCTTGAAGGCGACGTGCGTCCCCGGTGAGGTGGACCGCGTCCGTTCCGTCCGCCCGCCGTGTACGGAATGGTCCAGCCTGCGCGGCGGCGCTCGCGTCGGGGCCGGTACGGCCGCACCACGCCCGGTGCCGTCTGCCGCGCCATCGCCCGGCGCACCGCGGGCGCACCGTCCGCGCGGGCACGGCTCTCCCGGCGGGAGCGAGGTCGCGGCCGTGGACGCCCGTGCCGGTTAGCATCGCGGACACCACTGCCGGACGAACGGAGTTCACCTGTGGGCCACCTGCGCGTCGGGGTCGCCGTCCTGACCATGGGCGACCGGCCCGCCGAACTCGACGCGCTGCTGGCCTCGGTCGCCGCGCAGGACCTGCCGGCGGCCCGCGTCGTCGTGGTGGGCAACGGGTCGCCGCTGCCGGCGCTGCCGGACGGGGTGACCCGGGTGGAACTGCCGGAGAACCTGGGGGTGGCGGGCGGTCGCAACGTCGCTCTGCAGCGACTGCGCCAGTACGGGGACGTCGACCTCGTGGTCGACCTCGACGACGACGGGCTGCTGGTCACGACCGACGTCTTCCGGCGGCTGGCCGAGCTGTACCGCGGTGACGAGCGGCTGGGCATCGTGTCGTTCCGGATCGCGGACGAACTCGGGAGGACCCAGCGCCGCCATGTGCCGCGGCTGGTCGCGTCGGACCCGATGCGCGGAGGGCTGGTGACGACGTTCCTCGGCGGCGGGCACGGGTTGTCGATGCGGATGCTGGAGGAGATCGGCGGCTGGCCGGACGCCTTCTTCTACGCCCACGAGGAGACGGACCTGGCGTGGCGGGCGCTGGACGCGGGCTGGCGGATCCGGTACGCGCCGGAGCTGGTGCTGCAGCACCCGTGGACGTCGCCGACGCGGCATGCGGTGTTCTACCGGTTGGTGGCGCGCAACCGCGTGTGGCTGGCCAAGCGGCATCTGCCCGCCCCGTTGATCCCCGCGTACCTGGGGGTGTGGGCGGTGCTCACGGTGCTCAGGCGGCCCTCGCCGGAGGGGCTCCGGGCCTGGTGGGGCGGCTTCCTGGAGGGTGTGCGCACGCCGTGCGGCGCACGGCGCCCCATGCGGTGGCGCACCGTTGCGCGGATGACCGCCCTGGGCAGGCCTCCGGTGGTGTGAGCCGTGGAGCCCGAGCCGGGCCCGGCCGCTCCGTGTGATGTGATCGCAGGGGGCCCGCGACAGGCCCTCCGCCACACACCCGACAGGAAAGGTGCGTCATGAACGATCGGGTCAGTCCCGCCCGCCGCCCCGGTGCGGTCAGCGTCCTCGGGGGCCCCACCACGGTGATCGACATCGGGGGGCTGCGCCTGGTGGCGGACCCCACGTTCGACGATCCGGGCGATCACGGGTACCTCACCAAGACCGCGGGGCCCGCCGTCGGCGAGGACGCCCTCGGACCGGTGGACGCCGTCCTCGTCAGCCACGACCTGCACCCCGACAACCTGGACACCCGGGGCCGCGCCTTCGCCCTCGCATCGCCCCTCGTGCTGACCGGCCCCGCGGCCGCGCGGCGCCTGGGCACCCCGGCCCAGGGGCTGCCGGCCTGGGAGAGCGTGACGCTTCCCCGCCCCTCGGGGGGCACCGTCACCGTCCACGCCGTCCCCGCCCAGCACGGGCCCGACGACGGTGAGCGCGACGAGCAGGGGCATGTGAACTGCGAGGTCACCGGCTTCGTCCTGACGGGGGAAGGGCTTCCCACCGTCTACGTCAGCGGTGACAACGCCTCGCTCGCGGTGGTGGCGGAGATCGCCCGCCGCATGCCGCCCGTGGACGTGGCCGTCCTGTTCGTGGGCGCGGCGCGCGTTCCGTCGAAGATGCGCGGCCGGCCGCTGACGCTCACCGCGCAGCGGGCCGGCGCCGCCGCCTCGGTCCTGGGGTCGCCGGTGGTCGTGGCCGCCCACTGCGACGGATGGGCGCACTTCAGCGAGACCCGCTCCGACATCGAGCGGGCCTTCGACGACGCCGGCCTCGCCGGGCACCTGCGCACCGCGGGCAATGGCGAGTGGATCGACCTGAGCCACTCGGTCACGGTGCGCTGACCGCCGGTACGGAGGCGTCTGACTTTAAATCCCACATTTAGCTCTGGTAGCTTCTGCCCCGGGCAGCGGGACCGGCCGGACCGGTTAAGACGACCGGTCGCTTTCATCCTGGGCGACCCGGTCGAGCCGCTACGGGCAGTGCGGCAGCCGGCGGCCTGTTCCGCTGTCCCCCAGGGTCCGCCACGGGGCGGGCCGCGTCGGACGGGCCCGCCCGGGAGAGCCCCGGAGTAATCGCGGAAAGACTCGGGCGGTGGTGTCGAGAACCCGCGGCCGGCTCCGTCCCCGTGGTGAAGGCGGCCACAATGGGGTCGCACCGGCACCAAGGAGAGCCACGAT
>NZ_JARAVM010000071.1:0-17993 GCF_033792735.1 Streptomyces sp. PA03-3a
GCTCCGGGGCGGCGGCCTTGCGGGTCGCCCGGCGGCGTGTCCTCGCGGGGGCGGCCTCGGCCTCGGCGGAGGGGGTCTCGGCCGGTATGGCCGGCGGCTCGGCGGCCGCCGTCACGGAGGTCGCGTCCTGAGCGGCCTCACCGGCCGCGGGCGGACCCGCCGGACGGCTCGCCGCCCGGCGACGGCGGCGCGGGGCGGCCGTCGCCTCACTGTCGGTGCCGCCGGAGGCGGCTTCGGTGGCGCCGTTCTCGGGCGCCTCGTTCGGCTCGTTCTGCTCGAGCATGCGGGCATATCTCCCGTCACGCTCCCGGGCGCCGCACCCTGATCCGGTTCGCGGCGGTCCGCGTCCTCGCGGTTCCACCGCCCGGGGGCGCGGGCGCCACACGGGAGCTGTCGTTTCGCTCGTCGGCACCGGACTGACGGGCCGACGAAAGTCTCGTCTGATGCGTGCTGCCGGACCCGGGTTTCCCCAGATGCGTCGGCCGCACAACGACGACGGTCCTAGGCGGAACCCTCCGGCACCGCCGCGGCATCGCGGTCGGGCGCAAGCGGATCGGTCACCGTGCCGGTCTCCTCGTGGAGCGGCCCCTGCGCCAGCCTGGTCACCGCAGCGGGGACCGGCGGCGCGAGGTCGGCCACCGCACGGAGGCCGGACAGGACGTCGTCGGGTCGTACGGCAGGTGTCACATGCCGAACAACCAGCCGCAGTATCGCACAAGCTGCTGGTGTCGGCCTATCGGCACCCTGTTCGAAGATACCTTCCCGGGCCCCGGCCACCTGCGGGTCCACCGCTTCGAGCCGGGCGACGGCCTCGCGCGCGTCGAAAGTCCGCACGCCGTTCTTCGTCATGCGCTGGACCTCGACGGCCCCCGCGGCGAGGAACGCGGCCACGGCCCGCTCGGCCGCGGCATGCTCCACACCGTCCAGCCGCAGCTGCCACACGGACGCCTCCAGCCGCTCGACGAGCCCCGAGGTACGGGCCTCGACGGCGTCGACCACGTCGAGGCCGTCCGGCAGGGACTCGTCCAGCAGCAGGCGCAGCTTCTCCGGCTCACGGGCCTCGCTGAGCGCGATCTCCAGGTACTCGGCCTCGCTCGCGACGCCGGTGGGTGCGGCGTTGGCGTACGACACCTTGGGGTGCGGGGTGAAACCCGCCGAGTACGCCATGGGCACCTCGGCGCGCCGCAGCGCCCGCTCGAATGCGCGCTGGAAGTCGCGGTGGCTGGTGAACCGGAGGCGGCCGCGCTTGGTGTAGCGCAGTCGGATGCGCTGCACCGCGGGTGCGGGCGGCGGGCCTTCGGGCTGTCGCTTGCCCAGTGTCGTTCAGTCCCTCGTGCGTCGGGTAACCCCGGACGGGGTTGCTTGTCGTCTTCCAGATTACTGGGGGTTCCGGCCTTCCGGTTCCCCACGGCGCCCACCGCGCTCCACCGGCCGCGGCGCGCCCCGGGTCAGCGCGGTGCGCAGATCGGCCCGCACCCCGCGCACGGTCTCCCGCACCGCCGCCAGCGCGTCGCGCACCGCCCGGCGCGCCTCCGCCGCCGCCCGCCTCACCGGCCGCCACACCGGCAGCACCAGAGCGCGCCACACCCAGGCCGCCGGAACCACCAGGACCACGGTGACCAGCCACTTCAGCGCTCGCCCCACGGCGCGCGACACATACCCCGCCACACGCCAGGCCACCAGCACGGCGTCCCGGACCTCCCGGGCGACCGGCACGAGCACCCGGCGCCACAGCAGGAGCAGCGGCGCCACGACCACCCACCGCACCAGCCACGCCACCCCCCAGGGCCACCGGCACCAGGACGTACCGCCACAGCGCGACCGCCGGAAGCACCACAAGCGCCCGGACCGCCCACCGGGCCAGCCACGCCGCCCCGGCGGCCACCGGCACCAGGACATGGCGGTACAGCGCCGCCATGGGCGCCACCAGCAGCGCCCGGAGCACCCACAGCGCCCCCGCGCCGGACGCCCGGCCCAACGGGACCAGCACATACCGCCACAGCGCCACCGCCGGCAGGACGACCAGCACGGAGACCGCCCACCCCACGGCGACCCCCACGGCCCGCCCCACCGGCGCCAGCACGTACCGCCACAGCGCCACCGCCGGAACCGCGACCACGTACCGGACCAGGCCATGGACCAGCCACACGACGGCCCGCCCCACCGGCGCCAGCGCATACCGCCACAGCGCCACCGCCGGGATGACGACGAGGTACCGGACCAGCCCCCGCACCGCCCACACGAGGGCCCGCCCCACCGGCGCCAGCGCATACCGCCACAGCGCCACCGCCGGGACGACCACCAGCACCCGGGCCAGCCATCCCCCGGCGCGGCCCAGTGCCCGGCCCGCGGCCATCAGTGCGTCCCACGCGATACGCAGCGGAAGCACCACCACCAGCGCGACGATCCGCGCCGGCATCCTGACCGCCACCGTCAGGCAGCCGTCCCCGTTCCCGCCGTACCCGCCGGCGTCCCCCCGTTCCCGCATGCCCGAACCGTACGCCCGGAAGCGCGCCTTCCCCCTCCCGCGGGCGGAACCCGGCCTCCCCGCAGGCGGCGCAGGACGACGACGCGCCCCCGCCCCGCGTCAACCGCCCCGCCGCAGAGCCGGCCTGACTGACCGTCGTTCCGCTCCCCCGGACGCACGAAGGCCCCCGCCGTGCGGCGGGGGCCTCGTGTCCGAGCCCGGCTACTTCACCACGGTCAGCGGGAGCAGCTTCTTGCCCGTCGGGCCGATCTGGATGTGGGTGTCCATCTGAGGACACACCCCGCAATCGAAGCACGGCGTCCAGCGGCAGTCCTCGACCTCGGTCTCGTCGAGTGCGTCCTGCCAGTCCTCCCAGAGCCAGTCCTTGTCGAGGCCGGAGTCCAGGTGGTCCCAGGGCAGGACCTCCTCGTAGGTGCGCTCGCGCGTGGTGTACCAGGCGAGGTCGACACCCTGCTCCGGGAGCGCCTTCTCGCACATGCGGATCCAGCGGTCGTAGGAGAAGTGCTCCCGCCAGCCGTCGAAGCGGCCGCCGTCCTCGTAGACGGCGCGGATCACGGCGCCGACGCGGCGGTCGCCGCGGGAGAGCAGGCCCTCGATGATGCCCGGCTTGCCGTCGTGGTAGCGGAAGCCGATGTTGCGGCCGTACTTCCGGTCGCCGCGGATGGCGTCGCGCAGCTTCTCCAGGCGGGCGTCGGTCTCCTCGACGCCGAGCTGCGGGGCCCACTGGAACGGGGTGTGCGGCTTGGGCACGAAGCCGCCGATCGACACCGTGGCGCGGATGTCGTTCTGGCCGGTGACCTCGCGCCCCTTCTGGATGACGTTCTTCGCCATGTCGGCGATCTGCAGGACGTCCTCGTCGGTCTCGGTGGGCAGACCGCACATGAAGTAAAGCTTCACCTGGCGCCAGCCGTTGCCGTAGGCGGTGGCGACGGTGCGGATCAGGTCCTCCTCCGAGACCATCTTGTTGATGACCTTGCGGATGCGCTCGGAGCCGCCCTCGGGGGCGAAGGTGAGACCGGACCGGCGGCCGTTGCGGGTCAGCTCGTTGGCCAGGTCGATGTTGAAGGCGTCGACGCGGGTGGAGGGCAGGGACAGGCCGATCTTGTCCTCCGTGTACCGGTCGGCGAGGCCCTTGGCGACGTCGGCAATCTCGGAGTGGTCGGCGGAGGACAGCGACAGCAGGCCGACCTCCTCGAACCCGGTGGCCTTCAGGCCCTTGTCGACCATCTCGCCGATGCCGGTGATGCTGCGCTCGCGCACCGGGCGGGTGATCATGCCGGCCTGGCAGAAGCGGCAGCCGCGGGTGCAGCCGCGGAAGATCTCGACGGACATGCGCTCGTGGACCGTCTCCGCGAGCGGGACCAGCGGCTGCTTGGGGTACGGCCACTCGTCGAGGTCCATGACGGTGTGCTTGGACACCCGCCACGGCACGCCGGAGCGGTTGGGGACGACGCGGGCGATCCGGCCGTCGGCCAGGTACTCCACGTCGTAGAACCTCGGCACGTACACCCCGCCGGTGCGCGCCAGCCGGAACAGCAGTTCGTCGCGGCCGCCGGGGCGCCCCTCGGCCTTCCAGGCGCGGATCACGTCGGTGATCTCCAGGACGGCCTGCTCGCCGTCGCCGATCACGGCCGCGTCCAGGAAGTCCGCGATGGGCTCGGGGTTGAAGGCCGCGTGGCCGCCGGCGAGCACGATGGGGTCGTCCTCGGTGCGGTCCCGGGCCTCCAGCGGGATGCCCGCGAGGTCCAGGGCCGTGAGCATGTTGGTGTAGCCGAGCTCCGTGGAGAAGCTGAGGCCGAACACGTCGAAGGCCTTGACCGGGCGGTGCGCGTCCACGGTGAACTGCGGCACGTTGTGCTCGCGCATCAGCGCCTCGAGGTCCGGCCACACGCTGTACGTGCGCTCCGCGAGGACGCCCTCGCGCTCGTTGAGCACCTCGTAGAGGATCATGACGCCCTGGTTGGGCAGCCCGACCTCGTAGGCGTCCGGGTACATCAGGGACCAACGGACGTCGCACTCGTCCCAGGGCTTGACGGTGGAGTTCAGTTCCCCGCCGACGTACTGGATCGGCTTCTGCACATGCGGCAGCAGGGCCTCGAGCTGGGGGAAGACCGACTCGACAGGCATCAGAGGTGTCTTTCGTGAGCTGGCAAGGGTGACCATTCAGCGTAACGCGTCACGGAGGGCTTCCCGGCCGCGCTCGGCGCGGGCCGGGTGCCCTCCGAAGGGCGTCCCTGGCGGCTCAGCCTGCCAGTCTGCCGCGGTCGGCCTTGGGCCAGTCCTTCGGCAGCTGCCGCTCGGCCGCGGCGGCGCGGTCGCGTTCCAGCTGGTAGAGCGCGCCGTAGGCGAAGGTGTCCTCGCCGGCCTCGCGGGCGTCGGAGGCGAGGCGGAGCACGACGTCGCGGCAGATGACGCTGTCCTGGTGCTCGCCGAGCAGCTGCTGGACGGCCTTCATGCGCTTGGTGTGCTTCTTGGCGGGCTTGCGCAGCGCCGGGACGGCCTGGGCGGCCTCTCCGCTGTAGCGGACCCGCTTGGCGGCCTTGCGGGCGTCGTGGAGGACGATGTCGCGCTCGTGGCCGGGTTCCATCGCCAGGGCGGGCTCGACGCGCCGGCGCAGCCGCTTGTGGTCGCGAGCCACGGCCTTGGCGACGGCGCGGGCCGCGGGGGCCGAGGCGCGGTCGAGCAGCGGCGGGTCGGTGAGCAGTGACTCCAGGGTGTCCAGGAGGCGGAAGTAGCGGCCGCCTCCCAGTTCGCGCAGGAGTTCCTTGCGGGCGCCCTCGTGGACGGGGGCGTCACCGCCGATGCGTGCGGTGAGGGCTTCCGTGACGAGTTCCTCCGGCAGTTCCGCCAGGCGGTCGCGGAGGCGTTCGGCGAGGACCTCCCGGTCGCGTTCCAGGCCCAGGACTGCGGCGAGCCACTTGAGTTCGTCGCCGATGGGGTCGGTCACCGCGCGGTCGAGTTCTCGGCGGAAGGACTTGAAGGCGCTGCGGAGCCGGCGGGTGGAGACCCGCATCTGGTGGACGGAGTCCGGTTCGTCGCGGCGGACCGCCGGGTCCCAGGCGATGATCGCGGCGACCTGTTCGTGCACGTAGGCGAGGGCGATGTCGCCGGCGGTGCCGGTCGTGGACGGCGGTTGCGGCGGCCGGGGGGCGGCCGTCAGGCGGTCGCCGAGGGCGCGGGCGAGCTTGGAGGGGGACTTCGACCGCCGCAGCCCTGCCGTGCGGAGCCGCTTCTCCAGGGCGTCGAGCAGGGCGGTGTCGCCGTCGAGGAGTTCTGTCTCGACCTCGGTCCAGGCGCTCTCGGCCCCGTCGCCGTGGTCGAGGACGGTGGCCCGGACGTGGTCGTGGGCGATCTCCACCAGGGGCGCGCCCGCGTCGTCGACAAGGTGCACCCGCTTGCGGGTGTTGCGCAGCCGGACGACCGGGACGAGGTCCCGGTCGCGGACGATGGCGGCGACCTCGGCGAGCAGCGGCTTGGGCACCCTGGGGCCGCCCTTTCGGCCCTGCTTGCCCAGGGGCGCGTGGACCTCGGTGCGGGTGTCGACCTGCGAGCTCGGCAGCTTCAGGTGCCAGCCCGCGTCGTCGCCGCCGGTGCGGCGGCGCAGGGTGATCCTGTGGGTGGCCAGTCTCAGGTCGGACGTGTCGACGTAGACGGCGTCCAGTTCGGCGGGTTCCAGGACGCGTACCGCCGCGACCCCGGGCAGACCTTCGAGATCGGGCTCACCGGTCTGCTCGGCGGCCTCGTACTTGCGCTCGGTCTCCGCGACACGCTTCCCCATGTCAGGAACCTAATCGCGGGTTCGCCCGGCCGCAATGGTGCGTTCACCCGGCGGGCGGGGTCAGGCGGACATGGGCCGCTTCATATGGATGGCCTGCAGCAGCCCGATCGCGATCCAGACCGCGAACATCGAGGATCCGCCGTACGAGACGAACGGCAGCGGCAGACCCGCCACGGGCATGATGCCGAGGGTCATGCCGATGTTCTCGAAGGACTGGAAGGCGAACCAGGCGACGATGCCGGCCGCGATGATCGTGCCGTACAGGTCGGTGGCGTTGCGGGCGATGCGGCAGCCGCGCCACATGATCAGGCCCAGCAGCGCGATGATCAGGGCCGCCCCGACGAAGCCGAGCTCCTCCCCCGCCACGGTGAAGACGAAGTCGGTCTGCTGCTCGGGCACGAACTGCCCCGTGGTCTGGCTGCCCTCGAACAGGCCCTTGCCGAGCAGCCCGCCGGAGCCGATGGCGATGCGCGCCTGGTTGGTGTTGTAGCCGACGCCGGCCGGGTCGAGCGCGGGGTTGGCGAAGGCGGCGAAGCGGTCGATCTGGTACTGGTCCAGGACGCCGAGCTGCCAGACCGCGATCGCGCCGCCCGCGCCCGCCGTGATCAGGCCGAGGACCCAGCGGTTGGAGGCGCCGGAGGCGAGCAGCACGCCGAGCACGATGACCGCCATCACCATGACCGAGCCGAGGTCGGGCATCAGCATGACGATGGCCATCGGCAGTATGGCGAAGCCGAGGGACTGGGCGACGGTGCGGTGGTCGGGGAAGAGCCGGTCGCCGGCGTCCACTCGTGCGGACAGCATCATCGCCATGCCGAGGATGATGGTGATCTTGGTGAACTCGGACGGCTGCAACGAGAAGCCGCCGCCCAGCACGATCCACGCGTGGGCGCCGTTGACCGTGGTGCCCAGCGGGGTGAGCACCGCGGTCACCAGCAGCACCGAGATGGCGTAGAGCACCGGCACCGCGCCGCGCAGCCGGCGGTGGCCCAGGGTGACCGTGCCGGCGGCGAGGGCGAAGCCGATGGCGGTGTTGAGCATGTGCCGCAGCAGGAAGTAGTACGGGTCCCCGTGGGTGAGTTCCGTGCGGTTGCGCGTCGCGGAGAAGACCAGCGCGGTGCCGATCAGGGACAGCGCGAGGGCGGCGCCGAGCAGCAGCCAGTCCATCCGGCGCAGTATCGAGTCCCGGGCCAGGAGCTTGCCCAGCGTGCCGCGTTCGGGGGTGAAGCGGCGCGCCGCGTAGCTGTGCGCGCTCATGACCGGTGCCTCCTGCCCGACAGGAGGTACCCGGTGCGGTCCGGGGGCAGTGCGGCGGCCGCCAGCACGGTGTCCTGCGGTGCGGCGGGCGCCTGCGGCACGTCGGCCCAGGCAGCCTTGGTGATCTTGATGGTGCCGTCGGCGTCGATCTTCGGCAGCTTGCTCAGGGGGTGCGGGAGCAGCGCCTTCTTGTTGTCGATCGACCCGTCCTCCTGGACGCCGTACATGGCCTCGTAGATCTTGCGGACGGCCGGGCCGGAGCCACCGGAGCCGGTACCGCCCTGGGAGATCGTCATGACGATCGCGTAGTCCTTGCTGTACGTCGTGAACCACGACGTGGTCTGCTTCCCGGCGACCTCCGCGGTACCGGTCTTGGCGTGCAGCGGGATCTTGTCCTGCGGCCAGCCGCCGAACCGCCACGCGGCCGTACCGTGGGTGACGACGCCCTCCAGGGCCTCGTTGATGTACTTCAGCGTGTTCTTGGTGGCCGGGGCCTTGCCGTTCACCTTCGGCTTGATGCGGGTGATCTTCTTGCCGTCGGCGCTGATGACGGCCTTGCCGATGGTCGGCTGGTAGAGCGTGCCGCCGTTGGAGATGGCCGAGTAGATGTTGGCCATCTGGATCGGGGTGACGAGGGTGTCGCCCTGGCCGATGGCGTAGTTGACGGAGTCACCGGCGCGCATCACGTAGCCGTCGACGCAGTTCTCGCGCGCGATCTGGCTCGCGTAGTCCTGCTTGTCGCTCTTGGCGACCTTGCACCAGTAGTCCTTGTTGGCCTCGTAGTAGTCCCGCTTCCACTGCCGGTCCGGGATTCGTCCGGTGACCTCGGAGGGCAGGTCGATGCCGGTCAGCGAGCCGAGGCCGTACTCCTTGGCGGTCTTGTAGAACCAGTCCTTGGGGTGCTTCTTGGGCTTGGTGCCGCCGTCCTTCAGCCACTGGTCGTACGACAGGCCGTAGAAGACGGTGTCGCAGGAGATCTCCAGGGCGTGGGCGAGGGTGATGGAGCCCGCGCTCTCCCCTTCGAAGTTGTTGAAGACCCGGCCGCCGATGGTCATCGACGACGGGCAGGGGTAGCGACCGTTGATGTCGTAGCCGGCCTTCACGGCGGCCGAGGTGGAGATCGCCTTGAAGGTCGAGCCGGGGGCCGACTGACCCTGTATGGCCCTGTTGAGCAGCGGGAAGTTGGACTTCTTGCCCGTCAGCTTGGCGTAGTCCTTGGCGGAGATGCCGCCGACCCACACGTTCGGGTCGTACGTGGGCGCGCTGGCCATCGCGATGACCTGGCCGGTGTGCACGTCCATGACGACGACCGCGCCGGAGTCCGCCTTGTAGAGGCTGCCGGTCACCTTGTCGAAGGTCTTCCGGGCGACCTTCATCGCCTCGTCGAGTTCCTTCTCGGCGACCCTCTGGACGCGTGCGTCGATGCTGGTGACCAGATGGCTGCCGGGCTCCGCAGCGGTCTCGCCCGCCTTGCCGATGACCCGGCCGAGGTTGTCCACCTCGTAGCGGGTCACGCCGGCCTTGCCGCGCAGCTCGCTGTCGTAGGTGCGCTCCAGGCCGGAGCGGCCGATCTGGTCCGAGCGCAGCAGCGGGCGGCCCTTCTTCTCGGCGGCGGTCAGCTCGTCGTCCGTCACGGGCGAGAGGTAGCCGAGGACCTGGGAGGTGTTGGACCCGAACGGCGCGGTGTAGCGGCGCACCGCGGTGGGCTCGGCGGTGATGCCGGGGAAGTCCTCGCGGCGCTCCATGATCTGCAGCGCCTGCTGGGTGGTGGCCTCGTCGGTGATGGGGATCGGCTGGTACGGCGAACCGTTCCAGCAGGGCTTGGGGGTCTGCGAGTCGCAGAGCCGGACCTTGCCCAGGACCTCTTCCGGCTTCATGTGCAGCACACCAGCGAGCCGGGTCAGCGCCGCCTTGCCGTCGTCCTTCTGCTTCAGCAGGTCGGTGCGGCTCGCGGAGACCACCAGCCGGGTCTCGTTGTCGGCGAGCGCCACTCCCTTGTCGTCCAGGATCGACCCGCGGACGGCGGGCGCGACGACTTCCTGGACGTTGTTGCTGTTGGCCTGCGCCGTGTACTCGCTGCCGTTGCGGATCTGCAGGAACCACAGCCGCCCGCCGAGGGTGAACAGCAGGGACAGGACGAGGATCTGCAGGACCACCAACCGGATCGTGACGCGCGGCGTACGACCCGTCTCGGGGATGTTGCTCAAAGCCGCCGTCCCCCCTTGGCGACGCTCCCCACCCGGCCCAGCAGGCTCGAGCGCTGGCCGCCGATACGGGCGCCGAAGCCGGGGCCGGAGGCGTCCTCCCCGAGCGCGTCGCCCTGGTACCTGCGGGCCAGTGCCATGATCCACGGCACGGTGAACGGCGCGAGCAGCAGGTCGTACAGGGTGGCGGTGAACAGCAGCTTGCCCAGGCCCACGTGCTGGGCCGCGGTGTCGCCGACGAGGGCGCCCACCGCCGCGTACAGCACCGTGGAACCGATGGCGGCGCCGACCACGACCAGCATCGGCCGGGTGGCCGACCGCAACTGGCCGCCGTCGGGCTTGACCAGGCCCGCGATGTAGCCGACGACGCACAGCACGAGGGCGTAGCGGCCCGCGGCGTGGTCGGCGGGCGGGGCGAGGTCGGCGAGCAGGCCCGCGCCGAAGCCGACGAGGCAGCCGGCCACGTGACCGTACGTCAGTGCGAGACCGAGGACGACGAGCAGCAGCAGGTCGGGGACGGCGCCGGGCAGGTGGAGGCGGGCCAGGACGCACACCTGGAGGATCATTCCGGCGACCACGAGGCCGGTGGAGAGCAGGATGCGCTTCATCGGACCTCCTCCTGTCCGTAGAGCGGGGACTGAGAGGGGTTCACACTCGGGGTCGCGGTGACCGTGACCGTCGGGAGGGGCTTGGGCCCGGCCGGCAGCACCGAGTCGCGCGGGTCCTTGCGCGGGCCCTGGACGACGACACCGACGATGTCGAGCTTGGTGTAGCCGACGAACGGGGTGACCTCGACCGTACGGGTGAGGCCGCCGCCCGCGGGGTCGACCTTGACGACCGTGCCGACCGGCACGCCCGGGACGAACGGCTTGTCCGCCTGCGAGCCGAAGGTGACGAGGCGGGCGCCCTTCTTCACGTGGGCCTTGCCGTTGAGGAGCTGCACCCGCATCGGCCGGTTGCCCTGGCCGGTCGCGAAGCCGAGCTCGGAGGACTTCTCCAGCCGTGTGCCGACCGTGAAGTCCGGGTCGCAGGCGAGCAGGACGGTCGAGGTGGAGGGGCCGACGGTGGTGACCCGGCCGACCAGGCCGTCCCCGTTGACCACGGTCATGTCGCGCTGGATGCCGTCGTTGGCGCCGGCGTCGATGGTGACCGTCCAGGAGAAGCCCTGGGCCGCTCCTATCGCGATGACCTGCGCGCCCTTGACGCGGTACTGGCCGGCGCCGGCGAGCTTGAGCAGCTTGTCGAGTTCCCGGGCCCGCTCGCGCGTGACGTCCTTGCTGCCGAGCTGCTGCTTGAGCTCGGCGTTCTCCCGTTCCAGCTCGCTGATGCGGCTGCTGCGGTCGCCGGAGTCGCGCACCGCGTCCACGGCGTTGTCCACCGGATCGACCGCGGCCGCGACCCCGTTCTCCACGGGGCCGAAGACGGCGGCCGCGGCGGACCGGGTGCCGTCCAGCGGTGAGTCCTCACCGCCGCGGATGTCGACGGTGATCAGCGCGAATGCGATCGCCACCAGCAGTACCAGCAGAAGCCGGCTCTCTCGTGTGTCCCTCACGGGGGCCAGTCCGTGCCTTCCTCGTCAGAGCGTGTGAGCCCGTGGGCCCGATGGGCCC
Organism: Streptomyces sp. PA03-3a; assembly: GCF_033792735.1. Classification (NCBI taxonomy): domain Bacteria; kingdom Bacillati; phylum Actinomycetota; class Actinomycetes; order Kitasatosporales; family Streptomycetaceae; genus Streptomyces; species Streptomyces sp. PA03-3a. Next base: position 11,338 of record NZ_JARAVM010000071.1, read on the forward strand.
TCCCGGGAGGTAGAACGATCCGGCGTACGGGCGGGACTTCACCCGTACGACGGAACGTGAGGACTCATCTGCGCGGCTGCGCGTCCAGGACCTGCTGCAGCGCCTCGAACTCCTCGACGCACTTGCCGGCGCCGAGCGCCACGCAGTCCAGCGGGGACTCGGCGATGTGGATCGGCATGCCGGTCTCGTTGCGCAGCCGCTCGTCCAGACCGCGCAGCAGCGCGCCGCCGCCGGCCAGGACGATGCCGCGGTCCATGATGTCGCCGGACAGCTCGGGCGGGCACTTGTCGAGGGTCGTCTTGACCGCGTCGACGATGGCGTTGACCGGCTCCTCGATCGCCTTGCGCACCTCGGCGGCCGAGACGACCACCGTCTTGGGCAGGCCGGAGACCAGGTCGCGGCCGCGGATCTCGGTGTGCTCCTCGTTGTCGACCGCGAAGGCCGAGCCGATGGTGAGCTTGATCGATTCCGCGGTGCGCTCGCCCAGCAGGAGGCTGTACTCCTTCTTGATGTGCTGGATGATCGCGTTGTCCAACTCGTCGCCGGCCACCCTGATGGACTGCGCGGTGACGATGCCGCCGAGCGAGATGACCGCGACCTCGGTGGTGCCGCCGCCGATGTCGACGACCATGTTGCCGGTCGCCTCGTGGACGGGGAGCCCGGCACCGATCGCGGCGGCCATGGGCTCCTCGATGATGTGCACCTGGCGCGCGCCGGCCTGGGTGGCGGCCTCGATGACGGCGCGGCGCTCGACACCGGTGATGCCGGAGGGGACACAGACCACGACACGGGGTCGTGCCAGGTAGCGACGCTTGTGGATCTTGAGGATGAAGTAGCGCAGCATGCGCTCGGTGATCTCGAAGTCGGCGATCACCCCGTCCTTGAGAGGACGGACCGCGACGATGTTGCCGGGGGTCCGGCCGATCATCTTCTTCGCTTCGGAGCCGACCGCCAGGATGCCGCCGGTATTGGTGTTGATGGCGACGACGGACGGCTCGTTGAGGACGATCCCGCGACCCCTGACGTACACCAGCGTGTTGGCGGTGCCGAGGTCGACAGCCATGTCACGGCCGATGAACGACATGTTGTTCGCCATGAGGATACGTCTGGCCTTCCCGAGCTGGAGCGATGTGGGGGTGAGCACGGCGGATGCGCTGCTGTGCGCCGAGCCGGAGGAGCGGAGATTCCATCGTAGTCGCGCCCGACGCGGCACGGGGTCAGGGTTCCGCCGCCATTGTCATCAGAACACACAGCTGTCCTCTGCAATGGTGACGCCGTGTCGGCGGAATTGGTTCCCCCGAACCCCCGGCATATGCCTTCGGGCGGCCGGGAAATTTCCGGCCGCCCGTTGAGCTGATCGGGCGTCAGCGGCGAATTCGGGGCGAACTGGAGCGCAGGATCAGGCCAGGCCGGGGAAGAAGATCTTGATCTCCCGCTCGGCGGACTCCTCGGAGTCCGAGGCGTGGATCAGGTTCTCCCGGACGATGGTGCCGAAGTCTCCGCGGATCGAACCGGGGGCGGCGGCGATCGGGTCGGTCGGGCCGGCCAGCGCGCGCAGCCCCTCGATGACCCGCTCCCCGGAGACGACCAGCGCGACGACGGGACCGGAGGCCATGAACTCGACCAGCGGCTCGTAGAACGGCCGGCCGACGTGCTCGGCGTAGTGCTGCTCGAGGAGGGCGCGGTCGAGCGTGCGCAGCTCCAGCGCGGTGATGCTCCAGCCCGCCTTGCGCTCGATGCGGCCGAGGATCTCGCCGACCAGGCCACGACGAACGGCGTCCGGCTTGAGAAGGACGAGGGTGCGCTGGGACACGGTGTGACTCCTATGTGCGGGGTGCGGGTACGACGACATTACCGGTGATCCCCGGGACCCACGGCACCCCCTCGGCCCGGGTGCCAGCCGTACGGTCAGGCCGGCTGCGCGGCACGCGCCGCCTTGGCCTCGTCGACCTTCCGGCCGAAGTGGACGGCGGCCCACCACAGCCCGGCGAAGACCACGCCGAGGAAGAACATCACCGGGACGACGAAGCCGCTCGCGATCAGCCCGGCCTGCAGCAGCCAGCCGACGGCCAGCCCGCCGCGCCGCCCCAGCATGCCGCACAGCAGTACGCACAGGACCATGGCGATGCCGCTGACCGTCCACACCGTGCCGGCGGTCAGCTCCGGCTGCTTCATCGCCACCAGACCGGCGAAGCCGATCACGAAGAACTCACCGATCAGGGTGCTCGCGCACAGGGTCCGCATCCGCTTGGCTTCGCTTCCCGCTCGTCACTTGCGGCCCAGCAGCAGCCGGGCCTCTCCCACGGTGATCACCGAACCGGTGATCAGTACCCCGGAACCGGAGTACTCCCCCTGCTCCTCGGCGAGCGTGACGGCCGCCTCGATGGCGTCGTCCAGCCGGGGCTCGACCTGCACGCGGTCGTCGCCGAAGACCTCGACCGCCAGCGCGGCCAGCTCGTCCACGTCCATCGCGCGGTGGGTGGAGTTCTGGGTCACCACGACCTCGGCGAAGACCGGCTCGAAGGCCTCCAGCAGGCCCCGTACGTCCTTGTCGCCGCTCGTCCCGACCACGCCCACCAGGTGCGTGAAGCCGAAGGCCTCCCCCACCGCGCCGGCCGCCGCCCGGGCACCCGCCGGGTTGTGCGCCGCGTCCAGCACCACGGTGGGGCTGCGGCGCACGACCTCCAGCCGGCCCGGCGAGCTGACGTTGGCGAAGGCGGTGCGCACGGTGTCCACGTCGAGGGTGCGGGCGTGCAGCGTGCCGATGCCGAAGAACGCCTCCACCGCGGCGAGCGCCACGGCCGCGTTGTGGGCCTGGTGCTCACCGTGCAGCGGCAGGAAGACCTGCTCGTACTCCCCGCCCAGGCCGCGCAGGGTCAGCATCTGCCCGCCGACGGCCACCTCGCGGTGCGCGACGCCGAACTCCATGCCCTCCCGGGCGACCGTCGCGTCCACCTCGACGGCCCGCTTCAGCAGCACCTGGGCCGCCTCCACGGGCTGCTGGGCCAGCACGGCGGTGGCGTCCTTCTTGACGATCCCGCTCTTCTCCACCGCGATCTCGCCGGCCGTCTCGCCCAGGCGGTCGGTGTGGTCCAGGTCGATCGGGGTCACGACGGCGACTGTGCCGTCGACCACGTTGGTCGCGTCCCAGCTGCCGCCCATGCCGACCTCGACGACGGCCACGTCCACCGGGGCGTCGGCGAAGGCGGCGTACGCCATGCCGGTCAGCACCTCGAAGAACGACATCCGGTACGGCTGGGAGGCGTCCACCATCTCCACGTACGGCTTGAGGTCGCCGTACGTCTCGATGAACCTCTCCGGCGCGATCGGCCTTCCGTCGAGGCTGATCCGCTCGGTGACGGACTGCACGTGCGGGCTGGTGTAGCGCCCGGTGCGCAGGTCGAAGGCGAGCAGCAGCTGCTCGATCATGCGTGCGGTGCTGGTCTTGCCATTGGTGCCGGTGATGTGGATCGAGGGGTAGGAGCGCTGCGGCTCGCCCAGGATGTCCATCAGCGCGGTCATCCGGTCCAGGGACGGCTCCAGCTTCGTCTCCGGCCAGCGGCCGGCGAGCTCCGCCTCGACCTCGCGCAGGGCCCTGTCGACCTCCGGGTCGGTGGGGCGGGCCGGGACGCCGTCGTCCTGCGGCACCGGTCCCCCGGCCCGGAGGGTACGGCTGCCCGCCTCGATCACCGCCAGGTCGGCCTCGCGGCCGGGGTCGGTGTCGGCTTCGTCCTCGTCGCCGCCCAGACCCATCGCGGCCAGCGGATCGGAAAGGGGCTCGTCGTTCTCGGGGCGCGGGTTGCTCACGACCACATTGTACGAAGCGGCCGGGTAGATCCGGGTTGTGGGCAGGCGTTCACGCCTGCCCACCCCCGGCGCGTCAGCCCTGCGGCAGCGAGGACAGCTGCGCGGTGATGCGGGCGATGTCCGCCTCGGCCGCCTCCAGGCGGGTGCGGATCTTGGCGACGACCGGTTCCGGCGCCTTCGCCAGGAACGCCTCGTTGCCCAGCTTCGCCGTGGCCTGCGCCTTCTCCTTCTCGGCCGCGGCCAGGTCCTTCGCCAGCCGCTTCCGCTCCGCGTCGACGTCGATCGTCCCGGAGAGGTCCAGCGCGACCGTCGCGCCCGCGACCGGGAGGGTCGCCGTCGCGGTGAAGGCCTCGCCCTCCGGCTGCAGGCGCAGCAGCTGGCGGACCGCGGCCTCGTGGGCCTCCAGGCCGGTGGAGCCGAGGTCGAGCCGGGCCGGGACCTTCTGGCCCGGCTGCAGGCCCTGGTCGGCGCGGAACCTGCGGACCTCGGTGACCAGCGACTGCACCGCCGCGATCTCCTGCTCGGCGACCGCGTCGCGGAAGCCGGAGTCGGCCGGCCAGTCGGCGACGACGACCGACTCGCGCCCGGTGAGCGTGGTCCACAGCGTCTCGGTGACGAAGGGGACCACCGGGTGCAGCAGCCGCAGCAGCTTGTCCAGGACCTCGCCCAGCACGCGCCGGGAGACCTCGGCCGGGCGGCCGCCCGCGAGGAAGGTGGTCTTGGACAGTTCGACGTACCAGTCGAAGACCTCGTCCCACGCGAAGTGGAAGAGGGCGTCGCTGAGCTTGGCGAACTGGTAGTCGTCGTAGAGCGCGTCGGTCTCGGCGACCGTGGCGTTCAGCCGGGACAGGATCCAGCGGTCGGTGGCCGACATCTCCTCGGGCGCGGGCAGTTCGCCCTCGACCGTGGCGCCGTTCATCAGCGCGAAGCGCGTGGCGTTCCAGATCTTGTTGGTGAAGTTGCGGGCGCCCTGGACCCAGTCCTCACCGATCGGCACGTCGGTGCCGGGGTTGGCACCGCGGGCGAGGGTGAAGCGCAGCGCGTCGGAGCCGTACTTGTCCATCCAGTCCAGCGGGTCCACGACGTTGCCGAAGGACTTGGACATCTTCTTGCCGCGCTCGTCGCGCACCAGGCCGGTGAGGGCGATGGTGTGGAAGGGGGCCTGGCCGTCCATGGCGTACAGGCCGAACATCATCATCCGGGCGACCCAGAAGAAGATGATGTCGTGGCCGGTCAGCAGGACGTCGGTCGGGTAGAACTTCTCGAGGTCCGCGGTGCGGTCCGGCCAGCCCAGGGTGGAGAACGGCCACAGGCCGGAGGAGAACCAGGTGTCCAGGACGTCGGTGTCCTGCGTCCAGCCCTCGCCGGCGGGCGGCTGCTCGTCCGGGCCGACGCAGACGGTCTCGCCGTCCGGGCCGTACCAGACCGGGATGCGGTGGCCCCACCACAGCTGGCGCGAGATGCACCAGTCGTGCATGTTGTCGACCCACTGGAAGTAGCGGCCGGACATCTCCTGCGGGTGGATCTTCACCCGCCCGTCGCGGACCGCGTCGCCGGCGGCCCGCGCGAGCGGGTCGACGTTGACCCACCACTGCAGCGACAGCCGCGGCTCGACGATCGTCCTGCAGCGGGAGCAGTGGCCCACCGCGTGGACGTACGGCCGCTTCTCCGCGACGATCCGGCCCTGCGAGCGCAGCGCGCCGACCACGGCGTCACGCGCCTCGAGGCGGTCCATGTCCTGGAAGGGGCCGTGGACGGTGATCCGTGCGCGCTCGTCCATGATCGTCAGGGACGGCAGGTTGTGGCGCCGGCCGATCTCGAAGTCGTTGGGGTCGTGCGCCGGGGTCACCTTGACGGCGCCGGTGCCGAACTCCGGGTCGACGTGCTCGTCGGCGACGACCGGGATCCGGCGGTCGGTGAGCGGCAGGTCGATCTCGGTGCCGACCAGGTGCCGGTAGCGCTCGTCGTCCGGGTGGACGGCGACGGCCGTGTCACCGAGCATCGTCTCGGCCCGGGTGGTGGCCACGACGATGGAGTTCTCGCCGTCGCCGTAGCGGATCGAGACCAGCTCGCCGTCCCGGTCCTCGTGCTCGACCTCGATGTCGGAGATCGCGGTCAGGCAGCGCGGGCACCAGTTGATGATGCGCTCGGCGCGGTAGATCAGACCGTCGTCGTAGAGCTTCTTGAAGATCGTCTGGACGGCGCGGGAGAGGCCCTCGTCCATGGTGAAACGCTCGCGCGACCAGTCGACGCCGTCGCCGAGGCGGCGCATCTGGCCGAGGATCCTGCCGCCGTACTCCTCCTTCCACTGCCACACGCGCTCGACGAAGGCCTCGCGGCCCAGGTCCTGCCGGGACTTGCCCTCCTCGGCGAGCTGCTGCTCGACCTTGTTCTGCGTGGCGATGCCGGCGTGGTCCATGCCGGGCAGCCACAGCGCCTCGTAGCCCTGCATCCGCTTGCGGCGGGTGAGGGCGTCCATCAGCGTGTGCTGGAAGGCGTGGCCCAGGTGGAGGCTGCCGGTGACGTTCGGCGGCGGGATGACGATGGTGTACGGCTTCTTGTCGCTCTTGGCGTCGGCCTCGAAGTAACCGCGCTCTACCCAGCGCTCGTACAGGGGCCCCTCTACCTCGGCCGGCGCGTACTGGGTCGGCAGTTCGGGGGTCGCGCTGTTCGGCCCGCTCGCGGCGGCCTGCTGAGTGTTGTCGGTCACGGCGCTCAGTTTACGGGCGGGGCGGGCCCCCTAACGAATCCGCCGGTGCCCGGGCGCGAGAGGCGGCCCCCGGGCACCGGCGCAGGCGCGCCCGCCGCGAGGGCCGGCCGGGGGGCGCCCGCGCCGCGCGGACCCGGGT
>NZ_JARAVM010000072.1:0-17616 GCF_033792735.1 Streptomyces sp. PA03-3a
GTGTCCGCCTGCCCGGACGCGATGCGGTAGCTCGAACTGCCCGAGTCGATACGGGTCAGCGCCCCCGGGGCGCCGTTCGCCATGGCCTGCTTCTGGACGTCGAGGACCGCACTGACGGAGGGGCTGGGCAGGGTGGACGTGGCCGCGCCGGCGGGGGAGGCGGCCAGGGCGGCCACCGCGGTGCAGCAGGCGAGCACGAGGCCCGCGTTCTTTATACGCATGCTGGACTTTCTGATCCGGGAACGGATGACCGTTGGCGGGGCGGCGCCGCCTGATGGGGCGACGGCGCGCCCGGGGGCGGCGGGGACCCGGGTCGCGCCGGGTCCCCGCCGGTTGAGCGGCCGTGCAGACTGTCAGGGGAACGGACGGGGGACGCACGTACCCCCTCCACCTCTCAAACCACCGTCCGGCGGGGAATGGTTGACAGACTTCGCGATCTTTTCCGGATCACCGGAGGCCCGCCGTCGACGGCGCCGGAACCTCCCCGTCACGCAGTAAGGACACCTTCGGATGCACGCGCTTCTCGTCGAGGACGACGACCGCATGGCGCACGCCCTCGGCACGGCCCTGGCCCAGCGCGGGCACACCGTGCGCCGCGTCGGCCGGGCCCTGGACGCCCTGCGGTTCGTGCACGAGGCGGAGTTCGTCCTGCTCGACCTCGGACTCCCTGACCTGGACGGGCTGGAGCTGCTGCGGCGGCTGCGCACCGTCTGCGGCGCCCCCCTCATCGTCGTCACCGCCCGCTGCGAGGAACGCGACATCGTCCAGGGACTGCGCGCCGGGGCCGACGACTACGTGGTCAAGCCCTTCCGCATGGCGGAGCTGATCGCCCGGATCGACACCGTGCGCCGCCGCAGCGGACCGGCGGCTGCAGGGCGCGACCGACCCGCGCCGCCCGGCGCGCCGGTCACCGTGGGCGACACCGAGATCGACCCGGTCGCCCGCACCGTCACCGTCGCCGGCGGCGAGGTGCGGCTGACCCGGCGGGAGTTCGACGTCCTGGCCCATCTCGCCGCCCGGCCCGAGGAGGCCCACTCCCGCGAGGAGATCCTCGACCGGATCTGGGGCGACGCCTTCCTCGCCGCGTCCCGCTCGCTCGACGTCCACGTCGCGGGCATCCGGGCCAAGACCGGCCGGCCCGCCCTCATCCGCACCGTCCGCGGCTTCGGCTACCGGCTCGGGGACGGCCGGTGAGGCGCCGCCTGCTGGCCGTCCTCACGGCCCTGATGGGCGCCGCCGCCCTCCTGCTGTCGCTGCCCCTCGCCGACGCGTACGCCCGCGAACGCACCGAGCACCTGCTGCTGCAGCGCCGCGCCGAGGCCGTCCGCTTCGCCGATCTGGCGGAGCGGGCACGCACCGCCGCGGACCGCGCGGAGCTGTCCGCCGAGATCCGCCGCTACGCGCAGCTGTACGGAGCCGGTGTGACGATCACCGACACGGCCGGGAGGACCCTCGCCCGCTCGGGCCCCCGCACACCCGCGGGAGCGCTCGCGGAGGCGAGCAGCCGTGCCCTGACCGGGCGGTCCACCGACCGGCTGCCGACACTGCGCCCCTGGGGGCCGCACAGCGTCGTCGTCGCGGAACCGGTCGGCCGCGACGAACGCGTCAGCGGCGCCGTCCTGCTGACCGTGCCCACCGCCGCCGCCCGCCACGACGTCGCCGTGCGCTGGCGGCTGATCGCCGTGGGCGCGCTCACCGCGTTCACCGCCGCGGCCCTCGTCGCCGCGGGGATCGCCCGCTGGCTGCTGCGCCCCGTGATCGATCTGGACCGCGCCGTCGAGGGGATCGCCTCCGGCAGTCTCCGGGCCCGAGCCGCCTCCGACACCGGGCCGCCCGAACTGCGGCGTCTGCGGCGCCACTTCAACTCCATGGCCGAGGCCGTGGCGGCCTCGATCGGCCGTCAGCGCGACTTCGTCGCCGACGCCTCCCACCAGCTCCGCAACCCCCTCGCCACCCTCGTCCTGCAACTGGAGAACGTCGAGCCGCACCTGACCTCCGCTCCCGGCCGCGCCGAGCACGCCCGTGCCCTCGACGAGGCCGAGCGGCTGGAGGAACTCCTTGACGGACTGCTGGCCCTGGCCCGCGTCGAAGCGGGCACCGCCCCCCTCGCCGACGAGGACGTCTCCGCGGCGGTACGGGGACGCTGCGCCGCCTGGGAGCCGGTGTTCACCGCCGCGCAGCTGCGCCTCACCGCGGACGTGCAGCACGGGCTGCGCACCCGGGCCCTGCCCGACGCCGTCGGCCGCGTCCTTGACGCGCTCCTCGACAACGCCGCCAAGTTCGTGCCGCCCGGGAGCCGGGTCGACGTCCACGCCGGCCGCCGCGAGGGCGAACTGCTCGTGCTCGTCGGCGACGACGGGCCGGGAGTCCCGCCGGAGCAACTGCCCCTTCTGCTGCGGCGCTTCGGCCGCGCGCCCGGGCACCAGAACACGCCCGGCAGCGGTCTGGGCCTCGCCATCGCCGACGAGATCGCCCGTGGCAGCGGCGGCAGTCTCACCGTGCGGGCCGCCGCGCCGCGCGGGCTGCGCTTCGAGCTCCGCCTGCCCGCTGCTCAGCCGAACACCGAGCGGTAGTACGCCGCCGCCCCCGGGTGCAGCGGCACGCTTCCGGTGGAGATCGCGAACCGCGGTTCCAGGCGCGCGCCCGCCGTCACCTCCGCCAGCAGCACCCGCCGGCGGTCGAACACCAGGGCCAGCAACTCACGCACCGCGGCTTCCGGTACGTCGGCCCTGGCCGCGAGGTAGTTGCTCACCCCGATCGTGCCGACCGGCTCGCGCAGCCCGTAGGCTCCCGCCGGGATCGTCACCGCGGAGTACACCGGACCGTACGCGGCGCGCAGTTCCGCCACGTGACCGTCCAGGGCCAGGAAACGCAGCGGGATCTCCCGGGCGAGGTCGGCCAGCAGTGGTGTCGGCACCCCTCCGGACCAGATCAGCGCGTCGACCTCCCCGTCGCGCAGCGCAACGGCGGACTCCGCCGCTTCCATCTGCCGCGCCCGCACCGCCCGGGAGCCGGTCAGCCCGGCCGCCCGCAGCAGCCGCTCCGCGACGATCTGCGCGCCCGACCCGGAGGCGCCCGCGGCGACGGGACGCCCGGCGAGCTGCCCCAGCGCGCGGACGGGGCCCCGGGCCGGCACCACGACGTGCGTGTGGTTGACGTACACCCGGGCCAGCGCGGTCACCTCGACCCGCCGCGGGAACAGCTCACGCCCCAGCACGGCGTCCTCGGCCGCGTCCGCCATCGTGAGCGCGAGCTCCGCCGAACCGGCGTCCAGCCTGCGCAGGTTGTCCACGCTCGCCGCGGTCGCCAGCGGTACGACCTCCAGGCGCCGTCCGGCCGCCCCCGCGGCCCGCGCGAGGGCCCGCCCGAAGGCGTTGTACGGCCCGCCCACCGCCCCCGTCGCGAATCTGAGCCGCGTCGCCGGCTCCGGCTCGCCGCCGCACCCGGCCACCAGCGCCGCGACCGCCCCGCCGCCCGCGGCGAGCAGGCTGCGGCGGGTCGCGGTGGGCGTGGCGGCGCGGATCACCCGCGCAGGCTAGCCACTTCCCGCGGCGGTGTCAGGCCCCGGACGCCCAGCCGGCGTCCGGGGCCGGGTACGTGCGGTCGGCGGGTGGCCGCCGCTCCACGCAGGGAGGTGACGACGGCGAGGACCGTGCCGGCCGACAGGACGGCGGCGAGGCCGATCATGGTGGGCACCAGCGCCGCGTGCCGGATCACCAGGCTGGACGCCACGGATGGCAGGCCCATGCCGAGGTGCGCGATGACGAGGAAGACATGGCGGCCGACGAGCGGGCGACCCTTTCGGACGTGGCGGGGCAGATGCACCAGGCCTTGCGGCGGGAGCTGAGGCGGCGCGATGACGGCGAACGGCTGGAGTGGTTCGCCACCGCGGTGCTGGCCGAGTTCCCGCACGGCGGCGAGCACGTCCGCCTGGTGAACCTCGGCCATCCGGCGCTGCTGCTGCGGGGCGGACAGGTGCGCGCCGTCGAGCCACACCGGCGCGTGAGGCCGGCGCGGCCGCGGCGGCGGTCTGCGCGACCGCGGCCCCGAACACCGGGCCCGCGCCCGCCCCGGCGACGGCCACGGCGAAGAGGAAGAAGCCGAGCGCCGGGCGGTGGATCGCCAGGGCCGTGAGGACCATCCCGACCGGGAACGCCGCGGTGCCGAGGGCGAACCGCCGCCGCTGCGCGAGCGCGCCCAGCGCGAGCTGGGCCGCTGTCCGCCGCGGTCAGCGGCCGAATGCCCGCAGCACCATCTCCGCGTAGCGGTGCCAGACCGACGGATCGGGTTCCTTGAGCCGCACCAACTGCAGTGCCGCGCCGCAGAGGAGCACGCGCAGATCCAGCGCGGTGGTGTCCTCGCGCAGCGCCCCCGCCGCCCGTGCGGTCTCCATGGCGTCGGTCAGCGACTGCAGGACCGACACGGCGGCCGGGGAGGCCGCGTCCGCCAGCCGTTCGGCGAGCAGGCGGTCGCGGGCCAGGACGTCGAAGAGCGCCAGGACGTGGCACCGGAAGGCCTCGTCGGGGCCGGGCCGCGCCCGGGCCGCCGCGGTGCGCCGCTCCAGCTCCGCCAGGCTCAGCCGGGTGACCGTCTCGAGCAGGTCCTCCTTGGTGGGGAAGCTGCGGTAGACCGTCGCCTTGCCGACCTGGGCCCGCGCCGCGATCTGGGGGACGGTGGCCAGGGTGCCGTGTTCGCGGAAGACGTCCACCGCGGCGGCGACCACGCGGTCGTGGTTGCGGCGGGCGTCCGCCCGTCGCGGTGACGCGGTCGTCGGCCGGTCCGGGTCGGGGGAGTGCGAAGGGCTCATGGGACGGACGGCCTGTCTGGGGTCGGGGCGGGGCGCAGCCCCGTGAGTGCGGAGGCCCATGGTATCGGACCCCGGGGTCCGTTTCGCTGGATCGGCGGACCCTCACCGGAGCCACCCCTGCGGGCCGCCTGCCAGCCCAGTTGCAGCGGATTCAGGTCATGGGGCGGAGCCCGCCGTGGCGGGACGCGGCCGCGGCCACCGCCGTCATGCAGGGGGTGCAGTACTCGTCGCGGCAGTCGTCGTCGGAAGCCGCGACGGGCCGTGCGGTGAGCGCGCGGCCGCAGAGGGCGCTTCCGTCGAGCCGCAGAACATGCCACAACCGGGCGGATCCGGTTTCCGACGCCATGGGTTCGGCGCGCATGTCGTACATCGGCGACCTCCCACTCGAACGCGGATGCGGTCACGCTCATGGGACGCCGATCGCCCCGCGACCGCGACCAAGGCGCCGCCGAACGGGTGAATCGCGCAGCGTGACGGGCGGGCGGTCAGCCGCGCCCGACGAGCATCAGCAGCTCCGCGACCAGCTCCAGCACGGCGTCGACGTGGGGCAGGGACATCGACTCCACCATGAAGTGCTCGATGCCCGTCTCGGCGGAGAGCGACTTGATGGCGTCGGCGACCCGGTCCGACGGGGTCCCCTCCACGACGTTGACCCGCATGACGGTGTCCAGCAGCGAGGGGTCCCGTCCCGCCGCACTGGCGAACTCGTCGATGAGGGCGCGCTGTGCGAGCACCGTCTCGGCGTCCACGTAGTCGGGGACGAGGCACGCGGGCAGCCAGCCGTCCGCGCGTTCCCCGATGCGCCGGAGCGCCGCGGGGGCCCCGCTCGGCGCTCCGAAGTAGAAGGGCGGCCGGGGCTTCTGGACGGGCTTCAGCGGCGAGTGCTGCAACGGAAGGTCCAGGTGGTGTCCGTGGTACTCCACCGGGTCCTGGGTCCAGAGCAGTTCGAGCGCGTCGAGCATCTCGTCCGTCCGGGCGCCGCGCTTGGTGAAGTCCGTGTTCGCCGCGGTGAACTCCTCCGGCGACCAGCCCACGCCGAAGCCGGGGATGAGCCGGCCGCCGCTGATCCGGTCGATCGTGGTCAGGCTCCGGGCCAGGTGCGCGGGCGCGTAGATCGGCGCGATGAGGACGTTGGTGCCCAGCTGCACCCGCTCGGTGGCGGCGGCCGCCACGCCGAGCAGGACGAAGGGGTCCGCCGCGGTCCGGTACTCCACCGGGATCGTGGTGCCGGGGCCGGTCGCCCCGATCGTGGGGTCGACGGCGGCGAAGTGCCGGTCCCCCGCCCACAGGCTTGCCGCACCGGCCTTCTCGGCCTCCCGGGCGAACTCCGCCGTCCGGTCGACCTGGTGGGCCACGTGGTGCAGGTACGGAAGCGCAAACCCGATCTTCATGGAAACCCCTCGTTCGCCTGGAAGGCAAGCCGGACACGGCGGTAGCCCACGCCGGAGGCCGCGATGAGGCCGTAGGCGTCACCCACCCTGCTGGCTCCCGCTCCCGCGGTGAAGGCCCTGTCGATCCTGGGAGCGGCCGGGACCACCCACCGCCTCTCCGGCGCCCGGTCCGTGGCCCCCTTCGCGCGTCCTGGTCGTCGCGCACCTGGGGTAGCCGGTTGAGGAAGGCACCCGAGGGCGGGGACGAGCACCTGGCGGAGCGGGTCGACAGATCGGCGAACGTCGTGCGCGAGGCCTACTCGGCCCGCTGCGAGGAGGGGCCGGACGGGCTCCCCTGCGCCCGGTCTCCCTGGTCGCCGCGGGCGCGCCGCTGTCGCAGTCCCTGAGGTTCGCCACCGAACTCCTGCCGCCCCTGCGCGCCGCAGCCCGCTGACCGCCGCGTCAGGCGGCCCGGTCGGGTTCCAGGGTCTGCTCGGCCCAGATGGTCTTGCCGGCCAGGGCGTACCGGGTACCCCAGCGGCGCGAGCACTGCGCCACCAGGAAGAGCCCGCGTCCGCCCTCGTCGGTGGCGGCCGCCCGGCGGATGTGCGGCGACGTGCTCGCGGAGTCGCTGACCTCGCAGATGAGCGTGCGGTCCAGGATCAGCCGCAGCCGGATCGGGCCGTGCCCGTGCCGAATGGCGTTGGTGATCAGCTCGCTGACGATGAGTTCGGTGGAGAAGGCCAGGTGTTCCAGCCCCCACTGGTCGAGCTGCCGCAGCACCAGCGAGCGCATGTCGCCGACGGCCGCCGGGAGCGGGGGCACGGTCCACGTGGCCAGCTTCCCCGGGTCGAGGGGCCGGGTCCGGGCGAGGAGCAGGGCCAGGCCGTCCTGCATCGTGAGATGGGCGGCGACCAGGTCCGAGATGGCGCGGCAGGCCTCCTCGATCGGGCGGCCCCGGTCGGCGACGACGGAACTGAGCCGGGCGGCGAGGGTCTCGCAGGTGTCCGTGGGGCGCTGGAGGCTGTGGCTGGAGAACACCAGGGTGCTGCCTTCGGCGAGTTCCAGCTCCAGAGGCTCGAACACCGGGTCCCCCTGACCGAGCGGGCTGTTGATCGGCACGTCGGGGATCACCACGTCGCCGGCCCGGCCGACGACGGCGGGCGGCGGATGCCCGGCACTCGCCATCACGCACCGCCGTGAGACAGGGTCGTAGACGGCGTACAGACAGGTCGAGCCCTTCAGCCCCTCCACCACCGGCGCGGACCCGGTGGAGTGTTCGCGCTCCAGGAGCCGCGGCACCATGTCGTCGATCTGGCCCAGCAACTCGTCCGGCGTCAGGTCCACTTGGGCCAGGGTACGGATCGCGGAGCAGATGTGCCCCATGCACGCGGCCGCCTGGAAACCCGTCCCCGGCACCGCGCCCACCACCAGGGCGACGCGGGCCCCCGACAGCGGGATCACGTCGAACCAGTCACCGCTCACCCCCGCGTGCACCCGCGACGGCCGGTAGTGCTGCGCCACCTCGACCGCGCTCTGGTCGGGGACGCTGCGCGGCAGCATGCTCGCGTGGAGGGTGAGGGCGGCCATGTGCTCGTTGGTGTAGCGGCGGGCGTTGTCCAGGCAGACCGCGGCGCGCGCGACGATGTCCTGGGCGAGGACGAGGTCGTCGGGTTCGAAGGGTTCCCTCGTGCGTCCCCGGTACAGGTGGACCAGGCCCAAGGTCGCGTCCCGCGCGCGCAGCGGGACGAGGATCAGGGAGTCGATCCCGTACGCGACCATCGCCTTCATCCGCTCGTCGGCGGTGTCGCACAACCAGCCGGCATCCGGGTCGAGCACGGGGATCAGCCGCGGCCTGCCGTCGGCGAGGCTCAGCACGTGCGGCGAGTCCGGGGGGTAGTTCTGCAGTTCCCCGGGCCGGCGGATCCGGCTGATGATCTCCGGGTCGACGGCGGTGCGGGCGAGGGAGCGTACCGCGACGGGCCCGTGGCGCATCGGCTCCGGCTCCGCGCCCTCCACGACGTCGTCGAGGAGGTCGATCGTCGCCACGTCGGCGAGCCGCGGGACGAGTACGTCCACGAGCTCCTCCGCCGTGCGCCGCACGTCCAGCGTGGTGCCGATGAGCATGGCGGCCTCGTCGAGGAGCGCCAGGCGTTCCCGCGTCCGGTGGCGGTCGGTGATGTCGATGATCAGATCGGTGACGCCGAGGACGTCGCCGTCCGGCGCGGTCAGGACGACCGAGGAGACGTGCCAGACGTGCTCCCGGTCCGGATCGGCCGCGGTGCGCCCCTGGTGGACGGCGTTGACGACCGGCCGGCCGCTGTCCAGAACCCCCTTGAGGCGGCGCTCGATCGCCATCGCGTCCAGGCCCGGGAGGACCTCGGCGACGGAGCGGCCGAGGGCCTCCTCCTCGGGGAACCCGTGGATGCGCTCCAGTGCCGCGTTGATCCGCACGAAGCGCAGGTCCCGGTCGTACACGGCGATGCCGATGGGCGCCTGGGTGAAGAGGGCCTCCAGGATCGCCTGGCCCTCCGCGGCGGCCGGCGGGGGCGCTGGGACCGCGACGACCATGGTGCCGCCGCCCTCGTGCCCGCCCGGCTCGAGCAGCCGCGACGTGTGGAGGACGACGTCCGCGAGGCCGCCGTCACGGCGGGTCAGGACGGCACGGTGCCCCGGATCGGCCCCCCGTGCGCGGTCGTCCCCCGAGGGTCCGGCGAACGCCTGCGGCCACAGCGCGGCGGCGGGCCGCCCGATGACGTCCGCGGGCCGGAAGCCGAGGAGCCGCTCGGCCGCGGCACTCCACGCGGAGACGACGCCGTCGTCGTCCAGGACGAACCCGGCGACGTCCTGGTCGCGGGACGCCTCCGAGAAGCGGTGTCCGAAAGGGGTCTGTGAGGGTGTGCCCATACTCAGTCCTGTCACGCAAGGTGACGATCCCGAAGGCCCGGGGGGATCGCCCGGGCGCCGGCGAGACGGCTGCCGTCGCTGGTCCCGCGGCAGGGCCGCCTCATGGCCGTGCCACCACTCAGGCTACCGAGACCCACCCGCCGGCGCCCGACCTGAGCGGGTCCGGTCGTACGGACGGTCACCGCCCGGCCACCTCGGGGCGGACGACTCGCGCGGACCGGCGTCCGGTTGTGCCTGGTACCAAGGGGGCCACTCACCTGCGGGCGGAGTTGGTTACGGTCGAGGGCATGGACGCTTCGAATGCGCTGGGTGAGTTCCTGCGGGCTCGCAGGCGCCTGGTTCGGCCGGAGGACGTCGGCATCGGCATCAGCGGGACGCGGCGGGTCGAGGGTCTGCGACGGGAAGAGGTCGCGATGCTCGCCGGGATCAGCACGGACTACTACCTCCGGCTGGAACAGGGACGCGACCGCAATCCGTCACCGCAGGTGCTCAACGCGATCGCGCGGGCGCTGACCCTCGACCAGGCCGCCGCCGACCACATGAGCGGTCTGACGCGGGCCCAGGGGATCCACGCGTCCCCCCGGACGCGGTCCCGCGGCCGCGCACCGCGCTCCGAACAGGTGCCACAGAGCATCCGCGAGCTGATCGACGGATGGAGCGGCAACCCGGCCTGGGTGCAGAACCGGTTCTTCGACGTCCTCGCCGCCAACGACCTGGCGTCGGCCCTGTCGCCCCACTACGCCCCGGGTGTGAACCTGCTGGCCGCCGCGTTCCTCGACCCGTCGGAACGCGAACGGCGCATCGACTGGGAGCTGATGACCCGCAAGGGCGTGGCCACCCTGCGCGCCCTGGCCGGGCCCGACGTCGACGACCCCCGGCTGACCGAACTGGTCGGCGAACTCTCCCTCCGCAGCGACCGCTTCCGCGACCTGTGGGCGCGCCACGACGTCACGCCCCACACGGGCCAGGTCTCCCGACTGCGGCACCCCCAGGTCGGCGACCTGGAGCTGCGGTCGAACAAGCTGACCATCGCCGGGAGCGGCGGACTCATCCTGGTGGTGTTCCACCCCGAGCCGGGCAGCCGCAACGCGGAAGTCCTGCAGATGCTCGGCAATCTCAGCGCCTCCGGCCGCACGGCGATGGGGGAGAACCGGGACCGTCGGACCGCGACGGAACGGTGAGCGCGGCACTCCGGTCCCGCGACGTACGACGGGCGCGCCGGTACACGGCGCCCGGACAGCGAAAGCGACGAGGATGACAGACACACGGATTCCGACGGTGACGCCCGCGCCGTACGGTGGATCGGCGACGAGCCCCGGGCACGGCGTGGACCTCGCCCGGGTGACCGCCAACTTCCGCCAGTACCTGCTCGGATGGGGCGCGGAGGAACGCGGCGAGGGGGAACTCGACTACTACCGCAGCGGACTCGCGACCCCGCAGTTCAACGGCGTCGTCCGCACACCCTCGCCGCACGGTGTCGGGCAGGCCGCCGCGAAGGCCCGGGCCCGGCTCGCCGGCCTCCCCTGGTGGTGGTGGGTGGGCCCGGACAGTCCCGAAGGCACACCGGCCGAGCTCGCCCGGCACGGGCTGCGGGAAATGGGTTCCGTCCCGGTGATGGTCCGGCCGCTGGACCGGCTCGCCGAAGCCGGGGAACGTGCGGACGGGCTGCGGATCGAGACGGTCGAGGGGCCCGCGCGCCTGGCGGAGTTCGTCCGTACCTACAGCACCTCCATGGGCATCCCGCCCGGCCTGGAGGACGACATGGCGCGCATCGAGGCGCAGCGCTCGGACAACGCGGACGTCGTGCGCCTCGCCGCGGTGCTCGACGGCCGCATCATCGGTACGACCGTGGTCATCGCGGCGCACGGCCATGCGGGGATCTTCCTCGTCCACGTCTCCGAGACCCACCGGCGCCGCGGCATCGGCACCGTCCTCACGGCGGCCGCACTCCGCGCCGGGCGCGACCGCGGGATGGACTTCGCGGCCCTCATGGCCAGCCCCGCGGGCGAGCCCCTCTACCGCGGCCTCGGCTTCACGACGGTCTCCGAGTACCGGCTCTTCGCCCTGCCCGCGTGAGACACGGCGGCGCGCGGCGCCGCCCGGCTGACGACGCCCGCCGGAGGGACCCCCCGCGGCGGGCGTCCCGTCGTGCGGCCGGAGGTCGCCGGGGCACCCGTGGGCGGTCGCCCGGAGGCTCGTCACCAGGGCTGAGGCCGGCATCGGCCGAAAGTCGCAGCGCACCGCGAAGAGGTCTGACTTCCGCCCGAAGCGGATCGTCACACGGGCTTCGTAGCGTGCTTGCCATGAGCACCACGCCACGTACCGGACCCGCGGGCACCCTCGCCACGGCCGTCGCTCCGGGCCCCCGGTACCCACTCCGGCGCCGGCTGCGACCCACCCTCACCACGGTGACGCCTCGTGTCCGTCCGGCCCCCGCGGCGCCGGCCCGACCGCGACACCCCGAAGGGCTTCCCATGCCTTGCGCACAACTGACCGCTCCCGCCACCCGCCTCGCCGAGCCGCCCCGCCCACCCGGCCGCGCGGCGGGCCCGGAACTGCGGCTGGACCTGGCGGCGGTCGCCGCGAACACCCGCCTCCTCGCCGCCCGCGCGACTCGCCTGATGGCGGTGGTCAAGGCCGACGGCTTTGGACACGGTGCGGTCGAGACCGCCCGGGCGGCACTGGGCGCGGGCGCGAGCTCGCTCGGCGTCACCTCCGTCGAGGAGGCGATGTCGCTGCGGCACGCGGGACTGCGCGCACCGATCCTGAGCTGGCTCAATCCGGTGGACGCCGCCTTCGACGAGGCCCTGCGGGCCGACGTCTCGATCGCCGTACCCGGTCGCGAGCACATGGCCGCGGTGGTCCGCGCCGCGTCGCGGACGGGACGGACCGCGAAGGTGCACCTGCACCTGGACACCGGGATGGCGCGTGACGGTGCCGACCCCGCGCAGTGGGGCGACCTGTGCCGGCAGGCCCGGGAGGCGGAGCGAGGCGGCCTGGTCCGGGTGACGGGTGTCATGGGCCACCTCGGCTGCGCGGACACCCCGGGGGACGCGTGCACCGACCGCGCACTCGAACTGTTCCGCACGGCGTCGGCCGTCGCGGTACGCGCCGGGCTGCGGCCGGGCGTCCGCCATCTGGCCGCGACCTCGGCGACCCTCACCGACCCGCGGACCCGCTTCGACCTCAGCCGCGTCGGCGCCGGTCTCTACGGCATCGATCCGACGCGCACGACACGGCTGCGTCCCGCACTGACGCTGACCGCGCCCGTGGTGTCGGCCCGCACGGTACCGGCCGGTACCCGGGCCGGATACGGGCACACGTGGACCGCCGCGCGGCGTACTCACCTGGCCCTGCTGGCCGTCGGATACGCGGACGGCCTTCCCCGCGCGGCGTCCGGCCGTGCCGAGGTGCTCCTCGCCGGTCGCCGCCGCCCCGTGGTGGGACGCGTCTCCATGGACCAGGTGATCGTGGACTGCGGCGATCGCCCGGCCGCACCCGGCGACATCGCCACCGTCTTCGGGACGGGCGACGCCGGCGAGCCCACCGTCCAGGACTGGGCCCGGTGGTCCGAGACCATGGAGCACGAGATCGTCACCGGCCTGGGCACCCGCCTGCGCCGCACCGTGCACGACTCGGGGGTGGCCGCGTGACCGCCCCCCGGAACGCCGCCCGCATCCGTGTCGCCGTCATCGGCGGCGGCCGCAGCGCCGAGCACGAGGTCTCCCTGGCGTCCGCCGCGTCCGTCCGCTCGGCGCTCGATCCGGCCGCCCACGACGTCGTGGGCCTCACCATCGGACGCGACGGGGTGTGGCGGGACGCCGCCGGACAGCCACTGGCGGGCTCCTCCGCGGCGAGCATGTCCGCGGCACTCGGCGTACTGGCGGGCTGCGACGTGGTCTTCCCGGTGATGCACGGCCCGATGGGCGAGGACGGCACCCTGGCGGCGCTGCTGGACCTCGCGGATCTGCCGTACGTCGGTGCGGGAGTCCGGGCCGGCGCCCTGGCCATGGACAAGTGGGCGACGAAGCTGGTGGCCGAGGCGGTGGGCATCGCCGTCGCCCCCGGGTACCTGGTCACCGCCGAGAGCGCTGACCGGGCGCGCTTCGACCGCCCGGTCGTCGTCAAGCCCGTCGCCGCGGGGTCCAGCCACGGCGTGTCCCTCGTCACCGAGGAGGCGGAGCTCGCCCCGGCGATCGCCGCCGCGCTCCGAATCGACGACAGGGTGCTGGTCGAGGATCTGGTGACCGGCCGCGAGGTGGACCTCGCCGTGCTGCAGCGCGCGGATGGTCGCCTGGTGGTCGGGCCGCCCCTGGAGATCCTCCTCGACGACGGACGCCTCTTCGACACCGAGCAGAAGTACGACGGCGGAGCCAGGTTCCTGATCCCCGCTCCGCTGGCCGCACAGGAGCACGACCGGCTCGCCGAGGCTTCCCTCGCCCTCTTCACGGCGCTGGGCTGCCGCGGAGTGGCCCGCTGCGACTTCTTCCTCACCCCCGACGGTCCCGTCCTCAACGAGGTGAACACCATGCCCGGCATGACCGCGCAGTCCCAGGTCCCCAAGATGTTCGCGCACCGGGGACTGACGTACCCCGCGCTGCTCGGCGAACTCGTGCGGGGTGCCCTCGCCGCCGGTGCGACCGCCGCCGCTGCGACCGCCGGGCAGGTGGGACGGTGACCGGGCAGCACCGCGTCGGCGACACCGATCCGGCCCGTCCGCCGGCCCACCAAGGCGGCACTCCCGGGGAACCCCCGGTGCACCGCCTGCTGCGCACCGCCCGGGTCTACGCCCAGGCCGTCCTCGACGTGGTGGTCCTGGGCTCGGGAACGGACCCCGCCGACTCCGGCCGCCCTTCCGGTCAGTCCCCGGCCCGGGAGAGCGGACCCCGGTCCTCCGAGGCGGATCGGTGACACTGGACAGAACACCCGGAGCGGCTTTCGCCCGGTCGGTGAGCGGAAACGGAGAAGGCGGGAACGTGAGGAACAGCGCTGACGGCCTCTTCGAGCGGTTCCTGCGGGCCGTCGGCTGGCTGGCCGCCGCCGTGGTACTGCTGGTCCTGGCCACCCTGGACGTGGCCGTGAACGCGGTCCAGCCGCTCGTGGTCCTGCTGGCGATCGCCGTCGCCGTGGTCATGCCGCGTCTGAAGGCGGCGCCGCTGGGCACCGGGGCCCTGCTCCTGGGAGCCTTCCTGGTGCTGGTGGCGCTCATCATGCCGACCGTCGGCTACGGCATCGTCGTGCCCTTCGGGTTCACCGTCGCCGTCGTGGGCCTCGTCCTCATCGGGCTGGCCGCGTGGCGGGCCGAACCCGTACGCGCCGGCTTCGCGGTCCCGCTCCTGCTGGCGGGTCTGGTGCTCCTGCCCACCCGGCTGGGGAACGCCAAAGCGGCGGTGGTCCTCGCGCTGGTCATCGCGCTCGGCGGGGTCATCGCCAGTGCGGCGGGACTGTACCTGCGCATGTTCCAGACCAACCGCCACCGGCAGATGATCGCCGCCCAGCAGGCCCAGCGGACGGGCATCGCGTCCGATCTCCACGACTACGTCGCCCACCACGTCACCGGCATGGTCGTGCTGGCGCAGGCCGCGCAGACCGTGGCCGCGAGCAAGCCGCAGGCAGTGCTTCCCGCCCTGGAACGCATCGAGGCGGCCGGTGACGAGGCGATGACCGCCATCCGCCGCATGGTCACCCTGCTGCGGGAACCCGACGCCCACGCCAGGCTCTCGCCCCCCGGTACGATCGCCGACATCGCGGCCCTCGCCGGTCACTTCACCTCCGACAGCGGCCTGCGGGTGCGGCTGAGCATCGAGGGCGAGGCGGAAGTGGTCCCCATCGACGTGCAGTCGGCCGTGCACCGGGTGGTCATGGAGTCGCTCACCAATGTGCGCAAGCACGCCGGCGACGCCCGGACGCTCGACATCCTCGTGCGCTGCCACGTCCGGCCCGCGGCGGTGACCGTCGAGGTCTCCAACGACGGCCGCGGCCGCGGCGGCGGCCACTCCCCGGACGGCGGCTACGGCCTCAAGGGCCTGCACGAGCGGACGGTGGCCCTCGGCGGCTCCTTCACCGCCGGCCCGAAGGTCCCGGAGGGCTGGACCGTACAGGCGCACATACCGACCAGAGGTGCTTGATGACCATCCGTGTCCTGCTGGCCGACGACCAGACCATGGTCCGCACCGGCTTCTCGCTGATCCTCGGCGCCGAGGACGACATCGAGGTGGTCGGAGAGGCCAAGGACGGTCTCCAGGCGCTGGAGATGGTCCGTGTGCTCGCGCCCGACGTCGTCCTCATGGACATCCGCATGCCGCGCATGGACGGCCTGCAGGCCCTGCGCGAACTGAACCACCCCGGCTCCGCCGGGTCGCCGAAGGTCGTCGTCGTCACCACCTTCGACGACGACGAGTACGTGCACGAGGCGCTGAACAACGGCGCCTGCGGCTTTCTCCTCAAGGACTCCGGTCCGACCCTGCTGACCGAGGCGGTGCGCGCGGCGTACTCCGGAGAGGCACTGGTCAGCCCGGCGATCACGATCCGCCTGCTGAAGGGCCTGCGATCGCCGCGGACCGCCGCCCCCGCGGGATCGGGCCTCTCCTCGCGCGAGACCGACGTCGCCCGTCTCGTCGCCGAGGGCCTGACCAACGCGGAGATAGCGGCCGCGCTCTTCGTGTCCCTGGGAACGGTCAAGACCCACCTGGGCAACATCCAGACCAAGCTCTCCGCCCGCAACCGCGTGGAGATCGCCCTGTGGGCGTGGCGCTCCGGCCTCGCGGAACGGTAGCGGCCTCCCGCGCCCCGCGCATGGTCGATGGTCACACCGTACGAGCGCGACAGGAAGCCCACACCGCCGGCCGTCGCCACCCCCCCCGACGCCCCACGAGGCCGAAATCGGGCTGATGGCCAGTTCGAGCGCGCGCTCCGGGGCGACGTCACCCCAGCGGGCGCCGGCCCCACCCGGACCAGGCGCCGTTCCCGGTCGATCACCTCGACGCCGTTCAGCGACCCGAGGTGGATGACGACGCCGCCGTCGTCGGTGGAGGAGCCGCTGATGCCGTGACCACCACTGCGCACCGCGAGCGGCGCGTGCGGAGGCGAGGGCGGCGGCCGTCTCGGCCGCGTTCGAGGGGCGCAGCACCGGGCCGGGCGCGCCGGCGGTGAAGCAGGTGGAGCGCACGCGCGCGTAGGCGCGGTCACCCCGCTCCACGGCACCCGGGGCGAGCGGAGCGGGAACCGACTCGTCGTCGATGCCCGGGACCCGCCAGGCGAGGGCGGCCGCGGTCCGCGCCGATGTGCGGGTTCGGGGCGCTGCGGAAGCATCGAAGCCTGTGTGGGTGAGGTGATGGCCGCCCGCCGTCCGTCTGCCCGATGGGCGGTGTGGGGCCGGATCCCCTTCCCCGGTGGGCGGGTACGGGGTCCCGGGGTGCCGGGAGGGATTCGTGTCCGGACGGGGGGCGACGTTCGGTGCATTCCTTGTCCCTGTGGCGATGCCGAATGCGTGTTGCCGGCCGCCGACGGATCGACCCCGCGGAACTCCGCCGGTCAGAAGAAACCCGGTTGCTGCCCCGCCTTCCCAACGGACTGCCGGCGCCGCGCCTTCGGCGGCGTCGCGCGAATTGCGAGTCACTTCTCCGCGGCGCGGCCGGCACAGAAATTCCGGCAGTGTTCCGCGACCCTGAACTCCGCGTGGACGGCATCGGCGGCAGCCGCCGAGGCACGGACCGGCTGATCGCCGCTCGGCCGAAAGGCGGAGCGGCCTCACCACGGGTCGGACTTCTGCCCGAAGCGACCGAGCGCGGGGCCCTCGTAGCGTGGCCGTCAAGAGCTCCCCCTCGTGGAACAGGCTCGCCGGCATCCCGATTCGGGCCGCCACGGCGGTCCTCGCACACGGGGCACGGCGGGCTCACCTTCCACCGTCACAGGAGGCTTGCGATGTCCCCTTTGCTGCACCGGCTGCTGCACTCGGCCCGGGTCTACGCGCAGACGGCCCTCGAGGTCGCAGTCCTCGGCGCGGGTGACGAGCTGATGAACCCGGATCCGGCGGTCTCCCGGACTGCCGCCACGACCGGCCGTCCGCCCGGCGCGGACACATCGGTGACGGCGGCCTGAAGCGCGCCCGTGAAGCACGGCGCCGGGTACCCGGGGTCGTGCCGGGGCTTCGCCGCCGCTGCCGAGCGCCCCGGCCGGCCTCGGCCGAAAGTCGTAGAGGGGCACCGGAGATCGGCCTTCTTCCCGAGGCGCGGCGGCGAGCGGGCCTCCTAACCTGCTCGTCACGAAGGGGACACCCTCGGTGGGGATCGGCGCCCGCGCACGTCGGGCCGGTCGTCCACCCACCCCGGAGGGGGCGTGCCGTCAGCGCGACGGCCGTACAAGCAACCGACAAGGCCTGGCAATCAAGGAGCACCAGTGAGTGACGCCGTCATGGGCGCCGCGTACGGAAGAGACCCCATGGACATGGGCGGTCCTTTGGAGGAGTCGGCGATCGAGGCTCATGGGGTGGGGCGGAGGTACCGTCGGGGCTGGGCGCTGCGGGACTGTTCG
>NZ_JARAVM010000073.1:0-17334 GCF_033792735.1 Streptomyces sp. PA03-3a
GGCAGCGCGAGCGCGGCACCGGGGACCGGCGCCGCCGCCACCGGTGCGGCCTGCTGCGGCGGCTGCGGGGCCGGCACGGCCACCGGCGACGGGGACGGCGCCTGCGGCAGAGCGGCGCGGCCGGTACCGCGCACCGGCTCGGCCGGCACCGGCATGACGGTCGTCTCCGACTCGCGCCGGGGCTCCTTGACCGCCGTCTTCGCCCCACCCTTGCCGACCGGCACTTCCATCACGTAGGCGCTGCCCTGGCCGGGCACCTCGTGCGTCTGGAGCACGCCGCCGTGCTTCTCGACGATGCCGCGCGCGACCGGCACGTGCACCGGGTTGTCGCCCGCGTGCGGGCCGCGCACCTCGATGCGGACGGAGTCGCCGCGCTGCGCCGCCGCCACCACGATCGTGGAATCGACGCCGCCGACCACGACCGGCATGTTGCCGGCCGCGTCGACGCCCGCCACGTCCGCGATCAGGTGGGACAGCGCCTGGGACATCCGCTCGGCGTCCACCGTCGCCTCGATCGGCGGGGCGTGCACCGCGTACTGGGCCCGCCCGGGACCGATCAGCTCGACCGCGGCCTCGACACCGGACGCCACGACCTTGTCCATCGAGGTCGTCTCGCGCTGCAGCTTCTCCTCGCCGCGGTCGAGCCGCTGGAAGGACAGGACGCTGTCGATGAGCGTGGTGATCCGCGCGTAGCCCGCGGTCAGGTGGTGCAGGATCTGGTTGGCCTCCGGCCACAGCTGCCCGGCCGGGTCGTTGGCCAGCCCGGCGAGCTCGGCCCGCAGTTCGTCCAGCGGCCCGCGCAGGGCGTCGCCGAGCAGCGACTGCAGTTGCGCGTTGCGGGCGGCGAGCGCGTCGAAGCGCGTGCGGTCGGTGAAGGTCATCACCGCGCCGACCAGCTGCTCGCCCTCCCGCACCGGCGCCGTGATCAGGTCAACCGGCACCGAGCGCCCGTCCTTGCGCCACAGCACCTGGCCGCGGACCCGGTGCTTCAGCCCGGAGCGCAGCGTCTCGGAGAGCGGCGTCTCCTCGGCCGGGAGCGGGCTTCCGTCCGGACGGGAGTGGTGCACCAGAGGGTGCAGCTCCTGCCCGCCGAGGTCGGTGGCCCGGAAGCCCAGGATCTGCGCGGCCGAGGGGTTGACCAGGACGATCTTGCCGTCGGTGTCGACGCCGATCACGCCCTCGCTGGCGGCGCGCAGGATCATCTCGGTCTGGCGCTGCTGGCGGGCGAGTTCGGTCTCGGTGTCCAGCGTCCCGGTGAGGTCCCGGACGACCAGCATCAGCAGCTCGTCGCCGGTGTAGCTGTAGGTCTCGGCGAAGGGTGTGCGGGCGTCGTCGAGGTTCGCGCTCGTGACCTCCACCGGAATTTCACTGCCGTCGGTCCGCCGGGCGATCATCCGGGTCGGCTTGGTGCGGCCCACGTCGTCGTCGGGGCGGCGCATCGAACCGGGGATGCGACGCGCGTCGAACGCCGGCAGGAGGTCGAGCAGCCCGCGGCCCACGAGGGCGGTGCCCGGCGACTCGAAGGTCTCCAGGGCGATGGAATTGGCGTTGACGACGGTCCCGTTGGCGTTCACCAGGAGCAGGGCGTCGGGGAGCGCGTCGAGTATTGCCGCGAGGCGAGCAGCGCCTCGGGATGGCCTGCTGCTCACGAGACGCGTCCTCCCTGAAAACCGCACTTGCCGCCGCGCCACCACCCGCGAAGGGGCTTCCACCGGTGCTGGCCCATCTTGCCGCCGACCGGGGGGCATGTCACTAGAGCGAGTGTACGGGCAGAGGTTGGCAGTGAGGCTCCGGATACCCATGTCCCGTACGCGTGAGTAGTGTTCGCGTCCGAGGCGTGCGGATGTGGTGTCGGTCACCCCCGCAGCTCCCACACCCGACTCACACGCCCAGGTCACCGGACCCGTCGCGGACCGCGGGCGCGGGCAGCACCGGGGCCATCTGCCGCCAGCGCGCCGTCTCGCAGCCGTTGCTGCGGTCGTAGCGGGCGTCCACGGGCCGGCCGCGCCAGCTGCCGCGCACCGTCGCCCGCTGCGGGCCGCTGTAGATCATCGTGCACATCGTGCCGTGGGGCGAGGGGCCCACGGGCCCGCCCAGCCGCTCCAGGCGGGCGCACGCCTTTGACGCCTCGGGGTGGGTCCCGCCGACGGGGTCGCAGCGCAGGTCGAACTCCGACAGGCGGCCGCCCCCGTCGTCCACGGTCACCCGCAGTACGTCGGGCGGCGCTCCCGGCACCGGAGGGCAGGCCAGGGCCGGCGCGGCCACCGTCAGCGGCAGGCCGAGCGCGAGCGCGGCGGTCATGGGCACACGAGCCAATCGCATGCTCCGTCCCTACCTCCCCGCGGCGGCCCGCGCCTCCCAATCCACCCGATCGTGGGCGCGCCGCCCCGGCGCCCGCCGCAACGCCTTTGCCCTGGCCGCACGAGGCCTAGTAATCTGGTCAGCGATTGGTCCCAGCCCGGTGGGCTGTGCCATCATCTGCACACACCCGCTCGCGCGGGTACACCAGGAGGCGTCGCCTAGTCCGGTCTATGGCGCCGCACTGCTAATGCGGTTTGGGGTTTACCCCCCATCGAGGGTTCAAATCCCTCCGCCTCCGCCTCACAGAAGCCCCGGCCACCCGGCCGGGGCTTCTGCCGTTCCCGGACCCTCCGCTGGACCGCCGTTGTGGCGTTTCCGCAGGTCAGTGCATGTGTAGCTAATGGATTTCACCTCACGGCGCGGGTCATGTAATGTTGTTCCCGCAACGCCGACCGGCAAGAAAACGCCGGGAAGCACAAGCACTCGTAGCTCAACGGATAGAGCATCTGACTACGGATCAGAAGGTTGCAGGTTCGAATCCTGCCGAGTGCACACAGCTCAGAAGGCCCCCGAGATCATCTCGGGGGCCTTCTGACATCAGCGGCTGACATCAACGTGGTTCGGGTCGGCGTCTCAGCCGGCCGCGAGGCTCACCGCGTCTTCGTCGCCGTCCTCCTCGTCCAGCCCGAGGGCGTCGTCCATGCGATCGGCTGCGGCCCGCAGGGTCGTGTGCATGACGTGCGCGTAGGTGTCGAGCGTCATCGTGATCGTGCTCTGCCCGAGCGTCTCCATGATGGTCCGAGCGTCGACCCCCTGAGCCAGGAGCAGCGACGCGCACGTGTGCCGGAGGTCGTGCACACGGACCCTACGGATCTCGGCGTTGCGACAGAGGACAGTGAGCATTCTGTTGGGGCCCCGGGGGTCCGTCGCCCGCCCCGTGGCGGTGGTGAAGATCAGCCCGCTCGGCTGCTGCGGGAGGGGCCGCCACTTGTTGCCGGCCACGGTCCGCTCCTGGGCTTGCGTGACCTTGTGGGCGGAGAGCGCGGCGACACAGCGCTTCGGGAGCGAGACGGTCCGCACCGAGCACATCGTCTTCGGCGTTCCGAAGATCAGCTCACACTTGATGCGCTGGAGATTGCGCCGGACCCGGAGCTGACCGTTGGTGGGTCGACATCCGCCCACGTGGGGCCCAGCACCTCGCCCCGCCGCAGCCACAGCCCGTGGAGCCGGTGGTCGCGTGCGGCCTTGAGCAGCATCTTGGCTTTGGCGCCGTCCAACGGACGGACTTCCTGGCGGGTGACCGTCGGTGTCTCCACGATCTTGGCGACGTTGCGGGCGATGAGTACGTCTCGCACCGCCTGCTGGAGTGCGGAGCGCAGGACCGCGTGGACGTACTGGACCGTCCTCGCGGACGGGTGCCGCTTGCAGCACCTTCCGACCGCACAGCACGTCTGGTCGCCCTTCTCCCTGGGGGTGTCGACCCCACGAAGGCAGCAGAGGCACCCGTTCTTGAACTCGGCCAGGAACAGCCGGACATCGGTCGGGGAGAGGCGGTTGAGCCTCTTCTTGCCGAGCGCCGGGGTGATGTAGAGCCGACTCAGCCCCCCGTAGCTGTTGAGCGTGGCGGGCTTGAGCCGACCGGCTGCGATGGTGGCAAGCCAGTACGTGAGGTAGTCGCCGAACGCCATGGCAGAGGTGGCGGCCGGGATGCCCTGCCTGGTCTTCTCCTGAGTTCGGTGAGCTTGTGGCTCACCTCCTCCCGCGTCTTGCCGTAGACGAACTTCCTCACGCGCGTCCCGTCGGGGCGGTAGACGTACGCAGCGGCGTGATCGCGCCCGTCCTTGCGCTTGGTGATGGTGCCTTCGCCGTTGGCGCGCGGCGCTTGGCCATTACGCGGCCTCCTCGATGCTCGGTGGCTGCGCCGCAAGGCGCGTCCGCACTGCTGTAGCAACGCGTGGGGCAAGGCGTATGACCGCGCCGAGGCCGCCCGCCTCGCGCCTGACGCGCACCTGAGTCGCCCCGGCCGGCCGGCTCCCCGGCCGGGCCCCGCACAACCTGGAGCGACCCCCACGGGGCGCGAGGATGGTGAACTCGGAGCGGTCAAGTCGCCGACTGGTGGACGAAGAGGCACAAAGCCGGTGACCACCTCCAGGGCGCTTGATCAGCTGTTCGTAGGCTGGGGTATCTTCCTGGCGCGGCACGTTGAGGTTCTTCTCCGTGCCGCGTGAGGGAGGGGACTATGCGCAAGACTCTGCTTCAGCGCGCGGCCGCTTTGGCCACGACGCTGGGGCTCGCATCGCTCGGGCTGCTCGGGGCCGGCGCGGCGCCCGCGCAGGCGGCGATCAGTGACTGTCCCAAGGGCTACTTCTGTGGCTGGGCAAGTAGCAACGGTACGGGCTCGATGTTCAAGACGAAGACGAGCATGCCCACGCTGGGGAGTTGGGACAACAAGATCCAGACGCGGTACAACCGCACGGGATTCAACGTCTGTTTCTACGACAAGCCGAACTACGACTTGGCCGGCGGGTACTCATGGGATACCCCTAACCAGTCCTATCCGACGAACGGCGCCGAGGCTAATACCAGTTCCATCAAGCTCGTGCGCACGCTGCGCGAGTGCGAGTCGGACCCGTATCCCTACTGGGAGACGGCGACGTCGCCGAAGGCGCTCGGGTTCGGCGACATGAACGGCGACCGGCGCGCGGACGCGGTACTGCGTGATGAGGCCGGGCGCCTGTGGCTCATGCCCGGCAACGGCACCGGGCGCCTCATCGGCAACGGCGGCTGGAACGCCATGAACGCCCTCGTGAGGCACGGCGACTTCAGTCGTGACGGTCACGAGGACGTGATCGCCAGCGAAAAGGCCACCGGCAAACTGTGGCTGTACCCGGGCACCGGCAGCGGAGGGCTCGGCACGCGCAAGCTCATCGGCAACGGCGGCTGGAACTCCATGGGCCGGCTCGCGGCGTTCGGCGACCTGACCGGCGACGGCCGCTCCGACCTTCTCGGCGCAGAGAAGGCCACCGGCAAACTGTGGCTCTATCCGGGTACCAGCAGTGGAGGCCTCGGCACGCGCAAGCTCATCGGCAACGGCGGCTGGAACGGCATGAACGCCCTCGTCGGCGCTGGTGACATGACCGGCGATGGCCGGGCTGACCTCGTTGCCAGGGAGAAGGCCACAGGGAAGCTGTGGCTCTACCCCGGAACCTCGACCCGGACTCTCGGCGCACGCAAGCTCATCGGCACCGGCGGCTGGAACTCGATGGACCACATCCTCGGCGTCGGCGACACCTCCGGAGACGGGCGACCCGACCTGGAAGCGTCCGACGGCTCCTCGCTCTACCAGTACCAGGGGCTCGCCACCGGTGGCCTGCGCAAGGTCGACCTCGGCAACGGCACCTGGTGGGCGCTGGATGGCGCCACTGCCTTCTGATCCGCTCGTGAACGCCCTCGCCGGCCCCGTGCAACCTGCTCCGGACCGGCCTGGCTCGCGTCGGACATACGCCTGGGCAGACCGCACCCGCGGTTTGCCCGGCACAGCAGTCACGGTTCCCTGACCGAGCACACGACGGCGGCCCCCACCCGGCACAGGTGGGGGCCGCCGTCACGCGGAAGCAACACCATTGCGCGACGGGGGGACCAGCACTGTCGGCTGCTCCCTGTGGGCAGGTGCCGGAGCAGCCAGCGGGGCGACCATGGCCTGAGCGATGGCTATCAAGACTTCGCGCCGTTGCTCGGGGGCCAGATCGGCATCGGTCACGAGCCTTTCGGCAGCAAGGTACATAGAGAACTCCAACGGCCGATCGAAATACGACCGAAGACGAATCGCCGCTGCTTCCTGTGACCGGACGAACGTCTTGCCGGCGTACCCGGCCAAGCCTGCGGAGACCGCGCCGAGGCCACCGGCGACAATGCTTCCCGCTGTAGTGCTCGCCTCCAATGCGACAGCGATGAAGGACATTCCCCTGCGGGACTGGGCGCAGCAACCTGACGACCGACTTTGTACGCGAGGGGCTACTGTTCCGCGTGGTCAGCTTCGGGCCGTCGCACCGGGTGCTGCTGCTGCGCAGCGATGCCATCGCGGTCGACAATACGCCTGCGTCGAGCTGTACTTCGGCCACGTGGAACTCATGCTGCTCAAGCCCGTCTACGAGAGGGGTATTCACCTTCGGCGGGCGACCGAGGTCGAATTCGCGGTGCTGCAGGAGCGCTATGACCTCCCCGCGGACGACGCGGTATTCCCCTGGATGATCGAATCCGACGGGGACAGCTTCGTCGTCTCCGGCCCCCGGGATCACCCGGGGGCCTGTCGCGTCGTGCACCACGAGCGCGCGGATGCTTCCGCGTCACTCGGAGTCAGGGGTCGCGGCCCGGACGCGTCATGAGCCGGAGCGGTGGTGGCGCAGGTGCGGGGCGGTCGCCCCGAGGCGACGGCGAAGGTGCCCGGCGCGCTGCGGGCGGCGGGCCGGCGGCCGCCGTGATCCACCTCCGCCCGCCCGCCGGCGGGGACGTCGCGGCGGCTAGGGTGTGCGCAGTCAGGACCGAGTACACACATGGAGGGGTGGTCACGATGGCGGACATCGAGGCGGCCAAGAAGGCGTTCACGCGATTCGATGTCGACGGGGACGGGCTCATCACGGCCGGCGAGTACAAGAGCGTGATGGCGCAGCTCGGGGACTTCAACGTGACCGAGACCGTGGCGCAGAGCGTCATCAGGGCCGTCGACGCCAACGGCGACGGCAAGATCTCGTGGGACGAGTTCTGGGCGGCCCAGCAGGCCTGACACCGGGCCGAGGGTTCAGCTCTCCTCGAGGAGGAGCTGGGGGACCTCGGCCGCGCCGCACAGCCGCAGGGTGCGCGCGTGCAGTCGCGGGCAGCGGATGGTGACGCGGTCGGCGGGGCCGAGGGACGCCGCGTGGCGGATCAGGACGGATGCGCAGCGGGCGTCGATGAAGGACAGCCGGGTGAGGTCGACCCGGGTCGGCGGGCCGGAGGGCGCCGCGAAGGCGTGACGGACGGCCAGTTCGAAGTCGTCGCGGGTGGCGAGGTCGGCGTCGCCGCGGAGGGCGAGGGTGCGGCCTGTGTGCTCCGCGCGCAGGGAGCCGTGGCGCGGGCGGACGCAGACCGGGTGGGCGGCCCGGACCCTGCCGAGGAGCGAGGCCGCGCAGCGCCGCTCGTCGTACTCGCAGATGGCGGTGAGGCCGAGGCCCGCCAGCACCGGGGTCATGGCGGTCTCGTGGCCGAGCAGGCGGTCGCTGTCGAGGCCGGGACCCAGTGCCCAGGACATGTCACCGGCGGCGCGCAGGCCCGAGAAGCCCTGTCCGTGGGCGGCGTTCGTCAGCGCGGTCCAGGCGGCGGCCGTGTCGTAGCCGGGGACCGCGGGGGTGATGACGAGCGCGCCGTGACGTAACGCGTCGGCTGCCCGGATCCCTCGCGCGGTGAGGTGGGTGACGGCCTCGTCCGGGGGTGTGCCGGGGCCGGTGAGGAGCAGCACGCGTTCGCCGCGGGCCAGGCCGATCGCGGTGAAGGCGGCGCGGATCTCCCAGCGGTCGTCCTCGTCCTGGAAGCCCAGGCAGGCGTGGTCGCCGGACGCCATGCGGTCGACCGGGACGGTGCGGGGCACGGTGCCGCTGTCCATGGGGCCGAACATACGCCCGGCCCCGTGGGGTGGCCGGGCGCTGAACGCCTTTGAGCGGAGCGTTGCGTTCCTGTTCGCTGGGATGCCGCCGGTTGCCTCCGGGCGGACCGTCAGTGACCGGCGGGCTTCAGCGCCTCCGCCAGCCGGCGCCACTGTTCGCGCGGCAGTCCGGACCCGTCCTCACCCGAGGCCAGTACCTGGACGGCGACGTGGTCGGCGCCCGCGTCGAGGAAGGCGTCGATCCGCTGCCGGACCCGCTCCTCGTCGCCCCAGCCGAAGAGCGCGTCGACCAGCCGGTCGCTGCCCCCGTCGGCGAGGTCGTCCTCGTCGAAGCCCAGGCGCAGCCAGTTGCCCGTGTAGTTGGGGAGCGTCAGGTAGAACGCGAGCATCTCCCTGGCGGTCTCGCGGGCCCGCGTCGGGTCGCTCTCCAGGACGACCGTGAACTCCGGTGCCAGCAGCGGTCCTTCGCCCAGCGTGGCGCGGGCCTCGGCGGTGTGCTCGACGGTGACCAGGTACGGGTGGGCGCCCGCCGAGCGGTCGCGGGCGAGTTCCAGCATCCGCGGGCCCAGCGCGGCGAGCACCCGCTGGTCGGCCGGCGCACCGGCGGCGTCCAGCGCGTCGAGATAGGCGGTCATCGCGGCGTACGGGCGCTTGTACTGCTCGACGAGGCGGGCGTGGCTCACGCCGATCCCCAGCAGGAAGCGCCCGGGGTGGGCCGCCTCGAGCGCGGCCTGGCGGGCGGCGGCGTCCCCGGCCTCGTACTGCCAGATGCTGAGGATGCCGGTCGCGACGGTGATCGAGGAGGTGGCCGCGATCAGGGGGGCCGCGTGCTCGACGCCGCTGCTGCCGCCGAGCCACAGGGCGCCGTACCCCAGTTCCTCCAGTTCGGCCGCGGTCTCGGCCAGTTCGGCCGCCCGGGCCGGGTCGGGGTCGCGCAGCCCGGCGCTCCACAGGCCGTATCGTCCGATCGCCGGCGTCCGGCTGTCGCTCATGGGTCTTCTCCCGCCACGAAGTCCGTGTGAAGTCCGAGGAAGTTCGACGTCCCTGGTAGTAAAACGCGGTCCGCGGCCCGCGCATTCCCCGCCCGGCGGCGCGTCAGGGTGGTGTGCCCGCCTCTCGCGGCAGTCCCCGCGAGAGGCAGGCGATTCTGAGGGAAATCACAGACGGCGGAAAGGGCGTTCTCAGGGACGGCGCACAGGATGCGGGCATGACCGCGTCTCCCTCCCCCGCCGCCGGCCTCACGCGCCCCGACGGCTCACCTGTCCGGGTGCTCGTCGTCGACGACGAGAACGACCTCGCCGACCTGCTCTCCATGGCCCTGCGCTACGAGGGTTGGGACGTCACCACCGAACACACCGGCTCCGAGGCGCTGCGCACCGCGCGCGAGCTGCGACCGGACGCCGTGGTCCTCGACGTCGTGCTCCCCGACATGGACGGGCCCGCGGTCCTGGCCCGCCTGCGCCGCGAGCTGCCCGGCGTGCCCGCGCTGTTCGTCACCGCCAAGGACGCCGTCGAGGACCGCATCGCGGGCCTCACCGCGGGCGGGGACGACTTCGTCACCAAGCCGTTCGGTCTGGAGGAGGTCGTGGCCCGGCTGCGCGGACTGCTGCGCCGGGCCGGGGCGGCCGCCGTCCGCCAGGACTCGCTGCTGGTCGTGGGCGACCTCGTACTCGACGAGGACAGCCACGAGGTCAGCCGCGGCGGCCAGGGCGTCCACCTCACGGCGACCGAGTTCGAGCTGCTGCGGTACCTGATGCGCAATCCGCGCCGGGTGCTGAGCAAGGCGCAGATCCTCGACCGCGTCTGGTCCTACGACTTCGGGGGCCAGGCCAACGTCGTCGAGCTCTACATCTCCTACCTGCGCAAGAAGATCGACGCGGGCCGGCCCCCGATGATCCACACCCGGCGCGGCGCCGGCTACCTGATCAAACCGGGCGAGGCGGTGTGAGCCGCTCGTGCCGGGGCCGCCTCTAGTCCTTGGGGGCCAGCCGCGCCGGGAAGCCGCCCGTGGCGATGGGGCCCCAGTGCTCGGGGGTCACGCGGACCAGGGACTTGCCCTGCCTGACCATGGCCGCGCGGTACTCGTCCCAGTCCGGGTGCTCGCCCGCGATGTTGCGGTAGTACTCCACCAGGGGCTCGACGGAGTCGGGGGAGTCGATGACCTCGGCGGTGCCGTCGACCTGCACCCAGGGGCCGTCCCACTCGTCCGACAGGACGATGACCGAGGCCCGCGGGTCGCGGCGGACGTTGCGGGCCTTGGCGCGTTCGGGGTACGTCGAGACGACCAGGCGCCCCGCGTCGTCGACCCCGCAGGTGACGGGGGAGCCCTGGGGGCGTCCGTCGGCGCGGGTGGTCAGCAGAAGGGCGCGGTGGCGCGGTCGTACGAATTCCAGCAGCTGATCGAGCTGGACGCTGGTGTTGGTCGCGATGTTGGCAGCCATGGACGGCAGCCTATGCGTCCCGCGGTCATACGGCGGGGAGGGCCGTCCCCTGGACCGCCTGGATGTCGAGGGTGATCCTGAGCGTCGTCCCCATGGTGGCGATGCCGGCCCGGACGACCTGGTTCCAGTTCATCGCGAAGTCCTCGCGGCGCAGTTCCGCCGTGGCGCGGAAGGCGGCGCGCACGCCGCCCCAGGGGTCCGGGCCGGTGCCCAGGCAGGCCAGGT
The DNA here is from genome assembly GCF_033792735.1 of Streptomyces sp. PA03-3a. Classification (NCBI taxonomy): domain Bacteria; kingdom Bacillati; phylum Actinomycetota; class Actinomycetes; order Kitasatosporales; family Streptomycetaceae; genus Streptomyces; species Streptomyces sp. PA03-3a. The sequence goes on from NZ_JARAVM010000073.1 coordinate 10,606, forward strand.
CCAGGTCGACGGGGCGGGTGACCCCGCGCATCGTCAGCTCCCCGTGGACGGTCCACCGGTCGCCGCCGGCCGGCTCCAGCGAGGTGCTGCGGTAGGTGACGGCCGGGTGTTCGCGGACGTCGAGGAAGTCGGCGGAGCGCAGGTGCTCGTCGCGGGTGGCGTTCCCCGTGTCGATCGACGCCGCGTCGATCACGGCCTCGACGGACGAGGCGAGCGGCTGCTCCGCGACGTCGATCCGGCCCGCGAAGGTCCTGAAGCGGCCGTGCACGCTGGACAGGCCCAGGTGCTGGGCGACCGCGCCGACCTCGGAGTGCGCCGGGTCGATCGTCCACGGTCCGGGCGGCGGCAGTTCGAGGCCGCCCGCGCGGTCCAGCAGCAGTGTCCCGAGGTCCGCCGAGCCGGAGGCCGTCACCAGTGCCGTCGCGGCGGCCGGGCGGTAGCCCACGGCCGTCACGATCACGGTGTACGCGCCGGGGGCCAACGCGGCGGTGCGCACGGCGCCCTCGGCGTCCGCGGGCTCCCGCGCGATCTGCTGCCCGGTCATGTCGGTGACGGTGACCACGGCGTGCGGCACCGCCCAGCCGTCCTTCGTCCGGATCCGCCCGCGCAGCCCGGCTCCTGCCGTCGTGTTCATGTACCTCGCTCGCCTTCGGTGTGTTCCCCCGGCCGGGCCCGGTCCGGACGGTCCTGGCCGTCCCCTGCCCGGCCGTCCGGCCGGGCCCGTTCGTCCCCCGTCCACCGGCCCGTGCGTCTCCGCGGCGCACGGACCGGCCGATGGTTCACCCCTCGGGGTGGTTCAGCTCGACGTCGAAGCCGGCCTCGGGGCCGGTCGCGGCGCCGTTGCCGACGGTGACCTGGGTGGCCACCGGCGGGTAGCCGCTTGCGACCAGCGAGTACTCGCCGGCGTCCAGGTCGCCGAAGGCGTACGCCCCGTCGGAGCCGGTGGTGGCGGTCGCCACCACGTTCCCGGCCGCGTCGATCAGCGTGACGCGGGCCTCCGGGAGCGGCGTCCGCGCGGTGCCGCCGAGCACGGTGCCCTGCAGGCGGGCTCCGGCGCGGAGCGGGACCTCGACGTGGGTCGGGCCGTTGCCCGCGACCTCGACCGGCAGCGCGGCCGGCCGGTAGCCGGCGGCGTTGACGGCCAGGGTGAAGTCGCCCGCCGGCAGGTCCTCGAAGCCGAAGGCGCCGTCGGCGCCGGTGCCGCCGGTGGCCAGGACCTCGCCGCGCACGTCGGTCACCACGACCATGGCGCCCGCGACGGGTATGCCGGTCGCCTCGGCGACCACCGTGCCGGTGAGCCCGCTGGTGCCGGCCAGGACCACGTCGTACGGGACGGGCTCCTCGCCGACCACCACGGTGGAGGCCTGCGGCTGGTGGCCGTCGGCGGCGGCGATGAGGACGTACGAGCCGGCGCCGGGTGCGATCAGCTCGTAGCCGCCGTCCGCGCGGGTGGAGGCGCGGCCGAGCTGGCGGCCGGTGAGCGAGATCAGGGTGAGCGTGGCCCGTTCGACGCCCGCGCCCTCGGAGCCGCGCACCTGGCCGTGGATCGCGGTGCCCTCGGCCGGCAGGGGGATCACCGGCGCGGCCACGCTGACCGCCTCGGCGGTCTCGGCCGCGGTCTCGGCGAGGGTCTCGGCCGCGGAGGCCTGGGCCGGTACGGCCGGGGTCTGCTCGGCGTGGCCGGGGACACCGGCCGCCTGCTGCAGACCGCTCGCGGTCTTGAGCGGCACTTCCTTGATGAAGATCACCAGCAGCAGCGCGAGGAACGCCACGGGGGCCGCGACCAGGAAGACGTCGCCGGCGCCGTGGCCGTACGCGCTCTCCACGACGTGGCGGATCGGCGCGGGCAGCGTGGCCAGGTCGGGAATGCCGCCGGCGGACTCGCCGCCGGACTTCACGCCCAGGGCCGCCAGGCCGTCCGCGACGTAGTGCGTCACGCGGTTGCCGAGCACCGCGCCCAGCGCGGAGACGCCGATCGCGCCACCGAGGGTGCGGAAGAAGGTGACGACGGAACTGGCGGCACCGAGGTCGGCGGCGCCCACCTGGTTCTGCACGGCCAGCACCAGGTTCTGCAGCATCATGCCGACGCCGAGGCCCAGCAGCGCCATGTAGAGCGCCAGGTGCCAGTACGGGGTGTCGGAGCGCATCGAGCCCAGCAGGGCGAGGCCGCCGGTGAGCAGTACCCCGCCGGAGACCAGGAACGCCTTCCAGCGGCCGGTGCGGGTGATGATCAGGCCGGAGACGGTGGAGGAGAGGAACAGGCCGGCGATCAGCGGGATGGTCATGACGCCGGACATCGTCGGCGACTCGCCCCGCGCCAGCTGGAAGTACTGGCTGAGGAAGACCGTGCTGCCGAACATCCCGGTGCCGACGAACATCGAGGCGACCGAGGTCAGGCTGATGGTCTTGTTGCGGAACAGCCGCAGCGGCATGATCGGCTCGCTCGCGCGGGACTCGACCAGGACGAAGACCAGGACGAGCAGCAGCGCGCCCGCGGTCATGGCGTAGGTCTGCCAGGAGATCCAGTCGTACTTGTCGCCGGCGAAGGTGACCCAGACCAGCAGCAGGCTGACGGCGGCGGTGACGAAGAAGGCACCCGCCCAGTCGACCTTGACCCGGCGCCTGGCGACCGGCAGGTGCAGGGTCTTCTGCAGCACGATCAGCGCGATGATCGCGAAGGGCACGCCGACGTAGAAGCACCAGCGCCAGCCGAGCCAGTCGGTGTCGACGATGACGCCGCCGAGCAGCGGGCCGCCGACGGTGCCGAGGGCGAAGGCCGCACCGAGGTAGCCGCTGTACCGGCCGCGCTCGCGCGGGGAGATCATCGCGGCCATGATGACCTGGGTCAGCGCGGTCAGACCGCCGGCGCCTATGCCCTGGACGACACGGCAGGCGATGAGCATGCCGGCGTTCTGCGACAGACCCGCGACCAGCGAGCCCACCACGTAGATCACCAGCGCCAGCTGGACCAGCAGCTTCTTGCTGAACAGGTCCGAGAGCTTGCCCCACAGCGGCGTGGTGGCGGTGGTGGAGAGCAGGGCCGCGGTGACGACCCAGGTGTAGGCACTCTGCCCGCCGTGCAGATCGGAGATGATCCTCGGCAGGGCGTTGGAGACGATCGTGGACGACAGGATCGCCACGAACAAGCCGAGGATCAGCCCTGTCAGGGCTCGTACGATCTGCCGGTGCGACATGGGGGCCGCGTGTCCTGCGTGGGCATCGGTCCCCCGCACACCGGTCGGTGGTGCGGTTGTTGCCATCGTCATCCTCTTCACGTCGTGGAGTGTGTACGGGGGCGGCAGTCGGCGGCGAAGTCCCTGCGCAGCCGGTCCAGCAGCCGGGAGAACTCGGTGACGTCCTCGTCCGGCCAGTCCCTCAGGTGGTGGGCCAGCGCCTCGGCGACCCGGTCCTGGGCGGCGCGCAGCATGTCCGCGCCGCCGGGGGTCAGACGCAGCAACCGCGACCGCTTGTCGTGCGGGTCGGGCAGCCGGTCGATCCAGCCGCGCTCGGCGAGGTGGGACACGTGTCTGCTGGTGACGGACATGTCGACCTCCAGCAGCTCGGCCAGCCGGCTCATCCGCAGCTCGCCGTGGCGGCTGATCACCGAGAGCACGCCGAGCGACGCCGGCGGGCACTGCGGTGGACAGGCCCGGCTGAGTTCGCGGGCGACCACCGGGATCGCGCGCAGCTGGCTCGCGAGCTCCGCGAACTGCTCCTGCGTCGCCATGGCGCCTCGCTTCCCGACTCTTGTTGGTTGCCTCAAGCAACCTTAGAAACGTTTGGTTGCTGCAGGCAAATTCTTTCGGGTAAAAACCTCCAAAAGGAACGACCCGCCTCCGGCCGAGGAGGCGGGTCGTCGGAATGAAAGCCGCAGTTCAGATCAGACAGATGCCTTCGTGAGCTGATCCAGCTCCGCGGCGGTCAGCTCCAGGGCCATCGACGCCAGCAGCGCGGACAGCTGCCCGGGCGTACGGGCGCTGGCGATCGGCGCCACGACGGTCGGCTGCGACCGCAGCCAGGCCAGCGCGACGCTCGCCGGCTCCACGCCGTGCGCGGCCGCGACCTCGTCCAGCGCGGCCAGCACCCGCGGCCCGCGCTCCGACCCCAGGTAGGCGCCCGCGCCCTCCGCCCGGGGGCTGTCCACCGTGACGCCGGGCCGGTACTTGCCGGTGAGGAAGCCCCGGGCCAGACCGAAGTACGGCACGGAGGCGAGACCGTGCGCCTGGACGACCTCGCGCAGCGGACCCTCGTACTGCTCCCGCTCCACCAGGTTGTAGTGCTGCTGCAGCGCAACGTACTTGGTCAGGCCCTCGCGGTCGGCGAACTCCAGCGAGGCCGCCAGCCGCTCGGGGCTGATGTTGGAGGCCGCGACGTGGCGGACCTTGCCCTCGCGGACCAGCCCGTCCAGAGCGGTGACGATCTCCTCGACCGGGGTCTCGGGGTCGTCGTAGTGCGTGTAGTAGAGGTCGATCCGGTCGGTGCCCAGCCGGCGCAGCGACTCCTCCGCTGCGGCCTTGACCGTCGCGGCCTTCAGGCCCTTGAAGTCGGGGTGGGAGCCGACCTTGGTGGCGACGAGGACGTCGTCGCGGCGGCCGCGCTTGGCGAGCCAGGAGCCGATCACGGTCTCGGACTCCCCGCCGCTGTGGCCCGGGACCCACGCCGAGTACACGTCCGCGGTGTCGACGAAGTTGCCGCCCGCCTCCGCGAAGGAGTCCAGCACCTCGAAGGAGGTCGCCTCGTCCGCGGTCCAGCCGAAGACGTTGCCGCCGAGACAGAGGGGGGAGACGTCGAGATCAGAGTTGCCGATGAGTGCCATGTGGACTTGGACGCGGCGGCGACAAGCGGTATTCCCCGGCTGTTCCCTCGTCAACGGCGGACCTGGGGTGACCTGCCCGACACGACTTCGCTAGGGTCCTGCCCCATGACTACCCCTGACAACAACTACGACCCGGCCGGCAACACGCAGATGTTCCGCGCCTTCGTCGACGAGGAGCCCGCCCAGGTCCAGGCCGCGGGCGGCAACAAGACCGGGCTGATCGTCGGCGTCATCGCGGCCGTCGTCGTGATCGCCGCCGTGGTCTGGTTCGCGGTCGCCTGACCGGCGCGCCACACCACGTCCACTGACACCGGACGCCGGCGGTCGCCGGCCGTCCGGCGGTCGTCGTGCGCCGGTGCCCGGCGGCCCCGCCCCGCTCAGCGGAACAGCGACGCCAGCTCGACGCGCGAGCGCACCCCGAGCCGGCTGAAGATGTTCCGCAGGTGGTACTCGACCGTCCGCGTGCTGAGCAGCAGCAGATCGGCGATCTCGCGATTGGTGGCGCCCTGCGCCACCAGCTCGCAGATCCTCGTCTGCTGCGCCGTCAGCTCCCGGCGGCCGCCGGGCTCGCGGTCCACCGGGCCCACCCGGTCACCGGCGGCGCGCAGTTCGGCCGCGGCCCGTTCCGCCCAGGGGCGGGCGTCGAACTGTCGGAACACGGACACCGCGTCCCGCAGCAGGCCGCGGGCCTCGCCGGGACGGCGGGTGCGTCGCAGCCTGGAGGCGTAGAACAGCTCCGTCTTGGCCATCTCCAGGACGGTGTCGTCTCCTTGGTGGAGCCGCAGCGCCTCCCGGAAGTGGTCCACGGCGCTCGCGTCGTCCTCCGCCAGCAGCCCGTGGCAGCGGTGCGCCAGCGCCAGCCGGACGCTGCTGCGGCTCGCCGTCGCCCAGTGCTCGTACGCGCGCAGCGCCCCCGCGGCCTTCGCCCGCTGCCCGCAGCGGACCGCCGCCTCGACGAAGTGGGGCGCCGCCATCCCGCGGACCGCCAGATTCACCTGGCCCGCGCCGCCGCGCATACGGGCGAAGCGGGACAGCGCGTCGGCGGGCCGGTCCGCGGCGAGGTCCGCGCAGGCGGACACCCAGCAGTTGAAGGCCCCGGGACGGCCCAGCCCCCGTACGGCGACGGCGCGTTCGGCGGCCGCCAACCGCAGCCCCGCGGTGGCGCTGTCGCCCTGCAGCGCGGCGAGCAGCGCCAGCACCGAGAGGTGGTCCACGGCGAGGTTGCGCTGGCCGGTCGCCTCCGAGAGCCGCAGTCCCTCCTCGGCGGCGGCCCCGGCGGCGGCGTACCGGTCGAGCGCCAGCGCGCACAGGGCCTCGTAGACCAGGGCCGCCGGCACCAGCGCGTCCGCCCCCTGCTGCCGCGCCCGGTGCACGGCCGAGGCCGCGAGGCCCAGCGCCCTCGGTGCGTCCCCGAGGGTGTACGCGGCCTGGGCGGCCCAGATCGCGGACTCCGGGTCCGCCAGCGTCTCGGCGATCCGGACCACCCGGCGCAGCGCCCACTGCGCGTGGTCGTGCCGGCCCCGGAAGGTCGCCGCGAGCCCCGCGAAGTGGTCGAAGACCAGTCGCTGTTCCGGTGGGTCGTCGCTGCGGCGCAGGGCGCCGGCACGGTCGGCGAGGCCGAAGAACGCGGCGAAGTCGCCCGTCAGGCACCCCGCCTCGCCGGCCAGCATCAGGGCCCGTACGGCCGGTGCGCGCCGGTCGGCGGGGAAGCCGCCGACCGCGGCGGTCAGGTCGCGGCAGGCCACGGCGGGCACCCCGTCCCGCAGTTCGATCTCGCCCCGGACCAGCGCGCCCGGTGCCCCGCCCGGTGCCGGTCCGCCCTGGGCTCCGGCCCGGCGCATCAGGCCGCGCGCCCGCCGCGTGTCCCCGGCGGCCTGGGCGTCGGCGGCGGCCGCGACCAGCCAGCGGACCCG
>NZ_JARAVM010000074.1:0-17147 GCF_033792735.1 Streptomyces sp. PA03-3a
AAACGCCCGGTTACATTCCGAACCCGGAAGCTAAGCCTTTCAGCGCCGATGGTACTGCAGGGGGGACCCTGTGGGAGAGTAGGACGCCGCCGAACAATCTTTATGGACCCTCGGTCCTGGCCAAAGCGCTGGGACCGAGGGTCTTTTTGTTTTTGGCGTGGTGCGCAACTCGCGGACGGGTACGAGAGACTGGCACTACAGCAGTACGAACGACAGGAGTCACGTCGATGTCCAACTCGCCCGAGGAACGGCCGGATCGGCCTGAGCGGCGCGCTCCGCGCCAGGGCGGCGACCGGGGTGAAAACCGCAGCGGCGGCCCCCGGCGCGAAGGCGACCGTGCCGGCGGTGGTTACCGCCGGCCCGACGACCGTCCGCGGGGGCGGTACGAGGACCGGGGTCGCGACGACCGGCGTGATGACCGCGGCGGCTACCGTCGCGATGACCGTCCGCGTTCTGACCGTCCCCGTGAGGACCGCCCGCGCGATGACCGTCCCCGTGACGACCGCGGTGGATTCCGCCGTGACGACCGCCCGCGCTACGACCGTCCCCGTGACGACCGTCGTGACGACCGTGGTGGGTTCCGTCGTGACGATCGTCCGCGTTCTGACCGTCCCCGTGAGGACCGTCCCCGCTTCGACCGACCGCGTGAGGATCGTCCCCGTGACGACCGTGGTGGGTTCCGTCGCGATGACCGCCCGCGTTCTGACCGTCCTCGGGAGGACCGCCCCCGCTTCGACCGACCGCGTGAGGATCGTCCCCGTGACGACCGTCGTGACGACCGCGGTGGGTTCCGTCGTGACGACCGGCCGCGCTACGACCGTCCCCGTGAGGATCGTCCCCGTGACGACCGTCGTGACGACCGCGGTGGGTTCCGTCGTGACGACCGGCCGCGCTACGACCGCCCCCGTGACGATCGTCCCCGCTTCGACCGACCGCGTGAGGATCGTCGTGACGACCGCGGTGGGTTCCGTCGTGACGATCGTCCCCGCTACGACCGTCCTCGTGAGGACCGTCCGCGCGATGACCGTCCCCGTGACGACCGCGGTGGGTTCCGTCGTGACGACCGGCCGCGCTACGACCGCCCCCGTGACGATCGTCCGCGCGACGACCGCCGTGACGGCCCGCCCCGTGGGCCGCGGCGGGACGACGACCGTGGCGGCTACCGCCGCGACGACCGCCGCGACGAGCGTCCCCGCGGCCCGCGTCGTGAGGACGATCGGGGCCAGGGCGGCCGCCGGCCGTACGTGCAGGGGCGTGGGCGGTTCGAGGACACCCGGGGCCGCGACGAGCGCCGTGAGGAGCGGGAGCCTGTCAAGCGGCTGCCGATCCCGGACGACGTCACGGGCCAGGAGATCGACCCCAGCGTGCGTCAGGAGCTGATGAGCCTGCCGAAGACGCTCGCCGAGGACGTCGCGCGGAACCTCGTCATGGTGGCGCGGCTGCTGGACGAGGACGCCGACCTGGCGTACGGCTACTCCAGGGTCGCGCTGCGACTCGCGTCCCGGGTCGCCGCCGTGCGTGAGGCGGCCGGGTTCGCCTCGTACGCGACGGAGCGGTATGCCGAGGCGCTGGCCGAGTTCCGCGCCTGCCGCCGGATGACGGGCACGGTCGACCTGTGGCCGGTCATGGCGGACTGCGAGCGCGGCATGGGGCGTCCGGAGCGCGCGCTGGAGATGGCGGGTGCTTCCGAGGTGCACAAGCTGGACCGCGCGGGTCAGGTGGAGATGCGCCTGGTGGCCGCCGGTGCCCGGCGTGACATGGGCCAGAACGACGCCGCCGTCGTCACCCTGCAGAGCCCCGAGCTGGCGTCCAACGCCGTGCACCCGTGGACGGCGCGGCTGCGCTACGCGTACGCCGACGCCCTGCTCGCGGCGGGTCGTGAGGACGAGGCGCGCGAGTGGTTCGCCAAGTCGCTGGAGGCCGACCAGAGCGGCAGCACGGACGCGTCCGACCGGCTGGCGCAGCTGGACGGCGTGGCCTTCGTGGACGCGCTGGACGACGCCGACGACGAGCAGCCGGCGGCGGATGAGGCCGCCGCGGAGGATCGCGACGGCGTCGCGGACGGCGCGGACAGCGTGGACGGCGGGAACGCCCCGGATGACGAGGTCACCGAGGCCGCTGAGGGCGAGGCCGGCGACGACGAGGGCCGCAAGGACCGCGAGGCCGGTGACGCCGGGGAGCCGGACGTCGACCTGACCGACGAGGCCGACCCGACGGCGTTCCTCGACGACCCGTTCAAGGAGCCCTCCAAGAACACCGAGGGCTGATAGCCGGTGACGAAGGGCGGCATCCGCATGACGCGGATGCCGCCCTTCGTGTTGTGCGGGGTCAGGCGGAGGTGCCGTCGAGCTCCAGGCTGCGCAGCACCAGGCCGGTCGCCGGTTTCGGGCCGAACGACGTCGACTTGCGCGGCATCGTCACGCCCTGCTTGGCGAGGTCGTGGACGACGCTCTCTCGCACGGGGTGGATGAGCACGGCGGTGCCGCCGAACTGCTCGGCGTGCTCGACCGCGGCCTCCGTGTCGTGGATGTAGTGGATGTGCTCGGGGGCGTCGGGCACTTCCCAGATCCGGTCGAGGAGCAGGCTGTGCAGCACGGTGGCGTCCAGTTGCCGCCACTCGTCGGGGCGGTCCGCCGGGACGGCCCGCGCGAGGGCCTCGGGGTCCGGCCGGTCCAGGAGGTGGAAGCGGCCGTCGCCGGTGAGCAGGAACGCGTTCCCCTCGGCGGCCGCGGCCTCCAGGGCGGCAAGGGCCTCCGGCAGGGGTCCCGGCAACTCCTGTACGCGGAAAGCCTCGCGGACCGCCTCGACGGCCCGCGCGACGGGCAGTTGCGGCAGCACGCGGTGGATGGCGCGGACCCGCAGCGGGTAGCGGGTGGTGTCGACCAGCAGCACCAGGCCGTAGTCCCACGGGCTCGGGGCCTCGTGCTCGGCCTGCAGCAGCAGGTAGGTGGCCCAGCGGTGGTGGCCGTCGGCGATGACGGCCTGGTGCCGGGACAGATCGGCGTCGACCGCCGCGATCGCCTGAGGATCGGTGATCGCCCACAGCCGGTGGTGGATGCCGTCCTCGGTCGTCGTGGCCAGCAAGGGCGGGTCCGCGACGGTGCGTTCGACGACCTCGGCCGCTTCCCCGTCGTCGCCCTGGTACGCCAGCAGCAGCGGTTCGAGGTTGGCGGCCGTGGCGCGCATGAGAGCCGCGCGGTCGGCGACCGGGCCGGGCATCACGTCCTCGTGCGGCAGCACGATCCGCTCCTCGGGCGGGGTCAGCCGCAGTGCGCCGATGAGGCCGCGCTGCACGTGATCACCCTCGCGCTGCTCGTACACGTACAGGGCGGGCTTGGGGTCGAGGGCCAGGACGCCCTCCTCCTGCCATTGGAACAGCGCCCAGGCGGCCTTGCGGTGCCGGCCGTCCGGGGGCTCGGCGGTGGGCAGGATGAGCCGCACGACGTTGTGCGGGTCGGCTGTCTCCAGGTGCCGCTGCCCCTCGGGCCGGACGACGACGTCGTACGGTGGCGAGGTGACCGCGGCCAGGCTGCCGACCCGCTCGGGGACGTAGCGGAGCGCGCGGAACGGCGCCAGCCGCAAGCCCCGTACAGCGGGTCCGGAATTGTTCATCCGGGCATGCTACGCGGGTCATGTCCGCGAAGTGCGCCGAGTGATCGACGACATACGAGGAGCGACCGCCCGATGAACCCCCGGACCGGCCCGGCCGGCAGTGAAAGGCCTCTTGACCAGGCGTACGACACGGCTCTGCTCGACCTCGACGGAGTGGTCTATGCGGGTGGTGACGCGATCGCGCACGCCGTCGAATCGCTCGGCGTGGCGCGGGAGCACGGCCTGCGCCTGGCATACGTGACCAACAACGCCGCCCGTACCCCACGGACCGTCGCGGAGCACCTGACGCGGCTCGGCGTGCCGGCCGAGGCCGGCGAGGTCATCACCTCCGCCCAGGCGGTGGCCCGGCTGATCGCGGATCAGGTCCCGGCAGGTGCGCGGGTGCTCGCGATCGGCGGCGAGGGACTCCTGGAGGCCTTGCGCGAACGCGGGCTCCAGCCGGTCGACTCGGCCGACGACGACCCCGCAGCGGTGGTGCAGGGATACTCGCCGGAGGTGGGGTGGGGGCAGCTCGCCGAGGCCGCGTACGCGGTCAACCGCGGTGTGCCGTGGTTCGCGTCCAACACCGACCTGACCATCCCGACCGCGCGCGGCACGGCACCGGGGAACGGCGCGCTCGTCGAGGTCGTCCGCATCGCGACGGGCGGCGACCCGCAGATCGCGGGCAAGCCGCTGCCGCCCATGCACCGCGAGACGGTGATCAGGACCGGCGCGCGGCGGCCGCTGGTGGTCGGCGACCGGCTCGACACGGATATCGAGGGCGCCCACGCGGGCGGCGTCGACTCGCTGCTGGTGCTCACCGGGGTCACCACCGCCGCGCTGCTGCTCGCCGCCCCGCCCGAGCACCGGCCCACCTATGTGGACGCGGACCTGCGCGGCCTGCTCACCTCGCAGCCCGAAGTCGAGGACGCCGGTGAGGGCGCCTACCGCTGCGGGGGCTGGACCGCCTCGGTGGGCGACGGGGCGCTGGTGCTGCACCGTGACGACGACGAAGGCGAACCCATGGACGGGCTGCGGGCGCTGTGCGCGGCGGCCTGGACCCGGGCCGGGGACGGCTCCTGCGACCTGGACGCGGGGAAGGCGCTGGACCGGCTGGGGCTCTAGCTAGAGGAGCTTGCGCAGCCGCAGCAGGTCGCGGAAGCCCGCCTCCAGCTTGACCCTGCCGCCGCCCCAGGCCTTCGCGAAGTGCAGCCTGCCGTCGACGAGCGCGACGAGGTCGTCTCCGGCCATGGTGAGCCTTATCTCGGCGCGTTCGGCCGGCAGGCCCTGCACGGTGACGACGTCCTGGATGCGGCCGTCCACGAGACGTCCCACGAAGGTGACGTCGAGATCGGTGATGCGGCAGCTGAGCGAGCGGTCGAGCGCGGCCGCGCTGTGCAGGTCGCCCTCGGCCCCGGCGAGGTTCTCGGACAGCCGCTCGAGCGCGCTGCGGCACTCCTCGATGGTCGCCATGGGCTGTGCGTCTCCCGTTCGGACGTCGTCTCTTGCTGGTGCTGATCGACCGTACCGCAGTGGACCGTCGGGGAGATGCGGCGCCATAGGCGGTAGCGTCGTGAGCAACGAAGTCTGGTGAACTGGCGAAGGCGAGGAGTGAGGGCGTATGCGGGACGCGTTGCGGACCTGTCTGCAGATCGCGGGCGGCCTGACCGAGGCCACCCGGCGACGGGCGGTCGGTGCGGCGAAGGAACTGCTCGACCAGACCGGGATAGACGTCGACGCGGTCCAGCGGAGCATCGGCGAGCGGATCCCGCCCGAGGTGCAGACGCTCGCGGACGAGCTGATGGCATCCGGACGGGCCAACCGCGACCTGCTCGTGGGGCTCATCCGGGAGGAGATCGACAAGGCGATGAGCCGGGTCGGGCGGCTCGCGGACGAGGTGACCAAGGTCGGTGTCGTCCTGGAGGCCCTGGAACGCCGCATCCGCAACCTGGAGGACGACGACCGTGAGCCGGCCTGGGCCGACGTGACGGACGACGAGCCGGACCCGGGCATGTACGTGCCGCCGCAGCCGCCGGTGGAGCACGCACCGGTCGACGGGCAGGCGCCGGCGTCCGCGCCCGCACCCGGGAGGAAGCCGGCGCGGAAGCCCGAACCGACGGGCGCCGCTGGGGTCACCCCGGTGGCGCGCAAGAACGCCGCGCCGGCGCACCCTCCGACGGCGTCCGAGGCGTCCGAGGCGTCCGAGGCGCCCGCGGCTCAGGAGCCGGTCGGGACCGCGGGTGCGGGGGCCGTCCCGGTCGCGCGCAAGAACGCGGCCCCGGCCAAGGCACCCGCGCCGAAGAAGGCGGCGCCTGCCGCCAGGAAGACCGCCCCCGCCAAGAAGGCGGCCCCGGCGAGGACCGCGGCCCCGGCGAAGAAGGCGGCGGCCTCCGGCACCGGCACCGGCTCCACGGCGAAGAAGGCCGCGCCCGCGGCCAGGAAGACCGCCGCGGCCACGCCGGCGAAGAAGACGGCACCCGCGGCGAAGAAGGCCACCCCGGCCACCGCCCCCGCCAAGAAGACCGCGGCGGCGTCCCGCACCTCCGCGCCCGCGCCCGCGAAGAAGACGGCCGCCACGAAGTCCACGGCCAAGACGGCCGCCCCGGCCAGGAAGGCCGCGCCCGCGAAGAAGACGGCGGCGCGCTCGCAGGAGGCGAAGGGACGTGACTGAGACCGGGCTCGAGGGCGTGGTCCCCGCGCCCGGACCGGAAGCCGCGGCAGGGGCCGGGACGGCCGCCGGGGCGCCGGCCCCGGCGGAGGCGGTCGGCGACGCCGGGCCGCGCCCACTGGGCGTCGTCCTGGACGCCACGGGGAATACCGAGGTGGACGCCGTCCTTGTCCGCCTGCAGGATGCCGACCTGCTTCCCACCGAGGACCACGTCGAGGTGTACGAGGATGTACACCGTGGGCTGCGCGACACGCTCACGAGACTCGACGACGACAACAGGAGCTGAACCTCACGTGGCACGACGCCGACTCGACGCCGAGCTGGTGCGCCGGAACCTCGCCCGCTCGCGGGAGCACGCCGGGCAGCTGATCGCCGACGGCCGGGTGACCGTGGGCGGGACGACCGCGACGAAGTCCGCGACGCAGGTGGAGACCAGCGCCGCGCTCGTCGTGGCAGAGGACGCCTCGGACCCGGACTACGTGTCCCGCGGTGGGCACAAGCTGGCGGGGGCGCTGGCGGCGTTCGTGCCGCTGGGGCTGCGGGTGGAGGGGCGCCGTGCGCTGGACGCCGGGGCGTCCACGGGCGGCTTCACCGACGTCCTGCTGCGCAACGGCGCGGCGCGCGTCGTCGCGGTCGACGTCGGCTACGGGCAGCTCGCGTGGTCGCTGCAGAGCGATGAACGCGTCACCGTGAAGGACCGTACCAACGTCCGCGAGTTGACGCTCGAGCAGATCGACGACCAGCCGGTGGACCTTGTCGTCGGCGACCTGTCCTTCATCCCGCTCGGGCTCGTCCTGCCCGCGCTCGTACGCTGCGCCGCGCCTGACGCGGACCTGGTCCTGATGGTCAAGCCGCAGTTCGAGGTGGGCAAGGAGCGACTGGGCAGCGGCGGTGTCGTCCGCAGCCCTCAGCTGCGCGCCGAGGCCGTACGACAGGTCGCCGGGCAGGCGGCCGCACTGGGACTGGGGGTGCTGGGCGTGACCGCGAGCCCGTTGCCGGGACCGTCGGGGAATGTGGAGTACTTTCTGTGGCTGCGCGCCGGGGCGCCCGAGCTCGACCCGGCGGATGTCGACCGCGCTGTGGCGGAGGGGCCCCGTTGAGTGAGACGCACGAGACACACGAGGTGCCCGGGACGTCCGGCCGCACCGTCTTCCTGCTCGCGCACACCGGGCGGCCGGCGGCCATCCGCAGCGCCGAACGGGTGGTCCAGGGACTGCGGCGCTGCGGCATCGGGGTCCGGGTGCTGGCCGAGGAGGCCGAGGACCTGACGCTGCCGGGCAACGGCGCGGTGCAGCGGGTGCAGGAGATCGGCCCGGAGACCGTCGCGGACTGCGAGCTGATCATCGTCCTGGGCGGTGACGGCACGCTGCTGCGGGGCGCGGAGTTCGCGCGGGCCTCCGGGGTGCCGATGCTGGGGGTCAACCTGGGCCGGGTCGGCTTCCTGGCGGAGGCCGAGCGCGACGACCTGGACAAGGTCGTCGACCGCGTGGTCACCCGCGACTACGAGGTCGAGGAGCGCATGACGATCGACGTCCTGGTGCGCAACGACGGCCGGGTCGTCCACACCGACTGGGCGCTGAACGAGGCGTCGGTGGAGAAGCAGGCGCGCGAGCGGCTGCTGGAGGTCGTCACCGAGGTCGACGGCCGTCCGGTCTCCCGCTTCGGCGGCGACGGGGTGGTGATGGCGACCCCGACCGGCTCGACCGCGTACGCCTTCTCGGCCGGCGGGCCGGTGGTCTGGCCCGAGGTCGAGGCGCTGCTGATGGTGCCGATCAGCGCGCACGCCCTCTTCGCCAAGCCGCTGGTGACCTCGCCGAGGTCGGTGCTGGCGGTGGAGGTGCAGCCGAAGACCCCGCACGGCGTGCTGTGGTGCGACGGGCGGCGCTCGGTGGACCTGCCGGCCGGGGCCCGTGTGGAGGTCCGGCGGGGGGCGGTGCCGGTCCGGCTGGCGCGGCTCCACCACGCTTCCTTCACTGATCGGCTGGTCGCGAAGTTCGCGCTGCCGGTGGCGGGCTGGCGGGGCGCGCCGCACTGAGTTTCCCCTCAGGGGTGAGGCCCGTCGCGCGGCGGCCCGCAAACCTCGTATGGTCGTATCCGTGTTGGAGGAAATGCGGATCCGGTCGCTGGGAGTCATCGAGGACGCCGTGGTGGAGCTGTCGCCCGGCTTCACGGCGGTGACCGGTGAGACCGGCGCGGGCAAGACCATGGTCGTCACGAGCCTCGGGTTGCTGCTGGGCGGTCGTGCCGATCCCGGTCTGGTCCGGATCGGGACGAAATCGGCGTCCGTCGAGGGACGGATCACCTTGGGTGCGGGCGCGCGCGCCGCCGTGCGGGCCGAGGAGGCGGGCGCCGAGCTGGACGACGGTGCGCTGCTGATCAGCCGTACCGTCTCCGCGGAGGGCCGTTCCAGGGCCTTCGTGGGCGGGCGCACGGTCCCCGTGGGGCTGCTGGGCGAGCTGGCGGACGAACTGGTGGCCGTCCACGGCCAGACCGACCAGCAGGGCCTGCTGCGGCCGGCCCGCCAGCGGGAGGCACTGGACCGGTACGCGGGCGACGCCGTCGCCGTGCCGCTGGCCAAGTACGCGGCCGCCTACCGGCGTGTGCGCGAGGTCGCGGGCGAGCTGGACGAGCTGACCACGCGGGCCCGCGAGCGGGCCCAGGAGGCGGACCTACTGCGCTTCGGCCTGGAGGAGGTCGCGGCCGCCGAACCGCTGCCCGGCGAGGACGCCGACCTGGCCGCCGAGGCGGAACGTCTCGGCCACGCCGAGGCGCTCGCGTCGGCCGCGGCCCTGGCGCACGCCGCGCTCGCGGGGAATCCCGAGGACCCGGAGGGTGTGGACGCCGGGATGCTGGTCGCGGGCGCCCAGCGCGCCCTGGAGGCCGTCCGCTCCCACGACCCGGCGCTGGCCGCGCTCTCCGACCGGATCGGCGAGATCGGCATCCTCCTCGGCGACGTCGCCGGTGAGCTCGCCGGGTACGCCGACGACCTGGACGCCGATCCGCGGCGGCTGGCGGCCGTGGAGGAGCGGCGGGCCGTCCTCGCCCACCTCACCCGCAAGTACGGGGACACCATCGACGCCGTCCTGGCGTGGGCCGAGCAGGGCGCGGCCCGGCTGGGCGAGCTGGACGGCGACGACGAGCGGATCGCGGAGCTGACGGCGGAGCGCGACGCGCTGCGCGCGGAGCTCGGCGACCTCGGCCAGGCACTCACCGACGCGCGCGCGGAGGCGGCGGAACGCTTCGCCGCGGCCGTCACGGCGGAACTCGCACAGCTCGCGATGCCGCACGCCCGCGTCGGCGTCGCCCTCCGGCAGACGGAGGACGCGGAGGGCATCGAGGTCGGCGGCCGCCGGGTCGCCTTCGGCGCGACCGGCGCGGACGAGGTCGAGCTGCAGCTCGCACCCCACCCCGGCGCTCCGCCCCGGCCCATCGCCAAGGGCGCGTCCGGAGGTGAGCTGTCCCGTGTGATGCTCGCCGTCGAGGTCGTCTTCGCCGGGTCGGACCCAGTGCCGACGTATCTGTTCGACGAGGTCGACGCGGGCGTCGGCGGCAAGGCGGCCGTCGAGGTCGGCCGGCGCCTGGCGCGCCTGGCGCGGACCGCGCAGGTCGTGGTCGTCACGCACCTGCCGCAGGTGGCCGCGTTCGCGGACCGGCAACTGCTGGTCGAGAAGACCAACGACGGGTCCGTCACGCGCAGCGGGGTGCGCGTCCTGGAGGGCGAGGAGCGCGTGCGGGAGCTCTCCCGGATGCTCGCCGGCCTGGAGGACTCGGAACTCGGCCGCGCCCACGCCGAGGAACTGCTGGCCGCCGCCCGCGAAGCACGCTGACGCGCGCCGGGGCCGCGGTACGGGGCGTGCGGCCCCGCCCGCTGCGCCCGGCGGCGCGCCGGCCGGGGTCGTGGGCCGGGTGACGCGCTGGTGCGGTTCGCCCCCGGGAGAGGCTTTCCGCCGGGCGCCGCAGGCACCGCCGTCCGGGACGCGCCCGCGCGTGCCACGCCCGACGGCGGGTACCCCGGCTTGCGGCTGCGGGGTCGGCGTGATGGGGGAGTGGGGGCACTCGTAAGGGTGGTCCCGCGTACGTGTGGCCGGGTGGGGGTGGGGCATCGCTCCCTGGATGGCCTATCGGCCTGGCATCCTTGAGGGAGCAGACCCGCCGCCCTCCGCACGATGCCGAGTCAGGAGCCCTACCCCGCGTGAGCAGTTCACCGAGCCCCTTGCACGGGCAGCTGCACGCCGTCCACGTGCTGGGCGAGACGGCGCGGGCCCATGTCGCCTCCGTGGCGGGTGGGTTGGTGGCGCGCGGCGTGCAGGTGACGGTCTGCGGGCCGGGCGAGGCGGAGGAGCGGTACGGATTCGGGTCCGCGGGGGCGCGGTTCGCGCCCGTCGAGATCACACGGCGCTCGCAGCCGAGGGCCGACGCGGCCGTGGTCACGGCGCTGCGGGCGGCGTGCGCCGGCGCGGACGTGGTGCACGCGCACGGGCTGCGGGCCGGACTGCTCGCCACGATGGCGCTCAGCGGGCGCCGTACGCCGCTCGTGGTGACCTGGCACGGCGCGGTGCTGGCCGAGGGGGCGCGGGGCCGGTTGCTGAGGCTGCTGGAGCGCCGGGTGGCGCGGGCGGCGGCGGTCGTGCTGGGCGCGTCGTCGGACCTGGTGGACCGGGCCCGTTCGGCCGGGGCCCGGGACGCCCGGCTCGGGCCGATCGGGGTGCCGGCGCCGCCGCGGGTCGCGCCGTCCGTGGAGGCGGTGGCGGAGGCGGAGCGGCGCCGGCAGAAGACCCGGGACGAGTTCGCCGTGGGCGAGCGGCCGTTGCTGCTCGCCGTGGGCCGTCTGGAGCCGCGCAAGGGGTACCACCTGCTGCTGGACGCGGCCCACGGCTGGGCGGGAGCGGCCCCGGCGCCGCTGCTGGTCGTCGCGGGCGAGGGCTCGCTGCGTGAGGAGCTCCAGGAGCGGATCGACGTCGAGGAGCTGCCGGTGCGGCTGCTCGGCCGCCGTGACGACGTGCCCGAACTCCTGGCCGCCGCCGACGTGGTGGTGCTGCCGTCGCGCTGGGAGGGGCGCTCGCTGATCGCGCAGGAGGCGCTGCACGCGGGGGCACCGCTGGTGGCGACCTCCGTCGGTGGCACGCCCGAACTCGTCGGCGAGGCGGCGGTGCTGGTGCCGTACGGGAATCCGAAGACGCTCGCCGACACCGTCACGCGTCTGCTGGGGGACCCGGCACGGCGTGCGGGGCTGGCCGCGGCCGGCCCCGCGCAGGCCGCCACTTGGCCGACCGAGGATGACACGGTCGCCCAAGTGCTCAGCATCTACGACGAGTTGACGTCCTGCTGAAGGCCGCCGCAGACGACGGCCCGGTGGTCAGCCGCCGTACGCGCCGCTCGCGGTGAGCCGCAGCGCCGTGTCGATCAGCGGCACGTGGCTGAAGGCCTGCGGGAAGTTGCCGACCTGCCGCTGCAGCCGCGGGTCCCACTCCTCGGCCAGCAGGCCGAGGTCATTGCGGAGCGCCAGCAGCTTCTCGAAGAGCCTGCGGGCCTCGTCGACCCGGCCGATCATGGCGAGGTCGTCGGCGAGCCAGAACGAGCAGGCGAGGAAGGCTCCCTCGTCACCGGGCAGGCCGTCCAGGTTCTCGCCGCCGGGCGGGGCGTCGGTCGGGTAGCGCAGCACGAAGCCGTCCTCGGTGGACAGCTCCCGCTGGATCGCCTCGATGGTGCCGATCACGCGCTTGTCGTCCGGCGGCAGGAAGCCCACCTGCGGGATGAGCAGCAGCGAGGCGTCCAGCTCGCGCGAGCCGTAGGACTGCGTGAAGGTGTTGCGTTCCTTGTCGTAGCCCTTGTCGCACACGTCGCGGTGGATCTCGTCGCGCAGCTCGCGCCAGCGCTCCAGCGGGCCGTCGACCTCGCCGGACTCGATGAGCTTGACGGTGCGGTCGACGGCGACCCAGGCCATGACCTTGGAGTGGACGAAGTGCCGGCGCGGGCCGCGGACCTCCCAGATGCCCTCGTCCGGCTCGTCCCAGTGGTCCTCCAGGTACTGGATGAGCCGGATCTGCAGCAGCGAGGCGTAGTCGTTGCGGGCCAGGCCGGTCATGTGCGCCAGGTGCAGGGCCTCGGTGACCTCGCCGTAGACGTCGAGCTGCAGTTGGTGGGCCGCGCCGTTGCCGACCCGCACCGGGATCGAGCCCTCGTAGCCGGGCAGCCAGTCCAGCTCGGTCTCGCCGAGCTCGCGCTCACCGGCGATGCCGTACATGATCTGCAGGTTCTCCGGGTCGCCCGCGACCGCGCGCAGCAGCCACTCGCGCCAGGCGCGGGCCTCGTCGCGGTAGCCGGTGCGCAGCAGGGAGGACAGGGTGATCGCCGCGTCGCGCAGCCAGGTGAAGCGGTAGTCCCAGTTGCGGACGCCGCCGATGTCCTCGGGCAGCGAGGTGGTGGGGGCGGCGACGATGCCGCCGGTCGGCCCGTACGTCAGGGCCTTGAGCGTGATCAGGGAGCGGACCACGGCGTCCCGGTAGGGGCCGTGGTAGGTGCACTGGGCGACCCACTCGCGCCAGAAGTCCTCGGTGGCCTCCAGCGACGCCTCGGGCTCGGCGAGCGGGGGCGGCTCCTTGTGCGAGGGCTGCCAGCTGATGGTGAAGGCGATGCGGTCGCCGGGCGACACCGTGAAGTCGGCGTACGTGGTGAGGTCCTTGCCGTACGTCTCGACATCGGTGTCGTGCCAGACGGAGTCGGGGCCGGCGACGGCGACGGTGCGCTCGCCCACCTTGTGCACCCAGGGCACGACCCAGCCGTAACTGAAGCGCATGCGCAGCGCGGACCGCATCGGGACCCGTCCGCTGACACCCTCGACGATCCGGATCAGCTGGGGGGCGCCGTCACGCGGCGGCATGAAGTCGATCACGCGGACCGTGCCGCGGGGGGTGTCCCACTCGGACTCCAGCACCAGGGAGTCGCCCCGGTAGCGGCGCCGGGTGGCGGCCGGGGAAGGGGTGCCGTTCGCGTGGGCGGGGCCGAGCCGCCAGTAGCCGTGCTCCTCCGTGCCGAGCAGGCCCGCGAAGATCGCGGGGGAGTCGAAGCGGGGCAGGCACAGCCAGTCGACCGTGCCGTCCCGGCACACCAGGGCGGCGGTCTGCATATCGCCGATGAGTGCGTAATCCTCGATACGCCCGGCCACGTAGGTCTCCCAGTCGAACGACGGCGGCGCCCCTTGGGACTGGGGCGGTGATTGCGGTCTGTGGATCTGTCGACGAGCTCTTTCCCGGGAGCGGGCGGGGTAGTGCCGTGCCGGTTCACTCGCATCGAATCGATGTGTCCGAGCAGGATACGACGTCAACGCGGGCTGTGCGGAAGACCTGACCGCCCCGCTGGGCCGGTCGGGTGCATTTTGTCGTACCAAACTCCCGGTGACCGTATTTTCGGCAGAGAGCCGTCCGCGCCGTCTGGTGCGCGTCACTGATACCCTGGTAGCCCGTGGGCCGGTGGCCTGAACCACTGAACCGCCGCGACGACACCCCTCTTCACCACCATGGTGCCGTCCCGACCACCACCTCGCGACCACGGGAGCCCCCTGTTGGCACTGCCGCCCAAATCCACGACGACCAAGCACCTCTTCGTCACGGGGGGTGTCGCCTCCTCGCTCGGCAAGGGCCTGACCGCCTCGAGCCTCGGCGCACTGCTCAAGGCCCGGGGTCTGCGCGTCACCATGCAGAAGCTCGACCCGTACCTCAACGTGGACCCGGGCACGATGAACCCCTTCCAGCACGGTGAGGTGTTCGTCACGGACGACGGCGCCGAGACCGACCTGGACATCGGCCACTACGAGCGCTTCCTGGACGTGAACCTCGCCGGCTCGGCCAACGTCACGACCGGCCAGGTCTACTCCTCGGTGATCGCCAAGGAGCGGCGGGGCGAGTACCTCGGCGACACCGTGCAGGTCATCCCGCACATCACCAACGAGATCAAGTCCCGCATCCGGCGCATGGCGACCGAGGACGTGGACGTGGTGATCACGGAGGTCGGCGGCACCGTCGGCGACATCGAGTCGCTGCCCTTCCTGGAGTCCGTGCGGCAGGTCCGGCACGAGGTCGGCCGGGACAACGTCTTTGTGATGCACATCTCACTGCTCCCCTACATCGGCCCCTCCGGCGAGCTGAAGACGAAGCCGACCCAGCACTCCGTGGCGGCGCTGCGCAGCATCGGCATCCAGCCCGACGCGATCGTGCTGCGCGCCGACCGCGACGTGCCGACGTCCATCAAGCGCAAGATCTCGCTGATGTGCGACGTCGACGAGGAGGCCGTGGTCGCCGCGATCGACGCCCCGTCGATCTACGACATCCCCAAGGTGCTGCACACCGAGGGCCTGGACGCGTACGTCGTCCGCAAGCTGAACCTGCCCTTCAGGGACGTCGACTGGACGCAGTGGGACGACCTGCTGGGCCGGGTCCACCAGCCCGAGCACGAGGTGAAGGTCGCCCTCGTCGGCAAGTACATCGACCTGCCCGACGCCTACCTGTCGGTGACCGAGGCGCTGCGCGCCGGCGGCTTCGCCAACAACGCCAAGGTCAACATCAAGTGGGTGACCTCGGACGAC
Organism: Streptomyces sp. PA03-3a; assembly: GCF_033792735.1. NCBI lineage: Bacteria > Bacillati > Actinomycetota > Actinomycetes > Kitasatosporales > Streptomycetaceae > Streptomyces > Streptomyces sp. PA03-3a. The sequence goes on from NZ_JARAVM010000074.1 coordinate 14,841, forward strand.
TGCAAGACCCCGGCCGGCGCGGCCCGTCAGCTCGGGGACGTCGACGCGGTCTGCGTGCCCGGCGGCTTCGGCGACCGCGGCGTGGAGGGCAAGGTCTCGGCGATCACCTACGCCCGGGAGAACCGCATCCCGCTGCTGGGCCTGTGCCTCGGCCTGCAGTGCGTGGTCATCGAGGCGGCCCGCAGCCTGGCCGGCATCCCGGACGCCAACTCCACCGAGTTCGACCCGGCGACCTCGCACCCGGTGATCTCCACCATGGCCGAGCAGCTCGACATCGTCGCCGGCCAGGGCGACCTCGGCGGCACCATGCGGCTGGGCCTGTACCCGGCGAAGCTCGCCGAGGGCTCCATCGTCCGCGAGGTCTACGGCGGCGAGCCCTACGTCGAGGAGCGGCACCGCCACCGTTACGAGGTGAACAACGCCTACCGCGGCGAGCTGGAGAAGAAGGCCGGTCTGCAGTTCTCCGGCACCTCCCCGGACAACACCCTGGTCGAGTACGTCGAGTACCCCCGCGACGTGCACCCCTACCTGGTGGCCACCCAGGCGCACCCCGAGCTCAAGTCGCGCCCGACCCGCCCGCACCCCCTGTTCGCGGGTCTGGTCGCGGCCGCGGTCGAGCGCCTCAAGGGTTGATCGATACGGTTGCCGGGGCGGGTCGGCGTACGGCCCGCCCCGGCACCGCGTACGGAGGGCACCATGCTGAAGGACAGTCCCGAGGAGTGGCGGGTCACCGCCACCGCCACCCCCTTCACCGGGAAGAAGACCAGCGTCCGCACCGATGACGTCGTCATGCCCGACGGCAGCGTGGCCCGGCGCGACTACCAGGTCCACCCCGGCTCGGTGGCCGTGCTCGCCCTCGACGACCGGGACCGGGTCCTGGTCCTCAAGCAGTACCGCCACCCGGTGCGGATGAAGCTCTGGGAGATCCCCGCGGGGCTGCTCGACGTCCCCGGTGAGAACCCGCTGCACGCCGCACAGCGCGAGCTGTACGAGGAGGCGCACGTCAAGGCGGAGGACTGGCGGGTGCTCACCGACGTGTACACCACGCCGGGCGGCTGCGACGAGGCCGTGCGGATCTTCCTGGCCCGGGGCCTGTCCGAGGTGGAGGGCGACCGCTTCGAGGTGTCGGAGGAAGAGGCCGACATGGAGTTCGCCCGGGTCCCGGTGGACGAGCTGGTCCGCGGCGTCCTCGCGGGGGAGCTGCACAACAACTGCCTCGTGGTCGGCGTGCTCTCGCTGCAGGCCGCCCGGGCCGGTGACGGCCTGGAGGCGCTGCGCCCGGCCGAGGCCGAGTGGCCCGCGCGCCCGTTCTCCGCGTGACCCGTTCGGTCTGACCATCCGATCGTCCGAGAGGGTGATCATTGGCCGGATCCGCCGCGTCGCGTAGGGGGGTTGGACCCCCGCCGTGAACTAGGCTCATGCCGTTCGTAGGAGAACGGGAGTGGGCCCGTGGCGGATCACGTGCTGGACGCCGACGCATCGGCGGCGGCCTCTGACGACGGCCCGCGGGAGCCGGCGTCGCGGACCACGGCACACGGCACGTTGCCCCCCGGCCTGCCGGGATTCTTCGGCCGCCGCCGAGAGCTCGAGGAACTGCGCGCCGACATCGACCGGCCGGGCCTGGCGGCCCTGCGCGGCCAGACGCCCGACGGGAGCCGGGTGCTCCTCGTGGCCGGCCGGCCCGGCTCGGGACGCACGGCGCTGGCCGTACGGCTCGCCCACGAGGTGGCCGACCGCTACCCCGGCGGTCAGTTCTACGTACGGCTCAGCGAGAACGACGGCCGTCCCGTGCCGCCCGAGCACTCCGCACGCGCCCTGCTGCGCGCGATGGGCGTCGAGGCCGAGCCGGCCGCGGAGCCCGAGGAACTGCTCGCCGCGCTGCGCACCGCGCTGAACGGACGCAAGGCCGTCGTCGTCCTGGACGACGTCGTCGACTCCCGGCAGCTGCTGGACCTGATGCCCAAGGGCTCGGGGAACCTGCTGGTCGCCACGGCCGAGGGGCCGCTGCCCGGTGTCCACGACGTGCGCCCGTGCACCCTGGGCGGGCTCGACCCGGCGGCGTGCGTCGACCTGCTGGCCGAGGCCGTGGGGCGGGTGCGGATCACCAACGACCCCCGGGCCGCGGAGGGCCTGGCCCAGGAGTGCGGGGGCCACCCCGCGGCGCTGCGGCTCGTCGCTGCGTGGCTCGCCGCCCAGCCCCGTACCTCCGTCGCCGAGGCCACGCGGCGGCTGCACGCCGAGGCCGCCGAGCCCGCGCCGGGACCGGCCGCCGCCGCGGTCTCCGGCGGCGGCGCGGACACCCGGGGC
>NZ_JARAVM010000103.1:0-583 GCF_033792735.1 Streptomyces sp. PA03-3a
TGGGGTTGTGCAGGCCGTCGTCGTGTTTCTGGGGTGGGTTCGTGTCGTTGCGTGGGGTGGAGCTGGCGGAGATCCCGGAGGAGACCGTGCGGGTGGCGCGCGCGGTGTTCCCGAAGGGGTGTTTGACGATGCGGGTGCGGGGCTCGCTCGGTCCGGTGTTCGCCGACGCCGATTTCGGGAGTTGTTCCCGGTGCGGGGACGGCCGGTGGTGTCGCCGGCGCGACTGGCGCTGGTGTCGGTGTTGCAGTTTGCGGTGGGGTTGACCGACCGGCAGGCCGCGCACGCGGTCTGTTCCAGGCTGGACTGGAAGTACGTCCTGTCGCTGGAGCTGACCGACGCCGGGTTCGACTTCTGCGTCCTCAGCGAGTTCAGGGCCCGGCTCGCGGGGGCGGACGCGGGCCGGGCGGTGTTCGACACGGTGCTGCGGGCCGCCGGGGAGGCGGGTCTGGTCAAGGCGGGCAAGCGGCAGCGCACGGACGCCACTCATGTGCTGGCCGTGACCAGGGACCTGAACCGGCTGGAGTTCGTGGTCGAGACACTGCGCGCAGCACTGAACCAGATTGCCGAGGTGGCCGGGGACTGG